>NZ_JBJGZS010000012.1:0-133302 GCF_054050635.1 Geodermatophilus sp. SYSU D00079 | reverse complement strand
GGGGGGGGGGGGGGGGGGGGGGGGGGGGGGGGGGGGCGGGGTGGGTTCGCGGGCGGGGGGGGGGGGGGTGGGGGGGGGGGGGGGGGGGGGGGGGGGGCCCCCCCCCCCCCCCGCCTCCCGCCGCGGGCCGTCCCCGACAGGCCGGTGGCGGCCGATCCCGTTAGCGTGCGGCCGTGACCAGCGACGACGGCATGTGGGTCTCCATCGACTACACGGTGGCCTGGGCCCCCACGACGACCTTCAGCCGCGTCTACCACCTCGGGATCCAGGAGCCCCGCGACGTCACCCGGTGGGTGAGCGAGGGGCTCGCGCGGGTGGGGGAGTCCGAGCACCCGTGGCTGCTCGTCGACGCCTGGCGGATGATCCGCGTCGACCAGGTGGTCGCGTTCGGGGTGCGTCAGCTGCCCGGTCGGCCGACGGAGGAGCCGCCCTACGGGTTCGGCGGCCCCGAGTTCGACAGCTGACCCGGCCGTCATCCCCTGTGGCGTGCGTCACCTCGCCTCGTTGCGGGTAGCGCGGGAGCTCGATGTCCAGCGGGACCCGGTGACGAGGGAGTGCGCACGATGACCACCAGGGTGGAGAAGTCGGTCCAGGTCGACGTACCGGTGACCCAGGCCTACGACCAGTGGACCCAGTTCGAGGACTTCCCGCACTTCATGGGCGGGGTGAGGGAGGTCCGCCAGCTCGACGACCGGCGCCTGCACTGGGTCGCCGAGATCGCCGGCGTCCGGCGGGAGTGGGAGGCCTCCATCCTCGAGCAGGTGCCCGACCAGAAGATCGCCTGGGCCGCCACCGGCGGGGCCACCAACGCCGGCGCCGTCCGCTTCGAGCCGGCCGGCCCGGGCTCGACGATCGTGTACCTCTCGCTGGAGTACGAGCCCGAGGGCGCGGTGGAGCAGGTCGGCGACAAGCTCGGCATCGTCGAGCGGCAGGTCCGCTCCGACCTCGAGCGCTTCAAGGCCCTGATCGAGGACGAGGGCTACGCCACCGGTGCGTGGCGGGGCTCGGTGAACGAGCACCTGGACGTCGGCACGCCCGGTGCCGACGCCGCCGTCGGCTCGCACGGGGACAGCGGCAAGGCCGGGCTGTCGGCCAAGGGCGTCATCGCCGGCGCCGCCGCGGTCGTCGGCGCGGCCGCCGCCGGTGTCGCGGCCGCCACGTCCAAGGGCGGCCAGCAGCCCGAGCAGCCCGAGCAGGCCGGTCGGCCGCAGGAGGTCGCCGTCGTCCCGCAGCCCCCGCCGGACACCATCCGCGACGACGTGCTGATCGAGGAGTCCGACCCCGAGGGCTACACCACCCGGTCCTCCACGGAGGGCGTCGAGAAGGGCGTGCGGGACGTCGACGAGGGGCCCGCGATCGGGGGCGGCACCCGCTGAACCCGCGGCCGGTGGAGGTGGCGCGCCGCCGCCTCCACCGGCTGGCGGGCAGCGCCGACTACCGTCGGTCCGCTCCGCGCCACGTCGATCCACGGGGGTTCTCTCGATGCGCAGCCGTCTGACGGGCAGCCTGGCTGCCGGGTTGTTCCTGCTCGCCGGCTGCGGCGTGGAGGTGTCGGGGACGCCGTCCGGCGCGTCGTCCGCCCCCGCCGACCCCGAGGGCGTGGCGCTGCCCGCCGCGGAGGAGTGCGCCGACCCCGACGTCTACGCCCGGTGGACCGAGTACTGCGCGAACGTCGACGGGGGCAGCAGCGCGGAGTCGTCGAGCGCGCCGGCCGCGGCGCCAAACCCGCGCTTCGGCGAGACGTACACCTACGAGAACGGTCTGGCCGTCACGGTCGGCCCGCCGCAGCCCTACACGCCCTCCGACAGCGCCGCGGTCGGTGAGCCGGCCCCGCCGGCCTTCGTGGTCTTCGACGTCACGGTCGTCAACGGGACGACGGGCAACTACGACCCGGTGTCGTTCTCGGCCTCGCTGCAGAGCGGTGTGACCGAGGAGGAGCAGGTCTACGACTCGGCCAACGGCATCGGCGGGACGCCGTCGACCACGCTGCTCCCGGGTCGGGAGAGCGTGTTCCGGCTGGCCTTCGGCGCCACCGACCCGGCCGACCTCGTCATGGAGGTCAGCCCGAGCTTCGAGTACGAGTCGGCGATCTTCACCTCCTGACCCCGGGTCGGGGTGCGGGGCGTCAGGTCCCGCAGAAGGTGCGGTAGGCGCCGAAGTCCTGCGGGGCGGGCGCGGCGAAGCGCCTCAGGCCGGGGCGCTCCTCGAAGGGTCGGGTCACCGCGTCCAGGAGCCGCTCGAGCGGGTCGAGGTCGCCGTCGGTGGCGGCGCTGAGCGCCTCCTCGACCAGGTGGTTGCGGGGCGTGTAGACCGGGTTGACCCGGTCCATCGCGTCGGCGTCCGGACCCAGGGCGCGCCAGCGCTCCAGCCAGCCGTCGAACCGGGCCAGGTCGAGGAACAGCAGCCGGGCGGGCTCGGCGTCCCCACGGGCGGCGGCGCCGAGCCGCCGGAAGAACGACGTCCAGTCGACGTGGTCGGCCTGCAGCAGGGGGAGCAGGTCGTCGACCAGGGACGACGCGACGTCGTCGTCCAGACCCGCGGGCAGGCCGAGCTTGGCCCGCATGCCCGCCGACCAGGCGGCGTCGTACGCCGGGCGGAACGTGCCCAGGGACTCCGTCGCCAGGGCGACGGCCTGCTCGTGGTCGTCGGAGAACAGGGGGAGGAGGGCCTCGGCGAAGCGGGCGAGGTTCCACTCCACGGCCAGCGGCTGGTTGCCGTAGGCGTAGCGCCCGCCGTGGTCGATCGAGCTGTAGACCGTCGCCGGGTCGAAGGCCTCCATGAAGGCGCACGGCCCGTAGTCGATCGTCTCGCCGGAGATCGTCGTGTTGTCGGTGTTCATGACGCCGTGCACGAACCCCAGGAGCATCCACTGCGCGACCAGCGACGCCTGGGCGGTGGCGACGGCCTCGAACAGGGCGCGGTGCGGGTGCTCGGCATCGGCGGCGGCGGGGTGGTGGCGGCTGATCGCGGCGTCGGCCAGGCGGCGCAGCAGGTCGCCGTCCCCCGTGACGCGGGCGTACTGGAAGCTGCCCACCCGCAGGTGGCTGCTCGCCACCCGGGCGAGCACGGCGCCCGGCTGCACCGTCTCGCGGCGCACCGGGCGGCCGGTCGCGACCACGGCGAGGGACCGGGTCGTCGGGACGCCGAGGGCCTGCATCGCCTCGCTGACGACGTACTCCCGCAGCATCGGGCCGACCACGGCCAGCCCGTCGGCGCCGCCGCGCGCGAAGGGGGTGCGGCCGGAGCCCTTCAGGTGGAGGTCGCGCAGGCGGCCGTCGGCGCCGACGAGCTCACCGAGCAGCAGGGCGCGCCCGTCGCCCAGCCGCGGGTTGAACCCGCCGAACTGGTGCCCGGCGTAGGCCTGGGCCACCGGGGTGGCGCCGTCGGGCACCCGGTCGCCCACGAGCAGCCGCACGCCGTCGGGGGTGCGCAGCCAGGCCGGGTCGAGACCGAGCTCGACGGCGAGCGCGTCGTTGAGCACCAGCAGCCGCGGGTCGGGGACCTCCTCGGCCTGCCACGGGACGGCCATCTCGGGGAACTCGCGGGCGAAGCGGTTGTCGAGGGTGACCGTCGACGGCGGGGCGATGCTCACCCCGTCGACGGTACGTCGGCCCGGCGACCCCGGCTCGGCCACGACGGGGACCGCCGCGCGCACCGGATGTGCGCTTGCGGCGCACCCGCGGCCGAGGAGGCGCCGGTACCGCACACCACCTCGCCCAGGAGGCAGCACTCAGCGGCGGGCGTCGGACGGCGAGCACCCGTACGCGCGGCGGTGGGCCGCGGCGAACCGGCTCGCGCTGGAGAACCCCCAGCGGGCGGCGACGTCGCTGACGGTGGCGGTCGGGTCCGCCAGCAGGTCGGCGTGGGCCCGCCGCACCCGGACGTCGACCAGGTACTCCGTCGGCGTGCAGTCCAGCCACTGGCGGAAGCCCTCCTGCAGCCGCCGGACGCTGGTGCCGGCCAGCGCGGCCATCTCCCCGGCGGTCCAGGCGCGGGCGGGGTCCTCGCGGAGGGCGTCCACGACCCGCTTGACGGTGCGCGGCTGGGCCGCACCCCTCCCGTCGGTCGGGCAGCCGGTGAGCAGGAAGCCCGCCGTCAGGGCGCCGGCGAGCTGGTCGCGCACCAGGCTGCTGTCCCCGAACAGGTCCGGTGCGCGCAGGTGGGCCGACAGGCTGGTGACCAGCTGCCGCCAGGCCAGGCCCTGGCCGGAGTTCAGGTCGAGCTGGTCGGGCAGGGTCACGCGCGTGGTCGCCCGGTCGGCGCCGAGGACCCGCTCGGCCTCCCGCTCCAGCCACGCACCGTCGAACTTCACCCCGAGCACGGTGCACGTGGCGTCCCAGTGGCTGATCAGCGACGGGGTGTCGGCCCGGAACACCGTCGCCTGCCCGGGCACCGACGTCACCGGGCTGTGCCGGCCGCGGCTCTCCAGGTGCCCGGTCAGGGGCATGTTGACCTCGTAGGCGCCGGGGTAGTCGCACTCGACCGCGACGTCGGCCCCCCAGCCCACGTGCCCGATCAGCACGGGCCCGAGGTCGAGGGTGCGCAGGGTCAGTCGGGGGTGTGAGGCGCCCCGCACGAGTCGCAGCTGGTGCGGGAAGTAGGCCTCGGCCACGACCCGGGAGGCCTGGCCCCAGTCGGAGGGGCCGGGACGCCGCCGTCCGGACATGCCTCTGACGTTACCTGCGACGCGGGTCACAGAGTCGCCGCGCGATCGGTACCGGCACCGCGCTTGCTGTGTCGCAGCTCACCACCGGCCTCCCTACCTTTGCCGACCAACCGCGGCCGACCAGTGGCAGCAGAGGAACGACCGGAGGGACCCCATGACGACCGTCCAGCAGCCCGCCACCGCCACCCTGCAGCGCGACCTGTCCTGGCTCGACGAGGTCACGATGACCCAGCTCGAGCGCAACCCGTACCCCGTCTACGAGCGGCTCCGGGCAGAGGCGCCGCTGGCCTACGTGCCGGTGCTCGGCTCCTACGTCGCCTCGACCGCCGAGGTGTGCCGGGAGGTCGCGACCAGCCCCGACTTCGAGGGCGTCATCACCCCCGCCGGCGGCCGCACCTTCGGCCACCCCGCGATCATCGGCGTCAACGGCGACGTCCACGCCGACCTCCGCTCCATGGTCGAGCCGGCCCTGCAGCCGGTGGAGGTCGACCGGTGGATCGACGACCTGGTGCGGCCCATCGCCCGCAGCTTCCTGGAGCAGTTCGAGGACGACGGCCGCGCCGAGCTGGTCTCGCAGTTCTGCGAGCCGGTCAGCGTGCGCGCCCTGGGCGACCTGCTCGGCCTCAAGGACGTGTCGTCGGACCAGCTGCGCGACTGGTTCCACAAGCTGAACCGCTCGTTCACCAACGCCGCCATGGACGAGAACGGCGAGTTCGCCAACCCCGAGGGCTTCGCCGAGGGCGACGCCGCCAAGGCCGAGATCCGCGCCACCGTGGACCCGCTGATCGACCGGTGGACCGTCGAGCCCGACGACAGCGCCATCTCGCACTGGCTGCACGACGGCATGCCGCCCGGGCAGACCCGCGACCGCGAGTACATCTACCCGACGATCTACGTCTACCTGCTCGGCGCGATGCAGGAGCCCGGCCACGGCATGGCCTCGACGCTGGTCGGGCTGTTCAGCCGGCCCGAGCAGATGGAGGAGGTCGTCGACGACCCCACGCTGATCCCGCGGGCGATCTCCGAGGGCATGCGGTGGACCTCGCCGATCTGGTCGGCCACCGCGCGCATCTCCACCAAGCCGGTCACCGTCGCCGGCGTCGACCTGCCCGCCGGGACGCCGGTGATCCTGTCCTACGGGTCGGCCAACCACGACACGGGGGTCTACGACGCGCCGACCGCCTACGACCTGCACCGGCCCCCGCTGCCGCACCTGGCCTTCGGCGCCGGCAACCACGCCTGCGCCGGCATCTACTTCGCCAACCACGTCATGCGCATCGGGCTCGAGGAGCTGTTCGAGTCCATCCCCGTCATGGAGCGCGACACCACCGAGGGCGTCGAGTTCTGGGGCTGGGGCTTCCGCGGCCCGACGAGCCTGCACGTCACCTGGGAGGTCTGAGATGACGACGACCCGGACGACGACCTGGTCGCTGACCGTCGGCGACCGCCGGGTCGAGTGCGCGCCGGACCAGACGGTGCTCGACGCGTTCCTCCGCGCGGGGGTGTGGATGCCCAACTCCTGCAACCAGGGCACCTGCGGCACCTGCAAGCTGCGCGTCCTCGACGGTGAGCTGGACCACCGCGACTCGCCCCTCGACACCCTCACCGGCGAGGAGCGGGCGGCCGGGATGGCGCTGGCCTGCCAGGCCACCCCCTGCGGGGACGCCGTGGTGAGCCCGCCGGCCGCCGACGGCGACGTCCGCGGCACCCACGCCCTGCGCGACCTGGTCGCCACCGTGCGCGCGGTCGAGGACGTCGCCCGCGACACCCGCCGCGTGCTGCTCGGCCTGGACGAGCCGCTGGCCTTCTCCGCCGGTCAGTACGTCGAGCTGGTCGTCCCGGGCAGCGGGGTGCGACGCCAGTACTCGCTGGCCAACACGCCGGAGGAGGACAAGGTCCTCGAGCTGCACGTGCGCCGGGTGCCGGGGGGCGTGGCCAGCGACGCCTGGCTGTTCGGCTCGGTGCAGGTCGGCGACCGGGTCGAGCTGACCGGGCCGCTGGGCGACTTCGCCCTGCCCGACGAGGCCGACGACCAGGGCGAGCCCATGGCCTGCATCGCCGGCGGCACCGGCCTGGCCCCGTTCCTCGGGATTGTGCGGACGGCGCTGCAGCGGCGGCCCGACCGCGAGATCGTGCTGTACCACGGCGTGCGCGCCGCCGAGGACCTCTACGACGTCGACCGGCTCACCGAGCTCGCCGCCGCCCACCCGGGGTTCCGGTTCGTGCCGGTGCTGTCCGACGAGCCCGACCCCGGGTCGCACCGCACTGGCTTCCCGACCGACGCGTTCGTCGAGGACCTCGCCAGCGCGAAGGGCTGGTCGGGCTGGCTGTGCGGCCCGCCGCCGATGGTCGAGGCCGGGGTCAAGGCGTTCAAGCGCCGCCGCATGGCGCCCCGTCAGATCCACCGCGAGAAGTTCACCCCCGCCGACGCCCTGGGCGCGGAGCCGCCGGCAGGGGAGTGACCCCGGGACGGCGACCGCGGGTGCCCGGCCGGCACCCGCGGTCGCCGTCCCGTGTCAGCACGAGGGGCCGCATGCCGCGCGCCACGGACGACGACAGCCCGGTGCGCGGTGCCATCGTGGTGGCAGCCGGCACCGGGGAGCGTGGGACGTGGACGCCGAATCCGTCCGGGCGACGCTGCAGCGCCACTTCGACCTCACGGCGACCGACGAGGACGCCGCCCACGAGGTGTACGCCGAGGACGCCGTCCTGGAGTTCCCGCAGTCGGGGGAGCGGTTCGAGGGGGTGGCCAGCTTCCGCGAGTGGCGGCGGGTCCACCCGTCGCGGGTCGACTTCGAGATCGACCGGGTGCGCGGCAGCGGCGACGTCCGGGTCGTCGACCTCCGGTACCGCTACGACGGCGGACCGTGGAAGCCGGGGCTCGACGTCCTCGAGTTCCGCGACGGCCTCGTGGTCCGGGAGACGCCGTACTCCATGGAGCACTGGCCGGCGCCGGGGTGGCGGGCCCGGTGGCGGGCCGCGCCGCCCCGCAGCCCCGAGGTGTGACCCGTGCGCCGCACCGATGAGTTCGACGCGCTCCCGGCGTCTCCTCGTCGTGCACCGCGGCACCGGGCCCGCGGCGGAACGGGAGGCCGACGTGGCGGACGAGGACATCAGGGCGGCCGTGGTCGCGGAGCGGCGGGCGCAGGTCGGCCTGTACTCGTCCCTGGCGCAGGAGGAGTGGGACGCGCCCAGCCTCTGCGCGGGGTGGCGGGTGCGCGAGGTGCTCGCCCACACCACCATGGCCTTCCGCTACTCGCTGCCGCAGGTCCTCGGGGGGATGCTCCGGGCCCGCGGCAGCTTCCACCGCTTCGCCGACCGCGCCGCGCGCCGTGACGCCGAGCGGCTCTCCGAGGGCCAGTTGCTCGCCTGCCTGCGCGACAACGTCGAGCACCCGTGGACCCCGCCCGGTGGCGGGCCGCTCGGCGCGCTGTCGCACGAGGTCATCCACGGCCTCGACGTCTCGGTGGCCCTCGGGCGGGACGAGTCGCACGCCGACACCGAGCGGGTCGTCACGGTGCTCGGCGGGCTGACGCCGAAGCAGCTGCGGTACTTCGGCGTCAGCCTCGACGGCATCGAGCTGCGGGCGACCGACGCCGACTGGTCACACGGCGCCGGTGAACCGGTGCACGCCCGCGCCCGGGACCTCCTGCTGCTCGTCTGCGGCCGGTCGGTGCCGGCCGGGCGGCTCTCCGGACCAGCCGCAGCCCGCTTCGCGCCGTCGGGCGCCTGACCCGCCGCCCGCGTCGCGCCGTCGGGCGCCTGACCCGCCGCCCGCGTGGCGGACGACGGTGCCGCCGCTGGGCCGGATCGGGCAGGCTCCCGTCATGAGCGACGCCGCCCGGACCGCGCTGACCGTGTTCTGCTACTGCGTGTCGGCCCTCGCTCAGCTGGCGGCGATCGCCCTGCTGGTCACCGAGGGGCGGCGGACCGGCGCCGCGCTGCGCCGCTGGCGGGACGCCGAGTCGGGCCCGCCGACCCTGGCGGGGGCGACCACCGGAACCGGACCGACCGGGGCCACCGCCGTGACCGGGCCGCCCCTGCCGGCCGGCCCGGGCGTCGACGCGCGCCGCGCGGACCGGGCCGCCCTCGTGGACCCGCTGCTGGGCAACCGGTTCGACCGCACGAGCGCCGTCGTCCTGCTGGCCGTCGGCGTCGTCGTCGGCACGATCGGCCACCTCCTCAGCCTGTGAGCGCGGCCGGCAGGGGCATCCCCGGAGGGGCGGACCAGGGGCGGATCGGGGCGTTCCCCGATGGTGTCCGGCACCCCCTCGCGGGGAGGCTCGTGGCATGACATCAGCCGTTCCCCCCACCCCGCCCACGGTCGACTCGCAGCCCTGGACCCAGCCGCCCGCCCGCACCCTGCGCCGCAGCGGCACCGACCGGATGGTCGGCGGCGTCAGCGGCGGCCTGGCCGAGTACACCGGCATCGACGCGGTGCTGTGGCGGGCCGCGTTCGTCCTCGTGACCCTGGCCGGCGGTGCCGGCGTCCTCGTCTACCTGCTGCTGTGGGTGCTCATGCCGGCCGGGCCGCTCCCCGCCGGTCAGGTGCCCGGCCCGCTCGACCAGTTGGCGCAGCGCCTGCACGACGCGGTGACCAGCCGGACGACGGCGACGCGCCGCTAGCCCGTGCGCGCGGGCGGTGCGCGGACGCCCGCGCGCACCGCCCGCCCAGGCGGCCCGCAACGGTGGCACCCTTCCCCTGCAGACGGGCGGCCGGCACCGAGGAGCGTGGCAGGCCATGACCGAGGAAGCCGTGCGGGCGGTGCTCGAGCACTACCTGAGCCACAGCGCGGGCGGGGACGAGCAGGCCGCGAGCACCATCTACCGCGACGACGCCGTCCTGGAGTTCCCGCAGTCCGGGGAGCGGTTCGAGGGCGTCGACCACTTCCTGCCCTGGCGTCGCGAGTACCCGGCGGAGCAGATCGACTACGAGCTCGACCGCGTCCGCGGCCACGGGGACGTCTGGGTCGCCGAGCTCCGCGTCCGCTACGACGGCGGGCCGTGGCAGTACGCCGTCGACGTCCTCGAGTTCGACGGCGACCTGGTCCGCCGCGAGTCCATCTACGTCGCCGAGGGGTGGCCGGCGCCGGACTGGCGGGCCCCCTGGCGCGCGGCGCCGCCACGGGAGGCCGGTCCGGGCTGACGCCCGCCGGCGGCGCCGAGGGCGCGGTCCTGCCGGGCCGCGCCCCGGTCGTGCGGGCGGCCCCCGCGAATCGCGGCCGGCCCGGCGCCTCGCTACGGTTGCCAGTAGCCACAGTCCCTTCACGGTTCGTAGAGCAGCGGTGTCCCGGGCCACGGGCGGGGTGGTGGTCGCCGGAGACAGGGGCGGCGTGCACACCCGGGCGGGGAGGCCGGGCGCGACGCCGCGGACGGGAACCGACCAGCACGGGGGAGCGGAGGTGCTGATGCCCATCCACGACGGTCACCGACGGCAGCGCACCGTCGGCACGGCGGTCACGAGCGCCGTCCCCGGACCTCCCGCGGCCGGCTGACCGGCCGCGCACGGAAACGCCCTCGAGGACACGCATGGACATCCCCGCGATGCGGGCCTGCTTCGCCAAGGCCGCGGCGGCCGGCGACGAGGCCCCCCTGTACTTCTACGCGCACCTGTTCCTGACCCACCCCGAGACGCGGGCGCTGTTCCCCGTCTCGATGGCCCACCAGCGCGACCGGCTGTTCCAGGCCCTCGGCGACGTCATGGCCCGGGTCGACGACCTCGACGCACTGGTGCCGGTGCTCCAGGAGCTCGGCCGCGACCACCGCAAGTTCGGCACCGTCGCCGAGCACTACCCGGCCGTCGGCGCCAGCCTGCTCGCCACGCTCCAGCACTTCGACCGCGAGTGGAACGCCCAGCTCGCCGAGGACTGGACGGCGGCCTACGAGCTGATCGCGAAGGTCATGATCGAGGCCGCGGACGCCGCCGCCGACCAGCCCCCGTGGTGGGACGCCGAGGTCGTCGAGCACGACCGCCGCACCATCGACGTCGCCGTCCTGCGGGTGCGGGCGCTCACGGAGTTCCCCTACCGCGCCGGCCAGTCGATCTCGCTGGAGTCCGACGCCCGGCCGAAGCTGTGGCGCTACTACTCCCCGGCCAACGCCCCGCGCCCGGACGGGATCATGGAGCTGCACGTCAAAGCGCGCGACGGCGGCCCGGTCAGCACCGCGCTGGTGCGCCGCGTCGGGGTGGGCGACACCCTCCACCTCGGCCCGCCGATGGGGCACATCGCCTTCGACGAGGAGTCCGACCGCGACCTGCTGCTGGTCGCCGGTGGCACCGGCCTGGCGCCGCTCAAGGCCGTGGTCGACCAGGTGGCCCGCCACGGCCCCCCGCGGCGCGTCGACCTCTACGTCGGGGCGCGCGCCGAGATGTACCTCTACGACCGGGCCGACCTCGAGCGCCTCGCCGGGGAACACCCCTGGCTGACGGTGACCTTCGCCGTCTCCGAGGACAAGGAGTCCCCGCTCGAGCAGGGCGACGTGGGCGAGGTCGTCCTGCGGCACGGCCCGTGGACCAGCCGGGACGTCTACGTCGCGGGCCCGGCTGCCATGGTGGAGGACACGACCACCCGGCTCGTCCAGCACGGGATGCGGCCGGAACGCATCCGCAGCGAGGTGTTCGCCCCCAGCCGGCTGGGGCCCAGTCTTGACGGAGAGGTGACCGGATGACCACCGGCGAGCAGGGGCCCGGGACCGCCGAACGGCGGCTGACCCCGGCCGACGTCCAGAACGTGCGCTTCTCGCGCGCCCCCATGCTGCACCCGGGCTACAGCGACGCGGAGGTCGACCGCTTCCTCGTCCGGATGGCCGGGGAGCTGGCCCACCTGCACGCGGAGAACGCCGACCTGCAGGACCACGTGGCGCACCTGCAGCAGCAGGTGCGCGACCTGGAGGAGCAGCTCGCCGGCGCGGCCGCCGTGGAGCCACCGAGCGAGCAGGCGGTGCGCATCCTCGCCACCGCGCAGCAGACGGCGGACAGCTACGTGGCCGAGGCCGAGGACTTCAGCCGGCAGATGACCACCGACGCCCGCGCCCAGTACGAGGAGCAGGTCCGCCGGGCTCGGGAGAACGCCGGCGCGATCATCCAGGCGGCGCAGGAGGCCGCGGCCCGGATGGTCGCCGGGGGACAGCCCGCCGCCGCGGTCGAGGGGGGCGGCGAGCGCGCCACCACGCAGGACCTCGAGGAGCAGGTCGCCTACCTCAAGGCGTTCGCCCAGGCCTGCCGCGTGCAGCTGCGCTCCTACCTGGAGGCGCTGCTCACCGACGTCGAGACCGAGTGGGGGCGCGCCGACCCGGCGTCCCTGCAGCAGCTGCCGCTGCACACACCGGCCCAGCGACCCGCGGTGACCGCGGGGCCGACGCCGAACGTCGCCCGGGAGGTGCCGCTGGACGACGGCACCAGCGAGCAGCCGGCCGTCGGCGGGAGCGCCGAGGTCCCCGCCCGCCGCCGGAGCTGAGCGACCGGCCGGAACGTGGGTCAGCCCGCGACGGCGGGCCGGCCCTCCGGCTCCTCGGTCAGCTGCCACGGGCGGACGACGGTGACCAGCACGACGATCGCCACCAGCAGCGCGCCGACGATGACGACCCCCATCGCGGCGGCGTCGTTGCCCAGCACGCCCACGAGCGGGGCGACCGAGGCGCCGACGCCGAACTGGACCGCGCCCAGCAGCGCCGCGGCCGACCCGGCCGCCTCACCGTGCCGGGCCAGGGCCAGGGCGGGGGCGTTGGGCAGGGCCAGCCCGCCGGCGAAGAGCACCGCCCACAGCGGCACGACCACACCGGCCAGCCCGCCGGTGCCGGTGGCGGCCAGCACCAGCAGGACGGTCCCGGCGACCGCGCCGGTGACGACGCCGGCGACCAGGATCTGGGCCGGCGACCAGCGACGCAGGGCGACCGGGTTGAGCTGGGTGGCCGCGATCAGCCAGAACGCCCCCGCCCCGAACAGCAGCCCGAACTGCTGCTCGTCCAGGCCGAACTCGCGCTGGAAGACGAACGAGGAGCCGGACACGTAGCTGAACAGCCCCGCCATCGTCAGCCCGGCAACCAGCACCAGGCCGACGTAGGTGCGGTCGCGCAGCAGCCCCCGGTAGGTCCGCAGCGTGCCGCGGACGCCGTCGCTGCTGCGCCGCTCGGCCGGCAGCGTCTCCCGCAGCACGACCGCCCCGACGGCGAGCAGCAGCAGGCCGTAGAGCGCGAGCAGCGCGAAGATGCCCCGCCACGAGGTGAACCGCAGGACCTCGCCGCCGATCGTCGGCGCCAGCACCGGCGCGGCGCCGAGGACGAGGAACAGCCGGGACAGCATGGTGGCCGCCGCCCGGCCGGTGAGCAGGTCACGGACGACCGCCATCGCGATCACCGCGCCGGCCGCGCTGCCCACGCCCTGGAGCACCCGCAGCGCCCCGAGGACGGCGACGTTCGGCGCCACGAGGACCAACAGGGAGGCCACCACGTAGAGGGCGGTGCCGGCCAGCAGGGGACGGCGGCGGCCCAGCGCGTCCGACAGCGGCCCGAGCACCAGCTGACCGAACGCCAGGCCGATGAGGGTGCCGGTCAGCGTGAGCTGGATCGTCGCCGACGTCGTCGCCAGGTCCGCGGTGATCGTCGGCAGTGCCGGCAGGTACATGTCGATGGTCAGCGGCCCGACGGCGACGAACGCGCCGAGGACCAGCGTGAAGAGGGCCTGCCGCCGCCCGCCCATCGCGGGCGCGGCGGTCGGTCGGGTGGACGGTGCGGTCGTGGTGGCGCTCAACGGGTCCCTCGGCTCGGACGGTGCGGATGAGGCCCTCGTCGGCCACGTACGTCGGCTGCCAAGGCGGGGCGCCCGCCGTTCATTCCGGCGACGGCGGCCGCGGCGTGTCACGGTCGCCACATGCGCGACGATGGGCGCCCACCAGCCCCGGCGTCTGCGAGGAGACCACCGTGACCATGCCCCCAGGAGCCCCGACCGGGGACCAGCCGGCCCCGATGGTCGTGCCGCAGTTCTTCGTCAAGCAGCGGATCACGGTGATGGTCAACCGCTACGAGCTGATCGCGGCCAACCCCGACGGGTCGGAGGGGCACACGCTGGCCTTCGCGGAGCAGAAGCGGATGAAGCTCAAGGAGGAGGTCGTCTTCTACACCGACGCGAGCAAGAGCAGCGCGGTGTTCTCCTTCAAGGCCCGGCAGCGGCTCGACGTCCACGCCGAGCACGACGTCCTCGACGAGCACGGCCGGGTGCTGGGCACCTTCAGCAAGCAGTTCGGTGCCAGCCTGCTGCGCTCCACCTGGAACCTGGCGGCCCCCGGGATCCAGGCGGTGGGCCGGGAGCGGCGGATGAGCGTCGCGGTCCTGCGCCGGGTGTGGGACGTCATCCCCTACGTCGGTGACGTGTGGGTGCCGTTCGTCTTCCACTTCGACTTCGTCGACACCGCCACCGGCGCGACGGTCCTGGTCAGCGAACGGCAGAAGGCGATCCGCGACCGCTACCTCGTGACCGTCCCCGACCCGCGCCTGGACTTCCGCGTCGCCGCCGCTATGGCGGTCGCCCTGGACGCGCTGCAGAGCCGCTGAGGGCCGGGCCGACGGTTGACCGTGTGACGGCCATCACCTAGGTTGCGCTGCGGACGACCTGTCCGGAAACCGCACCTGCGTACGGATGCCGCACACGTTGGGGTCCCGCCGGGTGTGCCGCTCCCCTTGGAGGACCGTTGCGCACATCGACCAGGGCTCGCGCCACCTCCCTCGCCGCGGCGCTCGCGCTGCTGCTGACCGCCTGCGGCGGCGACTCCGGGGAGGAGGCGTCCGGGGGTGGGGGCGGCTCCTCGTCCGGCACGCAGACGGTCCAGGTCGGCATCATCCCGGTCAGCGACGTCGCGATCCTCCACCTCGGTCAGGAGCAGGGCTTCTTCTCCGACCGGGGGATCGAGCTGGAGTTCAACCTCGGCCAGGGCGGCGCCGCGCTGGTGCCCGCGGTGGTCACCGGCGAGTACCAGTTCGGGTTCAGCGGCATCGTCTCGATCCTGCAGGCGCGTGAGCAGGGGCTGCCGGTCACCGCCATCGCGCCGACCTCGTGGAGCAACGGCGAGCAGGGTCAGCACATCAACGCCCTCATGGCGAGCGACCCGGCCATCCAGGACGCCGGCGACCTGGAGGGCAGGACCGTCGCCCTCAACATCCTCAACAGCCAGGTCGAGACGCTGGCCCGGAACTCCATCGAGGTCGCCGGCGGCAACCCGGACAACGTGAACTTCGTCGAGATGTCCCTGCCCGACGCGGTCACGGCGCTGGGCAGCGACCAGGTGCAGGCCTTCGTGTGCGGCGAGCCGTTCTGCACCCTGGCCCAGGACGCCGGTGCGCGGGTCGTCGCGGACAACTGGCTGGACCTGGTGCCCGAGGGCATCGGCCTGTCCGGGGTCTACTTCTCCACGACCGACCAGATCGAGGCCGACCCGGAGCTGTTCGAGGACCTCCAGGCCGGGATCCTGGAGTCCCTGGACTACGCGCAGGCCCACCCCGACGAGTGGCGGGCGCAGATCCCCGAGTACACCGAGATCGACCCGGCGCTGGTGGAGCGGCTGACCATGCCGCTGTTCAAGTCCGACCTGACCGAGGAGGAGTTCCGGGCCGCACCGGAGAAGGCGCGGGAGTACGGGATCCTCGACCAGGACGTCCCCGCCATCGACGAGTTCTTCTGGGAGTCGCAGAACATCGTCCCCTGACCGCCGGCCCGGACGCGGGTGGTGGCCCCGGCCGCCGCCCGCGTCCGCGGCGTCTTCCACCCGCCGGGAGCGGCGCTGACGCCGGGGCGGGGGGGCCCCAGACTCGGGTCGCCGCCGAGCCGACCCCGAGGAGAGCGCCGACGATGACGTCGACCCAGGCACCGGAGCAGGTCCCCGCCGTCCAGGCCGAGCTGAGCTACCTGGCGGAGGGGTCGACCGTCCTGCGCCGGTTCACCGCGCCCGGCCACAGCGTGAACACCGGCCGGTACGAGACGCACGTCGTCCCGATCCGCGACGGCCGCCCCGTGCAGGACCGGTTCACCGTCGAGGCCAACGGCTTCCGGATCGCCCGCCACGAGAGCGCCGTCCGCGACTTCACCGACAAGGCCGAGGTCGACGCGGTCTACGTCCCCGAGGTGCTGGCGTTCGTCCAGGAGCAGCTGGGGGCCGACCGGGTCGTCTCCCGTGGCTGGGTGCTGCGGCGCTCGGCCGCCCCCGGCGAGAACGCCTCCCAGCCGCAGGCCGGCCTGGTGCACATCGACTACGCCCCGGAGGGCGCCGCGGAGATGGCCGCCGCCGTCTACGCCGAGCACTGCCCCGACGGACCGGGGTTCCGCCGGGCGGTCGCGACGAGCACCTGGCGGGTGTTCAGCCCGCCCCCGCAGGACTGGCCCCTGGCGCTGTGCGACTTCCGCAGCGTCGCGCCGGAGGACGGCCTGCCCAACACGCTGTACTTCGTCGACCGGGTGCCCGACGACCCGTTCGGCCCCGTCGACGGGCTGACGCGGGTCACCAGCGGCTCGGAGTTCCACCACAACCCGGACCACCAGTGGTGGTACTTCCCCGACATGACCCGCGACGAAGTGCTCTTCTTCGTCTTCCACGACTCCGACCACAGCCGGGCCTGGCGGGTGCCGCACTCGGCGTTCCTCGACCCGACGGCCCAGGCCACCGTGCCCCGCCACAGCATCGAGTTCCGCACCTTCGCGTTCTTCGAGTAGCGCCCTCAGGCGAGGTCCAGCGGCGGGGTGTGCGGGTAGCGGACGGTGAACCGGCCGGACGCCCGCTCCGCACCCCGGTACCCGTGGTGGTCCGGTGCCGGCCCCACGGCCCGCCCCGCCGGCAGCACGCTGCGGTGCTCCAGGTGGTCGAAGACCGCCAGGGGCGAGGGCGCGACGTCGAGCGCGCGCAGGGCGTCGGCCACCGTGTGCCCGCCCAGCCGCAGCGCGCCGGCACCCCGGCCGAACGCCACCCGCAGCCGCCCGGCCATCGGCACCACCGTCTCCAGCAGCTGCCCGCCCAGCGTGGTGTACATGACCGCCGGCCGCCGGTCGGGCAGCACCGGCCCACGACCGCGGACGGCGAGCTCCAGCAGCGTCGTCCCGCCCTCGGCCACCACCACCCGGCGCGCCGTCCGCTCCTCGGCGAAGTCCATGTCGGCCACGAACTTCGGGAAGCCCCACAGCGCGGCCCCGGCGTCCCGGGCCTCGGCCGTGGTGACCGGCAGGTGCAGCACGAACAGCGACAGCCGGCGGCGCGCCAGCGGCAGCACGGGCAGCGCCGGACCGCGGGTCACCACCACGGCGACCGCCACCTCGCCGTAGGGCGCGAGGCGGCCCGCGGGCACGTCGGCGGTGGTGACCGCGCGGTACCGGAAGGCGGCGATCGACAGCAGGGCCCGCCCGTCGACCCACCGCACCGGTCGCAGGGTGTCCCCCGGCAGGGCCGCGGCGACGGCCGCGTACGAGGCGGCGTGCACGGAGGCGAAGCAGGCGTTGTCGGGGTAGCGCAGCGGCAGGGTCAGCGACCGGCCGCCCACGCACACCCGCGGCGTCGGGCCCGCCCAGGCGTCGGGGTCACGGGTGCGCACGGTGCCTCCCTCGGGCCGGCCGGTCCCAGGGTGGCGACCCTCCGCCGCGCCGTCCAGGGAGGGGGAGCGGCGACCCCGGGCGTGTCGCCGACCGTCCGGGCAGGCTCACCGGGAGTGGCTGCCGGACCGCGGTGGCCGGCGTCCGGCCAGGAGGCCCGTTGCCCGACACCGTGTTCTACGTCAGCGCGCACGCCGACGACGCCCTCCTGTTCCGCGGGGAGGGGCTGTTCACCGACCTGCACACCCCGGACGTGCGGACCGTCCAGGTGCTGGTGACCGCGGGGGACGCCGGGCGCACCGACGGCTGGTGGGAGACGCGGGAGACCGCCTGCCTGGAGGCCATGGCCGGCACGCTCACCCCGGGCCCGGTGACCTCGGCGCGGGTCTCGGTCAACGGGCACCGGGTGCAGCGCCACACCGCCCCCACCTGGGTCGTCTACGCCCTTCGGCTGCCCGACGGCGGCCTGGACGGCAACGGGTTCCCCGCCACCGGCTCCCGTTCCCTGACCAAGCTGCGCAACGGCACGATCAGCTCGCTGTCGGCCGTCGACGGCTCCACGACCTACACCGGGTGGGCCGACCTGGTGGCCACCCTCCGCGCGATCGTCGCCGCCCAGCGGGGGACGACGGTGCGCCCGTGGGTCAACGCGCCCGACCACGACCGCGCTGCCAGCCCCGGCGACCACCCCGACCACTGGGCCACCGGGGAGGCGGTCCGGGACCTCGCGGCCACCGGCGGGGTCAACCGGCTGTGGTGGGTCTCCTACGACACCCAGAACCGCCCCGCGAACCTCGCCGGGTACGCCCTGGACATCAAGTGGTTCCTGTTCCGCCTGCACGGCTGGGCGACCGACGACCTGATGGGCGTCCTGCCCAACGCGCAGGAGTGGGCCTGGTGGGGCGACCGCAGCTACGCGCGGGAGGAGACCGCCGGCTGAGCCCTCCGCTCCCCGGCCAGCCACGCGGCGAGCTCCGCGGCGGGCACGGGGCGCTGGTGCAGGTATCCCTGCACCGCGGTGATCCCCGCCCGCTCGACGAACCGCTGCTGCTCGACGTCCTCCACGCCCTCGGCCACCGACTCCAGCCCGAGCCGCTGGGCCATCTGGGCGATCGCCTCCAGCACCGCCTGGTCGGCGACCTCGGTGGCCGCGCCCGCGACGAAGGACTTGTCGATCTTCACGACGTCCACCGGCAGGGTCCGCAGGGTGGTCAGCGCCGAGTAGCCGGTGCCGAAGTCGTCGACGGCCAGCCCGACCCCCAGCCCCGCGAGGACGTCGAGGGTGCGCTGCACCGACGGGGAGTCCAGCACCGTGGACTCGGTGATCTCGACCAGCAGCTGCTTGGGCGCCAGCGCGTGCGCGGCGAGGCACTCCCGGACGACGGTGACGAAGTGCGGGTGGGCCAGCTGGGACGGGGAGGCGTTGACGTGCAGCGCCACCCGCTGCCCGCCGTCCTCCCAGGAGGCGGCGTCCGCGCACGCCCGGCGCAGCACCTGCTCGCCGATCCGGTTGATGAGGCCGCTGCGCTCGGCGACGTCGAGGAAGGAGTCCGGCCCGAGCAGCCCCCGGGTCGGGTGCGCCCAGCGCACCAGCGCCTCCACGGCGGTGCACCGGCCGTCGCGGGTGGCCACGATCGGCTGGTAGTGCACGACGAACTCGCCCCGGGTGGCCGCCGTGCGCAGCTCGGCCTCCAGGGCGGCCGTGCCGTCGGCGTCGAGCAGGTCGGGGGAGAAGGTCTGCACGCGGTTCTTGCCCGCGGCCTTCGCCGCGTACATCGCGATGTCGGCGTGCTGCACGGCCTCGGCCTCGGACACCCCCGGGCGCAGCACGGCCAGGCCGACGCTCGCACCGACCTGGGTGAGCCGCCCGTCCAGGCGCAGGGGGGCCGACAGCAGCTCGACCAGGCGCCGGCCGATCCGCTCGGCCTCGTCCTGCCCGGCCCCGCGCAGCAGGACGCCGAACTCGTCGCCGCCCAGGCGGGCGCAGAGGTCCTGGCTGCGCAGGGCACCGGACACGCGGGTGGCCACGTGCTGCAGCAGCCGGTCACCGGCGGCGTGCCCGAGCCCGTCGTTGACCACCTTGAAGTCGTCCAGGTCGAGGAACAGCACCCAGGTGTCGCGAGAGCGGTCCTCGCCGGCGGCGTGCAGGGCGGCGGTGAAGGCCGACCGGTTGGCCAGCCCGGTCAGCGCGTCGGTGCGGGCCTGCACCTCCAGGTCGCGGTGCGCCTGGCTGGTGCGCGTGGCCAGGACCACCTGGTTGTTCAGGGACCGGATCGCGGTGACCACCTCCGGGGGGACGCCGTCGGGCGACCCCAGCAGCATGTACCGGCCCGGCGAGGACGGCAGGGGCATGCAGACCCACTGGCGGGAGAACCCCGCGGTCGCCGCCAGCGCCACCGGCGGGCCGAACTCGTAGGTCTCGTTGGGCACGTCCCCGTCGGGGAGGAGGTCCCGCGGCAGCGTGAGGAGCGGCCGGTCCAGCGGGCCGGTCTGGGCGGCGACCCGCAACGGCCCGGTGCCGTCGTCGTCGGCGACGACCAGGGCGACCAGCCCGGGCGTCATCCGGCAGATCTCCTCGGTGGCTGCCCAGCCCTGGCGCCGGATCGCCATGAGGTCGACGACGCCGAGCAGGTTGGTGCCCAGGGCGAACAGCGCCTGGTCCCGCCCCCGGGTCTGCTCGCGGGCGAAGAGGACCAGGGCCAGGTGCCGCGCCCCGACGCCGCTGAGCAGCAGGACCGACAAGGCGGTCACGACGAAGCGCGGGTCGGCGGCGAAGAAGTGGCCCGGGAGCACGTGGGCGAGGACGGTCGCCCCCAGCAGCGCCCCGCTCAGCGCGAGCGCGTAGCCGACGACGTGCCGCGTGCGGCCGTACATCACCCGGGACCACACGGCAGGGAAGACGGCGCCGAAACCCACGACCGGCGCCGGGCAGGCGAGGGTGAAGGCGACCAGGGCCAGCACCTCGACGACGTCACGCACGGGCGTGGCCGCCTGGGTCCGGTAGCGGAGCGACCACGACAGCAGCAGGACCGGCGCGCTGACGGCGCAGAGCACCACGCGCGACGGGCCGGCGCCGGCCAGGGCGGCCGGCACGGTCACCAGCAGGGAGCACACCGCGATCGCCCAGAACAGCCAGCGGGTGCGCTGCACCAGGTCGGTGGGCCGGGCCACGAGCCGCCGCGCGCGTCGCCACAGCGGCGGGGCAGCGGTGCGGGTCATCGTGGTCCTCCGGTGGGCGGGCGGATGCGCTGACCCATCGACCGGAACGGCACCGTCCTGAAGGGTGCAGCCACGGACTCACCCCAGCGGGGTGGTCAACCGGCGCGTGTCCGCGGCGGGGCGAGGGGTAGGCGTCCCCGGTGACCTACTCGATCGTCGCCCGGGACACGCAGACCGGTGAGATGGGCGTCGCCACCCAGTCGCAGGCGTTCGCGGTCGGCAACAGCGTGCCGTTCGCCCTGCCCGGCCAGGGGGTGATCGCCACCCAGTCGATGGCCGAGCCCATGTACGGGCAGATCGGGCTGGACCTCCTGCGGGGCGGGTTCACCGCGAACGAGGCGCTCACCGCCCTGCGCAGCGTCGACCCGCACCCCGAACGCCGGCAGGTCGCCGTCCTCGACGTCTCCGGCGACCTGGCCGTCTACACCGGGGCCACCTGCGTCGAGGCCGCCGGCCACCTCGTGGGGGAGGACTGCGTGGCGCTGGCCAACATGGTCACCTCCCCGCAGGTGTGGGAGGCGATGGTGGCCAGCTTCGAGACCTCGGACGGCCCGATGGCGCGCCGGCTGCTCGGCGCCCTGCGCGCGGCCGAGGAGGCCGGCGGGGACCTGCGGGGCCGACGGTCGGCCGCGGTCATGGTGGTGCGGTCGGTCACCACCGGCCGCCCCTGGCACGACACCGTCGTCGACCTGCGCGTCGACGACTCACCCGACCCCGTCACCGAGCTCGGCGACCTGGTGGCCCGGCTGGCCCGCTACCACGACGTCGTGCGGGCCTTCCAGCAGGCGATCGGTGGGGACCCGGTCACCGCCGACCTCGTCCTCGAGGACCTGCGGCTGCCCGACCCGCGCACCGAGCCCGACCACGTGCTGTGGCGCGCCGTCGTCGCCGGGCTGGCCGGCCGTGAGGACGCCGCGCGGGCCCTGCTGACCGAGCTGGCCGGTGTCGCGCCGCAGTTCGTGGAGGTGGGCCGCCGGTTCGGTTCCGCGGGCCTGGTGCCGGCCGACCTCATCGAGCGGATCATGCCGCCGTCCGTGCCCCGCCCCGAGCCCCGCCCCGACGGCGCGGCGGCCACGCCCTCGGAGGACGGGGTGGCGGCCCCCACCGCCGACCCGGCCACCGCCGCGGTCTGACCCGGCCGCGTGCCGTGCCCCCTCCCGATGACGCCCGGGTCCGCGTCGCCGGCTGAGGCCCGGTCAGCCGGGGAGGGGGAAGACCAGCAGCGAGCTGGACGCCGTGGCCACCGTCGCCCCGCTCGCGTCGCGGACCTCGCCCTCGGCGAAGGCCACCCGCCGGCCGGGCTTGACGACGGTGCCCACCGCGGTGAGCGGCCCGCTGTTGGCGTGCACCGGACGCAGGTAGCTCACCTTCAGCTCGATGGAGGTGTAGCCGGTGCCGCGGGGGAGCGTGGAGTGCACCGCGCAGCCGGCGACGGTGTCCAGCAGGGTGCAGACCAGGCCGCCGTGGACGACGCCGATCGGGTTGTAGGCGGACTCGTCGACCTCGCAGCGGAACTCCACCCGGCCCTCGCTCACGGCGACGACGTCCATGGCGAACAGTCGCGCGATGGGCGGCGGGGGCAGGACGCCGTCCCGCAGGGCCTCGAGGGTCTCCAGGCCGCTGCGCTCCATCGCCCCGGACGCCACGACGAACGGGTCGTGCCAGGTCACCGTGCGGGAGCGGGGCTCGCCCCAGGAGGCGGGGGTGGTCGGGAGGTCGGTCTGCTCGGTGGTCACCGCGCTAGGTTCGCACATCGAACCCAGGGTGGGTGGAGCGGGGCGCACGACGACGGGCGGGGACCCCCGGAGGGGTCCCCGCCCGTCAGGCGCCGCTGGGTGCGGTGGACCTCAGCTCTTCGGCCGGGCACCGGCGCGCAGGGCGCCGAGCAGGTCGTGGTTGAGCCGGGAGATGGTCTCCATCGAGATGCCCTTCGGGCAGGACGCCGAGCACTCACCGATGTTCGTGCAGCCGCCGAAGCCCTCGCGGTCCTGCTGGGCGACCATGTTCACCACGCGGTCGTTGCGCTCCGGCTGCCCCTGCGGCAGCAGGCCCAGGTGGGTGACCTTGGCCGCGGTGAACAGCATCGAGGAGGCGTTCGGGCAGGCCGCCACGCACGCGCCGCACCCGATGCAGGTGGCGGCGTCGAACGCGGAGTCGGCGTCCTTCTTCGGCACCGGCACGGAGTGCGCCTCCGGGGCGGTGCCGGTCGGGACGCTGATGTACCCGCCGGCCTGGATGATCCGGTCGAACGCGCGCCGGTCGACGGCGAGGTCCTTGATCACCGGGAACGGGGTGGCCCGCCACGGCTCGACGTCGATCGTGTCGCCGTCCTTGAACGACCGCATGTGCAGCTGGCACGTGGTGGTCTGCTGCGGACCGTGCGCCATGCCGTTGATCATGACGCCGCACATGCCGCAGATGCCCTCGCGGCAGTCGTGGTCGAAGGCCACCGGGTCGTCGCCGGCCTGGATCAGCTGCTCGTTGAGCACGTCGAGCATCTCGAGGAAGGACATGTCCGGCGAGATGTCGGCGACCTTGTACGTCACCATCCGGCCCTTGTCCCGCGGACCGTTCTGGCGCCAGATCCGCAGGTTGAGGGTCATGCCGCGCTTCTGGCCGGTCGCGTCGGTCGCGCCGACCGTCGAGTGCGCGCCCTCGTGGGTGACTGTCACTTGTAGCTCCGCTGGGCGAGGTGGACGTACTCGTACTCGAGGGCTTCCCGGTGCAGGACCGGCGGGGCGCCTTCTGGCGTCCACTCCCACGCGGCGACGTAGGCGTAGTTCTCGTCGTCGCGGAGGGCCTCACCCTCGGGGGTCTGGCTCTCGGCCCGGAAGTGGCCACCGCAGCTCTCGTTGCGGTGCAGGGCGTCGATGCACATCAGCTCGGCCAACTCGATGAAGTCGGCCACGCGACCGGCGTGCTCGAGGGTCTGGTTGAAGGAACCCTCCGTGCCGGTCACCTTGAGGTTGGTCCAGAACTCCTGGCGGATCTCGGGGATCCGGTCCAGGGCCTTGCGCAGGCTCTCCTCGGAGCGCTCCATGCCGCAGAGGTCCCACATGAGCTTGCCCAGCTCCCGGTGGAACGAGGCGGGGGAACGCGTGCCGTTGATGCTGAGCATCCGCTGCACCTGGTCGCGCACCCCGTTGATGGCCTCGGCGGCAGCCGGGTGGCTGTCGTCGATCTTCTCGAACGGGCCGTCGGCCAGGTACTCGGTGATGGTGGACGGCAGCACGAAGTACCCGTCGGCCAGGCCCTGCATGAGGGCGCTGGCGCCGAGCCGGTTGGCGCCGTGGTCGGAGAAGTTGGCCTCACCGATCACGAACATGCCCGGGATGGTCGACTGCAGGTCGTAGTCGACCCACAGCCCGCCCATCGTGTAGTGGACCGCCGGGTAGATGCGCATCGGCGTCTCGTACGGGTTCTCGCCCGTGATCTGGGCGTACATGTCGAAGAGGTTGCCGTACTTGGCCTCGACCGCCGGCCGGCCCAGGCGCTGGATGGCCTCGGCGAAGTCCAGGTACACGCCCAGCCCACCGGGGCCGACGCCGCGACCCTCGTCGCACACGTTCTTGGCCTGGCGCGAGGCGATGTCGCGGGGCACCAGGTTGCCGAACGAGGGGTAGATCCGCTCGAGGTAGTAGTCGCGCTCGTCCTCGGGGATCTCCCGCGGGTCGCGGGTGTCGCCGCGCTCCTTGGGCACCCACACGCGGCCGTCGTTGCGCAGCGACTCGCTCATCAGCGTGAGCTTGGACTGGTAGTCGCCCTTGACCGGGATGCAGGTCGGGTGGATCTGCGTGTAGCAGGGGTTGGCGAAGTACGCGCCCCGCTTGTGCGCCCGCCAGATCGCCGTGGCGTTGGATCCCTTGGCGTTGGTCGACAGGTAGAAGACGTTGCCGTAGCCGCCGCTGGCCAGGACGACCGCGTCGGCGTAGTGGGTGCTGATCTCGCCGCTGACCAGGTCGCGGGCGACGATGCCGCGGGCCCGGCCGTCGACGACGATCAGGTCGAGCATCTCGGTGCGGGCGTGCTGCTCGACGTTGCCGGCCGCGATCTGCCGCTCCAGCGCCTGGTAGGCGCCGTAGAGCAGCTGCTGGCCCGTCTGGCCGCGGGCGTAGAAGGTCCGCGACACCTGGGTGCCACCGAAGGAGCGGTTGTCCAGCAGGCCGCCGTACTCGCGGGCGAACGGCACGCCCTGGGCCACCGCCTGGTCGATGATGTTGACGCTGACCTCGGCCAGCCGGTGCACGTTGTTCTCGCGCGCGCGGAAGTCGCCGCCCTTGACGGTGTCGTAGAACAGCCGGTGCACCGAGTCGCCGTCGTTGCGGTAGTTCTTGGCGGCGTTGATCCCGCCCTGCGCGGCGACGCTGTGCGCGCGGCGGGGGCTGTCCTGGTACCAGAAGGACTTGACCTTGTAGCCGGCCTCGCCCAGCGTGGCGGCCGCCGAGCCACCGGCCAGGCCGGTGCCGACGACGATGATCGTCATCTTCCGGCGGTTGGCCGGGTTGACCAGCCGGCCGCGGAAGCGGCGGGTGCTCCAGCGCTCACCGATCGGCACGTCCATGGGTGCCTTGGTGTCGGCGATCGGGTCGCCGACGGTGAAGAGGTCGAGAGGCATCGCGGTGGAGCTCCTCAGTCGATGATGTTGAAGAGGACGGAGAACGGCACGAGCAGGAAGCCGAGCGTCAGCAGGGAGGCGAAGGCGATCGCGAAGGCGTTGACCGTCCGCTCGCGGCGCCGGTTGCTCTGGCCGAGGGTCTGGGTGGCGCTCCAGATGCCGTGTCGCAGGTGCATGCCCAGCAGCAGCAGGGCGATCACGTAGAAGGCGGTGACGAAGGGGTTCGAGAAGCCGGCGACCAGGCGGTCGTAGGGCGTGGTGTCCCCGCCGTCCGGGTTCACCGTGCCGGTCGTCAGGTCCAGGATGTGGTAGATGACGAAGAAGAAGATGATGACGCCGCCCCAGCGCATGGTGCGCGAGGCGTAGCTCTGCGCCACGGCCTTCTTGGTGACGTAGCCCTGCGGCCGGGCCCGCTTGGCCTGGCGCCACAGCGTGACGGCGGCCCAGATGTGGGCCACGACGGCGGCGAGCAGGACGATCCGGATGATCCAGAGCGTGGTCTGCGCCGGGACCGCCGGCTCACCGATGGTCCGGATCCACTCCGAGTAGTGGTTGAACGACTCCCGGCCGGCGAAGGCCTTGAGGTTCCCGATCATGTGGGCGATCAGGTACAGCACCAGGATGATGCCGCTGACCGCCATCACCGCCTTCTTGAAGACCGAACTGGTCTTCGCGGCCTTGGGGGTCCTGCGCTGGGCCGAGTCTGTCACCGTCACCACGTCTGCCAACGCTAGGTCTTTGCCGTCTTGACGGCCAAGTTAACGCGTGGTGACACAGCTCTCGTAAGGCTTGCCTAACCGGCGGATCACGCTAAGGTGCCTGCGCCGACGGCCCCGGGGACGGTGTGCCGCACACCCCGTGGGGGGAGGATCACCCCGTGCCTGGACCCACCCGCGGCTTCCTCGGCCGCCGCCCACGCGACCCCCGCCTCCCGCCCGGCCAGTACGACGCCGGCCGCGACTGGCCCGTGCTGACCGCCGAGCCCACCCCGCGGATCACCCCCGAGACGTGGAGCATCACCGTCGACGGGCGGGTCGAGACGCCGACGACCTGGACCTGGGACGAGGCGCACCGGCTGCCGCGGTCGGAGTACCGCGGCGCCATCCACTGCGTCACGACGTGGTCGAAGTTCGACACGTGGTTCGCCGGAGTCAGCGTCGACACCCTGCTCGAGGCGGCCCGCCCGACGTCCGACGGGCACTTCGTCATGGCGACGTCCAAGACCGGCTACACGACCAACCTGCCGCTGGAGGACCTCACCGGCGGCAAGGCGTGGGTCGTCTGGGAGTACGACGGCGGGCCGCTGCCCGTCGAGCACGGCGGGCCGGTGCGGCTGCTGGTGCCCCACCTGTACTTCTGGAAGAGCGCGAAGTGGATCAGCCGGCTCACCGTCCTGCAGCGCGACCAGCCCGGTTTCTGGGAGCAGAACGGCTACCACGACCGCGGCGACCCCTGGCGCGAGCAGCGGTACCAGGGTGACTGAGCTGCCGCACCGCCCGCCGGCACCCAGCGGTGGCTGGCGGACGGCGACCGTGACCGACGTGCAGCACCCCCTGCCGGACACCGTCCTGCTGCGCCTGGACGTGGCCGACCGGATCGACCACGTGGCCGGCCAGCACTACGTCGTCCGGCTGACCGCCCCGGACGGCTACACCGCGCAGCGGTCGTACTCCATCGCCTCCGCGCCCGGTGACCCGCAGGTCGAGCTGTTCGTCGAGCGGCTGCCGGACGGCGAGGTCTCCACCTTCCTCGCCGACGTCCTGCAGCCCGGCGACGAGCTGGAGGTGCGCGGCCCGATCGGCGGCTGGTTCGTGTGGGACGGCGACATGCCCGCCCTGCTGGTCGGCGGCGGCACCGGGGTGGTCCCGTTCGTCGCGATGCTGCGGACCGCCCGGGCGCTCGGCCGGACCGACCGGCTCCGGGTGGCCGCGGCCACGCGCACCCTGGCCACGCTGCCCTACGCCGAGGAGCTGGTCGAGGCCGGCGCGCTGGTCGTCACCAGCCGGGAGCCGCACGGCATCCGGCCCGCCGGCCGGCTCACCCCCGCCGACCTCGTCCCGCTGTGGGAGCCGGGGCAGACCGCCTACGTGTGCGGGTCGGCGTCCTTCGCGGAGGCGGCCAGCCAGCTGCTGGTGGGCATGGGGGTGCCGGCGCCCGACATCCGGGTGGAGCGCTTCGGCCCCAGCGGCTGAGGCGACCCCGACCCGCGGGACGGCGGCGCTGCAGCCCGGCCCCGGTGCCCGCTGCCGGGTGACCGGCGCCGCAGCGCGAGAATCGTCGCCATGCACTCCGAGGTCTCCCCGATCGCCACCGTCGACGAGGAGCTCCGCGCGCAGCTGCTCCAGTGCTGGACCGACGTGAGCAACGCCGGGGGAGCGGTGGGCTTCGTGCCGCCGGTGACGGCCGAGGAGGTCGCCCCGGTGCTCGACGCGGTCATCGGCCGGGTGCACCAGGGGCGCGAGGTGGTCGCCCTCCTGCGCGTCGACGGGGAGGTCGCCGGGTTCGCCGTCCTGTCGCTGTCGTTGAGCCCGCTGCGGCGGCACTGGGCCACCGTGCTGCGGGTGCAGGTGCACCCGAGCCGGCAGGGCGGGGGGCTGGGGCGGGTCCTCATGACCGGCGTCCACGACATCGCCCGGTCACGCGGGCTGGAGTTCCTGCACCTCACCGTGCGCGGCGGCACCGGGATCGAGGCGTTCTACGAGGGCCTCGGCTACGAGCAGTTCGGGCGCATGCCCGGCGCGATCCGGGTGGCGCCGGGGGACGACCGCGACGAGATCCACCTGACCTGCCGGCTGTAGCCGCCTCAGGCCATCGGGTCGCGGCCGCCGATCGTCCCCTCGGCCGACAGCAGGCCGAAGCGGGCGAACAGCTCCTCGGCGTACCAGCCCTCCTGCGCCGTCCGCCGGACGACGGCGACGTGCGGCGCCCGGTGGTGGGCGAAGGCGTTCAGCGCGGCGGGGGAGTCCCAGACGCTCACCGTGCCCTGCAGGCCCAGCGGCGCCTCCCCGACCCCCAGCGCGAACCGCAGCCCGGGGCTGGTGTGCAGGTCCGCCGAGACCGGGGGGACCGCGCGCCAGAAGGTCAGCGCCTTGCGCGGCCTGAGCCGGGCGCGGGTGACCGCGGCGACCGGGCCGTCCCACCGCTGCGGCCACGGCCGCCCGAACGGCTCCTCGCCCGACCACCGGCCGCGGGCCGACAGCGGCCGCAGCCGCGCGGTCCACTGCTCGTCGGCGATCCGCCGCCACCGCGCGACGACCGGCCCGGCCTCGAAGGCGTCGGCGGCCCGCGCGTCGTCCCACACGGCCAGCAGCGCCCACCGGCGCGGGTCGGCGTCCCGCAGGGTGAAGGTCCGCCCGCTCCCGGTGCCCAGCAGCTTGGCGAACCGCAGGCCGGGCGTGCGGCGCAGCGGACGCCGGTCCGCGGCCATGCGCACCAGGGCCGCCGGGACGGCGCGGCCGGGCACCCCCCACACGTGCAGGGTGGTCACCCGCCGGCTCGTCACGGGGCGATCCTCCCCGATGCACGTGTGCGGGCGCGCGGCGCCGGGGTACGGCCGGGACGCCGCCCGCAGCCCCCCGGGCGAGGGTGCACGGGAGGAGACACGGCGTGGCGCAGTCGGTACGCGAGGAGCTGGGCGAGACCGACGCCCCGGCGGAGGACCAGGTCGTCCAGGCCTTCGACCGGATCGTCGACGAGGGGGCGCAGCGGCTGCACCGCTCGTGGCGGGAGGTCCTGACCACCGGCCTGGCCGGTGGGCTGGAGGTCGCCACCGGTGTGGTGGCGCTGCTGGCCGTCTACGCCGAGACCGGCAGCCACCTGCTGGCCGGCCTGGCGTTCAGCATCGGGTTCATCGCGCTCATGCTGGCCAAGAGCGAGCTGTTCACCGAGGGCTTCCTGGTGCCGGTCACCGCCGTCGTCGCCGGCCGGGCGAGCGTGGCGCAGCTGGGCAAGCTGTGGGCCGGCACGCTGGTCGCCAACCTGGTCGGCGGCTGGGCGGTCATGTGGCTGGTCGTGCACGCGCTGCCGCCGCTCGGTGCCACCGCGATCGAGTCGGGGCGGACCTTCGTCGACGCCCCGCTCGACCTCACGGCGGTCTGCCTGTCGCTGCTGGCCGGCGCCTTCATCACGCTGATGACCCGGATGCAGCACGGCGCCGACTCCGAGGCCGGCAAGCTCGCCGCCTCCGTCGCCGGGGCGTTCCTCCTCGCCGGGCTCGTGCTGTTCCACTCGATCCTGGACTCGCTGATCCTCTTCGGCGCCATCCACGCCGGAGCGCCCTACGGCTACGGCGACTGGCTGGCCTGGTTCTGGTACACGACGCTGCTCAACGTGGCCGGCGGTCTGGTCGTGGTCACCTTCCTGCGGCTGGTGCGCAGCAAGGAGCTCATCGAGCGGGAACGGGCCGCCGCCGGGGCCTGAGGACGCCGTCCCGCCGAGCCTCCCCCGCGGACGGGCCCGCGCTCGCCATGCTGGCCCACGTGATCGAGCTCGACGGCCTGACCAAGCAGTATCGCGACCGGGTCGCCGTCGACGATCTCACCGTCCGCATCCACCCCGGCCGGGTCACCGGGTTCCTCGGGCCCAACGGGTCGGGCAAGACGACGACGATGCGCTGCGTCCTCGGGCTGACCCGGCCGACCGCCGGGACGGCGACCGTGCTCGGCGTCCCCTACCGGCGTCTGGACCACCCGATGCGGCGGGTCGGCGCGCTGGTCGACCCCCGCGCCCGCCACCCCGGCCGCACCGCCTACCAGCACCTCGCGGTGCTCGCGCAGAGCAACGCGCTGCCGATGCGGCGGGTCGACGAGGTGGTCGAGCTGGTCGGGCTCGGCAGCGTCGCGCACGAGCGGGTGCGGGGCTTCTCCCTCGGCATGGGCCAGCGGCTGGGCATCGCCGCGGCACTGCTCGGCGACCCCGAGGTGCTGCTGCTCGACGAGCCGGTCAACGGCCTGGACCCGGAGGGCATCCGCTGGGTGCGCGAGCTGCTGCGCGGCCTGGCCGACGACGGCCGCACCGTGCTGGTGTCCAGCCACCTGATGAGCGAGATGGAGGACACCGCCGACCACCTCGTCGTCCTCGGCCGCGGCCGGCTGCTGGCCGACGTGTCGATGGCCGACCTGCTCGGTGCGCACGCCGCCGTCCGGGTGCGCAGCCCCCAGGCCCCGCTGCTGTCGGCGGCGCTGCGCGACGCCGGCGCCCAGGTGACCCTGGAGCTCGACGGCGCGCTGCGGGTGGAGGGCCTCGACGCCGCCCAGGTGGGGGACGTCGCGTTCGCCGCGCGGGTGCGGGTGCACGAGCTCACCCGGGTCGTGGCCTCCCTGGAGGCGGTCTACCTCGAGCTGACCGGTGAGGACGTCGAGTACCGGGCCGGTGTGGCGTGAGGGCGACCGTGCCGGTGCGGGCGGTGCTGCGCAGCGAGTGGACCAAGCTGCGGTCGGTCCGCTCCACGTGGTGGTGCACGCTCGTGTACCTCCTCGTCGTGGCCGCGTTCGGCTGGCTGGCCGCGGCCAGCACCCCGACGTCGGTGCGCGCGGACCTCGCGGTGGGCGTGGCGATGACCGGCTTCGGCTTCGGTCAGCTGGTGCTGGTGGTCCTCGGTGTCCTGGCGGTGGCGGCCGAGTTCGCCACCGGGGCGGCCCTGGTGTCGCTCACCGTGGTCCCGCGCCGGACGCGCCTGCTGGTCGCGAAGACCGTCGTCGTCGCGGGGTGGGCGGCGCTGCTCACCGCGGTGCTCGCCCTCGTCTGCTGGCTGGCCGCGCGCACGCTGACCGCCGTCCCGGGTGGGGTGCCGCTGGGGGACCCCGACGTGCTGCGCGCGCTGGGGCTGCAGGTGGCCTCCGCGGTGCTCGTCACGGTGCTCGCGGTCGGCCTGGGCGCGGTGCTGCGCTCCACGGCGGGCGGGGTCGGCCTCGGGGCGACCCTGGTCCTCGTGCTGCCGCCGGTCCTCGCCCTCTCCGGAGGGGAGCTGGCCTCCCGCGTCTCCCAGGGCCTGCCGGCGCTGCGGGTGGGGGAGGACGCGTTCCTCGCCGTCCCCACGACCTGGCCGGTGGGGCTGGTCGTGTGCGGTGCGTGGGCGCTGGGCGCCTGGGCGATCGGCGCGGTGCTGCTGGAGCGCCGCGACGTCTAGTCGTCGAGGCGCCGCGACGTCTGACCGCGCGCGGCCGCCCGGATCGCCGACAGGTACCGGGCGGTGGCCAGCCGCTGGACGCCGGTGCTGACCGGCCCGCCGAGACGGGCCAGTGGCGAGGCCAGCCGGGCGAACACCCGCAGCGCGAACACGACGTCGCCACCGGGCAGCCGCCGGACCAGGAACGCCTCCTCCCCGCTCTCCGGGTGGCCGGGCAGGGTGCCGTAGGCGAAGCCGCGCTCGTCGCCGGTGGTCTGCGCCCACACCACCCGGCAGGGGATGTCGTAGCCGAGGCGGGGCAGGCCCGCGGTGAGGACCACGACGGTGCCGGGCTCGGACGCCGGCCCGGTGGCCCGCACCCGCAGGCCCACGCCGCGCTGCGCCCGCCAGTCGAACACCGCCGCGACGGCCCGCTCGAACACCGCGTCGCCGCGGCCCACTCCCACCGAGCGCTCCACGTGGTCGTAGCCGGCGGGCAGCGCGGCGTCCCGCGTGGCGCCCACCTCGGCGTAGGTGAACGGCGCGGCGGCCAGGTCTGCGGGGTCGGTCGCGCGGAGGAGTGCCACGCCTGCAGTCTCCCCGGCGGGCCCGCCGGTAGGGTCGCGGCCACTGTGCTGCCCGCCGTCACCGCCACCCGCTACGTCACCCCGCTGCGCGAGGGTGGCTCGCTGCCGGGGCTCATGGAGGCCGACGACCTCGGCACCTACGTGGTCAAGTGGCGGGCCGCCGGTCAGGGCGTGAAGGTCCTCGTCGCCGAGGTCGTGTGCGGCGAGCTGGCGCGGGCGCTGTCCCTGCCGGTGCCCGCCCTGGTCACCGTCGACGTCGCCCCGGAGCTGGCGGTGGGCGAGCCGGACCCCGAGGTGCAGGAGCTGCTGCAGCGCTCGGCCGGGCGCAACCTCGGGCTGGACTACCTGCCCGGTGCCCTCGACTTCGAGGCCGGTGTCGCGTCGGTGGAGCCGGAGCTGGCCGGCCGGGTGCTCTGGTTCGACGCGCTCGTCGGCAACGTGGACCGCTCGTGGCGCAACCCCAACATGCTGTTCTGGCACGGCCGGCTCCAGCTGATCGACCACGGCGCGGCGCTGACGTTCCACCACAACTGGCCCGGCGCGGCAGCCTCGGTCGCCCGGCCCTACGACGCCGGCCAGCACGCGCTGGTCGACTGCGCCCCCGACGTACGGGCCGCCGACGCCGCCCTCGGACCGCGGGTCACCGCTGGGCTGCTCGCGGGCGTGCTGGCCCAGGTGCCCGACGACTGGCTCGAGGGGCCCTCGCCCGACGACACCCCCGACGAGGTGCGGGCCCGCTACGCCGACCAGCTGCTCTCCCGGCTCGCCGCCCGCGACGCCTGGCTGCCCCCGCTGCTGACCGCCGCGGCCGCCGGGGGTTCCCGCCGCCGGGCGAGGGTGGGGGAGAACCGCCCGTCGTGGCTGGGCCCGCCACCGCCCGAGGGGATCGCCCAGCGATGAGCCGGGACACGTTCGAGTACGCCGTCCTGCGGGTGGTGCCGCGCGTGGAACGCGGGGAGACCCTCAACGCCGGCGTCCTCGTGTACTGCCGGCAGCGGGACTACCTCGGCTCGCGGGTGCACCTCGACGTCGACCGGCTGCACGCGCTGGACCCGACCGCCGACGCCGAGGCGATCCGCCGCGCGCTGCAGGTGGCCGCCGACGTGTGCGCCGCCGACCCTGGGGCGGGCGCGGCCGGGCGGGAGGCCCTGGGGGCGCGGTTCCGCTGGCTGACCGCGCCGCGCAGCACGGTGGTGCAGGCGGGGCCGGTGCACACCGGGCTCACCACGGACCCGGACGCCGAGGCCGACCGGCTGCTGCGGCTGCTGGTGCTGCCCGTCCAGGGCTGAGCCCCGTACCCCGCGGACGTGAACGGCGGGTGTCGTCCGCCTTCACGCGGTGCTCGCCCGGGCGTCACCCGGACGACGATCCGGCTCCATACCGTCCGGAGGTCGACGCCCACAAGAGCCCGAGGACCCCATGCCGGACATGTCCGACTCCCGCCGCCGTCTGCGCCTGCCGCTGCTCGGCTCCGTCCGCCACGGCAGCCGGAGCCACGCCACCTGCCACTACAAGTGCGGCAACGCCTGTGACGCGGCCGTCCCCAACCAGACCGACAACCCGACGTTCGAGTCCGTCGTGCAGACCGCCATCAGTCGCCGGAACCTGCTCAAGGTGGCCGGGACGGGCGCCCTCGTCGTGGCGGCGGCCCCGCTGTTCCCCGAGACGGCGGCAGCCGCGCCGGGCCGGCGGAGGGCGCCGGGCGGCGGTGCCCTCACCTTCGAGCCGGTGCAGCAGAACCTGGAGGACGAGCTCGTCGTCCCGGCCGGCTACGGCTACGCCGTGGTGATGCGCTGGGGTGACCCGGTCGAGAAGGGCGCGCCCGACTTCGACATCGACGCCCAGACGCCCGAGGCGCAGGCCCGGCAGTTCGGCTACAACTGCGACTACATCGGCTTCCTGCCGCTCGACGGCGATGACGGCAACCGGTTCCTGCTCGTGGTCAACCACGAGTACACCAACGAGCAGCTCATGTTCGCCGGGGTCGCCAGCGAGTCGGCGCCGACCGACGAGGTGCAGAAGCGCATCGCGATGATGGCGCACGGGATCTCCGTGGTGGAGGTCCGGCGCCACGGGCAGGGCGGTGAGTTCCGGCCCGTGCGCAACGGCGACCGCAACCGGCGGATCACCGCGGTGACCCCCATGGAGCTCACCGGGCCGGCCGCCGGCTCGGAGTACCTGAAGACCTCGGCCGACCCGACCGGGCGGCGGGTCCTCGGCACGCTCAACAACTGTGCCGGGGGCATGACGCCGTGGGGTACGACCCTGCACGGCGAGGAGAACTTCAACCAGTACTTCGGTGCGGTCACCGCGGTGACGGAGGACGCCGCCGAGCCGCGCCTGCGCCGTTACGGCATCACCGCCGACAAGCCCGCCGGCCGCCGCTGGGACCTCGTCGACCCCCGCTTCGACGTCAGCCGCGAGCCCAACGAGCCCAACCGCTTCGGCTGGGTCGTCGAGGTGGACCCCTACGACCCGGCCTCCACCCCGAAGAAGCGCACCGCGCTGGGCCGGTTCAAGCACGAGGGTGCCAACGTGCAGATCGCCGAGGACGGCCGCGTGGTCGCCTACTCCGGCGACGACGAGCGGTTCGACTACATCTACAAGTTCGTCTCGAGGAAGCGCTACCGCGCCGGGGACAGCCGGGCCGCCCGTGCCCACAACCTGACGCTCCTGGAGGACGGCGACCTCTACGTCGCCCGCTTCACCGGCGACTCCGGGGCGGTCGACGGTGGCGGGAGCCTCCCGTCCGACGGCGAGTTCGACGGCACCGGCCAGTGGATCCCGCTCGTCCGGGACGGGGAGTCGATGGTGCCCGGCAAGGACGTCGCCTGGGTGCTGACCTTCACCCGGCTCGCCGCCGACCGGCTCGGCAAGGCCCTGGACGCCAACGGGGACCTCCTCACCCCGGAGACGGTGGTCGACCCCGGCAAGGTGCCGACGAAGATGGACCGGCCCGAGGACATCCAGGTCAACCCCGTCAACGGGCGGATCTACGCGGCCCTGACCAACAACTCCAACCGCACGACGGCCGACGAGGCCAACCCCGTTGCGCGGTCGTTCGCCTTCGACGCCGAGAAGGGGACCTACGAGGAGCAGCCGGGCAACCGCAACGGCCACGTCATCGAGTGGCAGGAGACCGGCGGGATCGCGGGGGACACCTTCCAGTGGCGGGTCTTCCTCGTGGCCGGTGACCCGGGGAAGCCGGGGACCTACTTCGCCGGCTACGACACGTCCCAGGTCAGCGCGATCTCCTGCCCGGACAACCTGGAGTTCGACCCCGCCGGCAACCTGTGGATCTCCACCGACGGCAACGTGCTGTCGAAGGTGAACCAGGCCGACGGCACCGTCGGTGGGACCAACGACGGGCTCTTCGCCGTCCCCACCGACGGGCCGGAGCGCGGGCACCTCAAGGCGTTCCTCACCGTGCCCCTCGGCGCCGAGTGCAGTGGCCCGCTGATCAGCCGGGACGCGCGGTCGGTGTTCGTCTCGGTCCAGCACCCCGGCGAGGTCACCGGGTCGACCCTCGAGACACCGGCGAGCACCTGGCCGGACCGCTCGAGCGCGCGGCCGTTCCCCCGGCCCAGCGTGGCCGTCGTCTACCGGCAGGACGGCGGCCGGGTCGGCGGCTGAGCCAGCCGGCCCGCGGCGGGGCGCGGCGCCGGGACCACCTCCCGACCGGTGGTCCCGGCGCCGTCGTCCGTCGGTGGCCGGGTGTAGAGCTGCGCCATGGAGATCGCCGCCGTGGCCGTGAGCGCCACCGACCTGTCCAGGGCCGTCGCCTTCTACGAGCTGCTGGGCTTCGTGTTCCCGCCGCTGGGACCGGGGTCGCTGCACGTGGAGGCCGAGGCCGGCGTCCGGCTGATGGTCGACGCCGCATCGCTGGTCGAGGAGCTGCACGGCGAGCCGCCACGGCCGGGGAACGTCTCCGGCTTCGCGCTGCTGTACGGCTCCCCGGCCGAGGTGGACGAGGTGGCCGGCCGGGTCGCCGGCGCCGGCCACCGGGTGGTCACGCCGCCGTGGGACGCGCCGTGGGGGCAGCGGTACGCGACGGTGGCCGACCCCGACGGGTACTCGGTGGACCTGTTCTGCCCGTTGCCCTGAGGGGTCAGCCGGGTAGGAGAGCGTCGATCCGACGGGCGAGCTCGACGTCGAGCTCGGTGACCCCGCCCACGGAGTGCGTGACCAGCGTCAGGTGCAGGGTGCGCCAGCGCAGGTCGACGTCCGGGTGGTGGTCCAGCTCCTCGGCGACGAAGCCGATGCGCACGATCGCGGCGACGGCGTCCGGGAAGCCGGGGAGCCCGACGCTGCGCCGCAGCCCGTCGCCGTCCCCCGACCACAGCGGCAGCCCGGAGAGGGCCGCGGTCAGCTCGTCGGGGGACAGGCGGGGCGGTCGGGGCACGGTGGTCAGTGTGGCGCCGGAGGCGGCTACAGGTGCAGCCCGCACTCCGTCTTGCCGCGGCCGGCCCAGCGGCCGGCGCGCGGGTCCTCGCCCGGGGCCACCGGGCGGGTGCACGGCGCGCAGCCGATCGAGGCGTACCCGATCTCGTGCAGCGGGTTCACCGGCACCTGGTGCTCGGCGGTGTACGCGTCCACGTCGTCCTGGGTCCACGCGGCGAGCGGGTTGACCTTCACCATGCCGCGCTTGGCGTCCCAGTCGACGACCCTCGTGCCCGCACGGGTGGCCGCCTCGTCGCGCCGCACGCCCGAGCCCCACGCCGTGTAGCCGGCCAGGGCCTGCGCCAGCGGCTGCACCTTGCGCAGCGAGCAGCACAGGTCGGGATCGCGCTGGTGCAGCTCGGGCCCGTACTCGGCGTCCTGCTCGGCGACCGTCTGGGCCGGGCGCACGTTCACCAGGGTGATCGGGAGGACGCCGCTGATCCAGTCGCGCGTGCCGATGGTCTCGGCGAAGTGGTACCCGGTGTCGAGGAACACCACGTGCACGCCCGGGATCGCCCGGCTGGCCAGGTGCGCGAGCAGCCCGTCGGCCATGGACGACGTGATCGCGAAGTCGTCGCCGAAGGTCTCCCCGGCCCAGCGCAGCACGGCGAGGGCCTGCTCGACGGGGTCGGCGATGCCCTCGAAGCGGGCGTCGGCCTCCGCGGCGAGCTCGGGGGTGGCGGCGATCGCGGTCGTCATGGGTTCTGCACTCCTGTCCCGGTCAGCCGGACGGTGAAGGTCCGCAGGCAGGCGGCACAGTGCCACGCGCCGTCGTCCCCGTGCGGGGTCAGCTCCTCGTCCCCGCAGTACGGGCAGAAGAACACCGGGAGCTGCCGCGACCTTCCGCCCTCGGCGGGTTCCTCGCTCACAGCAGCCAGGACTCCTCGGCCCGCGCGACGTAGGCGGCGAACCGCTCGCCCGGCTCGCGCCGCTCGAGGTAGCCGCGCAGCACCCGCTCGCAGTAGTCGGCGGTCTCGGCCTTGGTCACCTTGTGGCCGCGGAACTTGCGCCCGAAGGCGGCCTCGGTGCCGAGGTGGCCACCCAGGTGCACCTGGAAGCCCTCGACCATCTCGCCCGAGTCGTCGCGCACCATCGAGCCCTTGAAGCCGATGTCGGCGGTCTGGAAGCGGGCGCAGCTGTTCGGGCAGCCGTTGACGTTGATGCCGATCGGCTCGTCGAAGCCGGGCAGCCGCTTCTCCAGCTCCGCGTAGAGGTCCTGCGCGTGCTGCTTGGTCTCCACGATCGCGAGCTTGCAGAACTCCAGGCCGGTGCAGGCCATGGTGCCGCGGCGGAAGGCGCTCGGCCGCACCAGCAGGTCGTGCTCGGCCAGCGCGGAGACGAGGTCCTCGACCCGCTCGTCGGGCACGTCGAGGACGACCATCTTCTGCTGCGTCGTCGTCCGGGTCCGGCCCTGCCCGTACTCGTCGGCCAGGTCGGCGATCCGGGTCAGCAGGCTGCCGCTGATCCGGCCGGTGCGCAGGGCGAACCCGACGGCGTTGCGGCCGTCCTTCTGCCGGGCGACACCGACGTGGTCACGCTGCTCGTGCTTGGGCGGCGCGGCGGCCGGGCCGTCGGGCAGCGGGTGGTGGAGGTACTCCTCCTCCAGCACCTGCCGGAACTTCGCCGGGCCCCAGTCGGCCATCAGGAACTTGATCCGGGCGCGGTTGCGCTGCCGGCGGTAGCCGTAGTCGCGGAAGATCGAGGTGCAGGCTGCCCACACGTCGGTCACCTGGTCGGGGCGGACGAAGACGCCGACCCGCTGGGCGAACATCGGGTTGGTGGACAGCCCGCCACCGACCCACAGGTCGTAGCCGGCCTCGCCGGCCTCGTTGCGCACACCGACGAAGGAGATGTCGTCGATCTCCGGCTCGGTGCAGTGGTCGACGCACCCCGACATCGAGGTCTTCCACTTGCGCGGCAGGTTGCTGAACTCCGGGCTGCCGACGTACTTGGCCACCGTCTGCGCCATCACGTCGCTGGCGTCGAGGACCTCGTCCTCGAGGACGCCGGCCAGCGGGCAGTTCAGCATGCCGCGCGGGGTGTCACCGCAGGCCTCGGTCGTCGTCAGGCCGACCGCCTCGAGCCGCCGCCAGATCTCCGGCACGTCCTCGATGCGGATCCAGTGGTACTGGATGTTCTGCCGGTCGGTGACGTCGGCGACGTCGCGGCCGAACTCCGTGCTGATGCCGCCGATGGCCCGCAGCTGCTCGCTGCTCAGCGCCCCGCCGTCGGTGCGCACGCGCATCATGAAGTAGGAGTCCTCGAGCTCCTCGGGCTCCAGCACGGCGGTCTTGCCGCCGGGGATGCCCTGGGCCCGCTGGGTGTAGAGGCCCATCCAGCGCATCCGGCCGCGCAGGTCACCGGCGTCGATGCCGTCGAAGCCGGTGGCCGCGTAGATGTCGAGGATGCGCTGCCGGACCGTGAGGCCGTCGGCGTCCCGCTTCATCCGCTCGTTCGGGTTCAGCGGCTCCCGGTAGCCCAGCGCCCACTGGCCCTGGGCGCGCTGGGGCCGGTTGCTGGTGCGGGCAGGGCTCGTTCCGGGGGAGGCAGTCACGAGGGCACTTCCTTCTGCGCCGTCCGCCCGGCGCCGGGACCGGGACGGGGAGGGCGCTGGCAGATCGGAGGGCGCAGCAGACGCTGCGCAGGGAACCGGGGTGTCAGCGCGCGGGGCGACAGACCGCGCTGCTCACCAGCGCCAGATCGATGTGACGGCGCGCGACGAGGAGCAGGCCGCGGTCGGTCACGCCCCCATGGTCCCACATCCGGGACCGACGGCGGAGTGTGACTCAGGATACGGTCGCGGGCTCCCCGTCCATGGCGGCGCGGATGCGCGTCACCGACTCCTCCAGCGGGGTGACCGACGTGTCGATGACCAGCTCGGCGCGCGCGGGCGGCTCGTAGGGGTCGTCGATGCCGGTGAAGCCGGGGATCTCCCCGGCCCGCGCCCGCGCGTAGAGGCCCTTCACGTCCCGGCCCTCGCAGACCTCCAGCGGCGTCGACAGGTGCACCAGCAGGAACCGGCCGTGCTGCTCGACCAGCGCCCGGGCCTCCTCGCGCGCCTTCTCGTAGGGCGCGATCGCGGCGACGACGACGGTGCCGCCGTGCTTGACCACCTCGCCGGCGACGAACCCGATGCGCCGGATGTTGAGGTCGCGGTCCTCCCGGGAGAAGGAGAGCTCGCTGGACAGGTGGGTGCGCACGACGTCGCCGTCCAGGACGGTCACCGGGCGTCCCCCGGCCTCGAGGGAGGCGACGAGGGCGTCGGCGATCGTGGACTTCCCCGCGCCGGACAGCCCGGTCAGGAACACGGTGACGCCCCGGCGGTGCGCAGCTGACATGCCGCCAGTCTCCCGCAGGCCCGGCCGGGGCCGCCGACCCGCCCGGCGGGCTACTCGCCCGGGGGCTCGCTGAAGGAGCGCCACGCCTCCTCCAGGGCGGTGAGCTCGGCCACCGGCCCGGGCAGCTTCCCCGCCACGACGTCGGCGAGGGTGACCTCCTCCAGCACCCGGCGGTAGGCCTCGCGGGCGGCCACCCACACCGAGGCCAGGCACTCGGCGGCACCGGGGTACTCGACGTCCTCCGGCCGCTGACCGTGGACCTCCGCGAGGAAGCCCTGCTCGACCCGCATGACCCGGGCGATCGACACCTCCTCCGGGGGCAGCGCCAGCCGGTAGCCGCCCTCCCGGCCGCGCTGGCTGGTGACCAGCCGGGCGTGCTGGAGGTCCCCGAGGATCGACTGGAGGAACCGGGACGGGATGTTCTGGGCCGTGGCGATGCGGTCGCACGTGAGCGCGCCCGGCGCCGCCGCGGCCAGTTCGACGGCGGCTCGGACGGCGTAGTCGACCCGGGCGGTGATGCGCACTGGAATCCCTTCTGCCGAGTCCTGCAGCAGCCATCCTGCCGTGGTCTGGGAAGGTGGGCCGGTGTCCCGGCTGCGTTTCACCACTGTGGTGGAGGCGCCGCTGACCGTGGCCTTCGACGTCGCCCGGTCCCTGGGCCGTCCCTGGCCGGTGCCGCTGGAGGAGGTCGTCTCGGTCCGCCCGGTGCGCGACGTGTACGCCGCCGGCCCCGGTCGGGGCTGGCGCTGGCTCACCCACTCCCGGCGGTTCTCGGCCACGGGGGCCGGCACCCTGGTCGACGAGCAGGTCGACTGGGCCACGTCGCTGCCCGGTCCGCTCGGCCGCCTGCTCGACCGCGTCCTGCGCCGGCGGGTGCGGCGGGCGATGCAGGCCCACCTCGACGCCTACGCCGCCGCGGCCGCCCGGCGGGCCCTCGACGTCGTCCAGGTGGTGGGCGCCGCCCTCGTCGACGGCGACCGCGTGCTCGTGGCCCAGCGCTCGGGTGGCCCCTACGACGGGTTCTGGGAGTTCCCCGGGGGCAAGGTCGAACCGGGGGAGGCCGACCTGGCGGCGCTGGTGCGCGAGATCCGCGAGGAGCTCGGCGCGGTCGTCGTCCCGCAGGCGTTCCTGGGTGAGGTGGTGCTCGACGGCGTCGTCGCCGGCGGGCTGCCCGGCGCCTCGACGCTGCGGGTGTGGTGGGCGCGGGTCGCCGACGGCGGGGAACTGACCGCCCACGAGCACGCCGAGCTGCGGTGGCTGACCGGCGACGAGCTGGAGGCGCTGGAGTGGATCCCCGCCGACCGGCCCCTGCTGCCCGCCGTCCGGGCGCTGCTGGCCCGGCTCTGACCACCCCCGGACGCGCCGCGGACGCCGGCCCGGGGACCCGGGGCGGCGTCCGCGGCGTGTGCCGAGGGGTTACTTGAAGACGTCCTTGACCTTCTCGCCGGCCTGCTTGAGGTTGCCGGAGGCCTGGTCGGCCTTGCCCTCCGCCTTCAGGTCGGGGTCGTTGGTGGCGTCGCCGACGGCCTCCTTGCCCCTGCCGGACAGCTCCTCGGCCTTGTTCTTCATCTTGTCCATGCCACTCATGCCGGACTCCTCTCGTCGGTCACGGAGGGCTCTACCCGCGGTGCAGGGGGTCGACACCCGAGGCGGGGAACGGCGCAAGTCCTGCGGTGTGAGGGGGCCGGCGCCGGAACTCCTGCGGGTCCCGAGGTGGGACGTCGGGTGCAAGCGGGATTCCACCCTGTGAGATCCTGAGCCGAGGTCACAAGTCGGTGTCGGTCGTGGACGCTCTTCGCGGAGCCCGCCTAGGGTCGCCCGTCGTACCAGCCAGACTCGGTACCTGTCCGCACGTCCCCCCAGCTGACCCGCTGACCGGGTCGGCGACCCGGGAGAACCAGTCCATTCCCCCCGCACCGCGGGACGAGGGAGGCATTGCACGTGAAGTTGAGCAAGCGCGCTGCTGCGCTCATCGCGACCGGTCTGTCCGGCGCGATGCTGCTGTCCGCCTGCGGCGGCGGCGACGACGAAGGCGGCTCGGGCGCGAGCGCCGACGGCGGCAGCTTCAGCGTCTACATCGGCGACCCCGAGAACCCGCTGGTCCCGGGCAACACGAACGAGACCGAGGGCGGCCAGGTCGTCGACTCCCTGTTCACGGGTCTGGTCCAGTACGACCACGAGACCAACGAGGCCGCCTTCACCGGCGTCGCCGAGTCCATCGAGTCCCCGGACCAGACCACCTGGACCGTCACGCTCAAGGACGGCTGGACCTTCCACGACGGCTCGCCGGTCAACGCGCAGTCCTTCGTCGACGCGTGGAACTACACGGCCTACAGCCCGAACGCGCAGGGCAACTCGTACTTCTTCGCCAACATCGTGGGCTACGACCAGCTCCAGGCCCCCGAGACCGGCGGCGACCCCGCGGCCACCGAGATGAGCGGCCTGCGCGTCGTCGACGACCTGACCTTCGAGGTCACGCTGTCCTCGCCGTACGCCCAGTGGCCGACCACCGTCGGCTACACCGCGTTCTTCCCGCTGCCGCCGGCGTTCTTCGACGACCCCGAGGGCTTCGGCGAGCAGCCGATCGGCAACGGCCCGTTCCAGGCCGAGGAGCCCTTCGTCCGCGGCCAGGGCATCACCCTGACCCGGTACGACGACTACGCCGGCGACCAGCCGGCCAACGCCGCGTCGGTCGAGTACCGCGTCTACGCCGAGCAGGACACCGCCTACACCGACCTGCAGGGCGGCGCGGTCGACATCATGGACACCCTCCCGCCGGACGCCATCGCCTCGGCCGAGTCGGAGTTCGGTGACCGCTACATCGAGACCGAGCAGGGTGACATCACCTCGCTGGGCTTCCCGACCTACGACCAGCGCTTCGCCGACCCGAACGTGCGCAAGGCCATCTCGATGGCGATCGACCGCCAGGCGATCAGCGACGCCATCTTCAACGGCACCCGCACCCCGGCGACGTCCTTCATCAGCCCGGTGGTCAACGGCCACCGCGCCGACGCCTGCGACGTCTGCGAGCTCAACGTCGAGGAGGCCAACCGGCTGCTCGACGCCGCCGGCTTCGACCGCAACCAGCCGGTCGACCTGTGGTTCAACGCCGGTGCCGGTCACGAGGCCTGGATGGAGGCCGTCGGCAACCAGCTCCGCGAGAACCTGGGCGTGGAGTACCAGCTGCGCGGCGACCTGCAGCAGGCCGAGTTCCTGCCGCTGAAGGACGCGCAGGGCATGACCGGTCCGTTCCGCGACGCGTGGATCATGGACTACCCGGTCGCCGAGAACTTCCTCGGCCCGCTGTACTCCTCCTCCGCGCTGCCGCCGGCGGGGTCGAACTACACCTTCTACAGCAACCCGCAGTTCGACCAGCTGCTCCAGCAGGGCAACGCGGCCGCGTCGGACGACGAGGCGGTCGCCGCCTACCAGGCGGCGGAGGACGTCCTCATCGCCGACCTGCCCTCGGCCCCGCTGTTCTACCGGCTCAACCAGGGCGCGCACTCGGAGAACGTCGACAACGTGATCATCGACGCCTTCGGTCGCATCGACGCGGCGGCCGTCACGGTCGTCAGCTGATCCACCAGCAGGACCCGCACCACCCGCCGGGGGCGCCGTCCGCGAGGACGGTCGCCCCCGGCGGCGCGCGTGCCCCGTACCGGGCACGATGGAACCGGCGCCGGCCGCACCGCGGCCCGGCGCACACACCCGAGGGGGGACATGGGCCGCTACGTCGCGCGCCGACTGTTGCTCACCATCCCGGTCCTGATCGGGGCCTCGTTCCTGATCTTCGCGATGGTCTACGCCCTCCCGGGCGACCCGATCCGGGCCCTCGGCGGGGACCGTCCGCTGGCTCCCGCCGTCGTCGCCCAGCTGCGGGACGAGTACAACCTCGACGACCCCCTGCTGGTGCAGTACGCCAAGTACGTCGGTGACCTGCTGCAGGGTGACTTCGGGACCGACTTCCGCGGCCGCGAGGTGCTGGACACGATCCAGCAGCGGCTGCCGGTGACCATCCAGCTGACGGTCGTCGCGATCCTCTTCGAGGCGGTCATCGGCGTCATCGCCGGCGTCCTCGCCGGCATCCGCCGCAACGGCTTCCTGGACAACCTGGTGCTCGTCTCGAGCACCATCGTCGTGTCCGTGCCGATCCTGGTGCTCGCGTTCGTGTCGCAGTTCGTGTTCGGGCTGCAGCTGGGGTGGTTCCCCATCTCCGGCATCGGCGACGGGTGGTACAGCTTCCTGCTGCCCGGCCTGGTCCTGGCGTCGGGCTCCCTCGCCTACGTCGCCCGGCTCACCCGCACCAGCGTCGCGGAGAACCTGCGGGCCGACTACGTCCGGACGGCGCGGGCCAAGGGCCTGCCCAACCGCACGGTGGTCATCCGGCACACGCTGCGCAACAGCCTGATCCCGGTGGTGACCTTCATCGGGGCCGACATCGGCACGCTGATGGGCGGCGCGATCGTCACCGAGTCGGTGTTCAACCTGCCCGGGATCGGCCGGGCGGTCTTCGACGCCGTCCGCCAGCAGGAGGGCGCGGTCGTCGTGGGGATCGTGACCCTGATGGTGTTCTTCTTCATCTTCTTCAACCTGGTCGTGGACGTGCTCTACGCCGTCCTCGACCCGAGGATCCGTTATGACTGACCAGCAGCAGGCCGACCTGCGCCACGACGAGGTGGAGGCCGGCACCACGACCGGCCTGGCCAGCCCGTCGGTCGACGCCACCGACACCCGGCAGAACAGCCTGTGGAGCGATGCCTGGCGCGAGCTCAAGCGCAACGTGCTGTTCTGGATCGGCGCCTTCCTGATGCTGGTCTTCCTGCTCATGGCCCTGGTCCCGCAGGTGTTCGCGCGCGGCGCGGACCCGCGGGCGTGCAGCCTGTCCAACAGCCAGCAGAAGCCGTCGGCCGACCACTGGTTCGGCTTCGACCAGCAGGGCTGCGACTACCTGGCCAACGTCGTGTACGGCGCACGGAACTCGCTGATCATCGGCCTGCTGGCGGTGGTCGTCATCCTCGTGCTGGGCGTGCTCGTCGGAGCCGTGTCCGGCTTCTACGGCGGGATCACCGACAGCATCCTGTCCCGGGTGACCGACATCTTCTACGCCCTGCCGCTGGTCCTGGGCGCGCTGGTCGTGCTCCGCAGCGGTGTCCTCGGCCGGGGGGTGGTCGCGGTGGCCATCGCGCTCGCCGCCTTCGGGTGGATGACGGCGATGCGGCTGGTGCGCTCCCAGGTGATCGCCGTGAAGAGCTCGGACTACGTGGCCGCGGCCCGCGCGATGGGGGCGTCCAACGGCCGCATCCTGGTGCGGCACATCCTGCCCAACGCGGTCGCGCCGGTGCTGGTCTACACGACCATCACCATCGGGGTGCTCATCGCGGCGGAGGCGACGCTGACCTTCCTCGGGGTCGGCCTGCAGCGGCCGGCCATCTCCTGGGGGCTGCAGATCGAGGCCGGCCAGTCGCTGCTGCGGACCGCGCCGCACCTGGTGCTGTTCCCCAGCATCGTCCTGACCCTGACCGTGATGGCGTTCATCATGATGGGCGACGCGCTGCGCGACGCCCTCGACCCGAGGCAGCGCGCATGACCCGACCCGACCTCTCCCAGCCCACCGCCGCGGCACCCGGCACCGGCGACACCGTCCTCGAGGTCGACGACCTGCACGTCGAGTTCCGCACCCGCTCCGGCGTGGTCAACGCCGTCAACGGTGTCAGCTACCGCCTCGCGCAGGGCGAGACCCTCGCGATCCTCGGGGAGTCCGGCTCCGGCAAGTCGGTGTCGGCCCAGGCGATCATGGGCATCCTCGACACCCCGCCCGCGGTCATCACCGGCGGCGGCATCTGGTTCGAGGGCCGCGACCTGCTCCAGCAGCCGGAGGAGGAGCAGCGCAAGGTCCGTGGCCCCGGGATCTCGATGATCTTCCAGGACGCGCTGTCGTCGCTGAACCCCGTGTACAGCGTCGGCTACCAGATCGGCGAGATGTTCCGTGCCCACCGCGGGATGTCGAAGAAGGACGCCAGGAAGCACGCCGTCGAGCTCATGGACCGCGTGCGCATCCCGGCGGCGGCCTCCCGGGTCAACGACTACCCGCACCAGTTCTCCGGCGGCATGCGCCAGCGCGTGATGATCGCGATGGCGATCGCCCTGGACCCGAGGGTGCTCATCGCCGACGAGCCCACCACCGCCCTCGACGTCACGGTCCAGGCGCAGGTCATGGACCTGCTCAAGGACCTGCAGCGGGACACCGGGATGGGGCTGATCCTCATCACCCACGACCTCGGTGTGGTCAACGAGGTCGCCGACAACGTCGCGGTCATGTACGCCGGGCGGATCGTCGAGCGCGGCACCGTGGACGACGTCTTCTCCAACCCGGCGCACCCCTACACCGACGGCCTGATGAGCTCGGTGCCGCAGGTGGAGGCCAAGGGCGGTCGGCTGCTGCCGATCGCCGGCCAGCCGCCGAACCTCGCCGCGATCCCCAGCGGCTGCCCGTTCCACCCGCGCTGCTCCCGGCGCCGGCTGGGTGCCGCCGCGGCGCCGGGCCGGGAGTGCGCCACCGACGTGCCACCGCTGCGCCTGGTCGTCCCGGGCCGCGAGGCGGCGTGCCACTACAGCGAGGAGGTCCTCGGTGTCTGAGTCCACGACCGGCGCCACGGCGGCCGACGGCAGCCGGCGCGGCGCCCTCGGCGAGACCCTGCTGGAGGTCCGCGACCTGCAGAAGCACTTCCCCCTGACGCAGGGGATCCTCTTCAAGCGGACCATCGGCCACGTCCGCGCCGTCGACGGCGTGAACCTGACCATGCGCCGCGGGGAGACCGTGGGCCTGGTGGGGGAGTCCGGCTGCGGCAAGTCGACGGTGTCCAAGCTGCTGGTCGCGCTCGAGCGGCCGACCGCGGGCTCGATCCTGTACAAGGGCCGGGACGTCGCGAAGATGGGCGGCCGCGCGCTCAAGGACTACCGCCGCGAGGTCCAGATCATCTTCCAGGACCCGTACGCGTCGCTGAACCCGCGGATGACCGTCGGTGACATCGTCGCCGAGGGCTGGGCCGTGCACGCCGACGTCGCCCCCAAGAAGGGCCGGCTCCAGCGCACCCAGGAGCTGCTGGACCGCGTCGGGCTCAACCCCGACTACGTCAACCGCTACCCGCACCAGTTCTCCGGTGGCCAGCGGCAGCGCATCGGCATCGCCCGGGCCCTGGCGCTGCGGCCGGAGATCATCGTCTGCGACGAGCCGGTGTCCGCCCTCGACGTCTCCGTGCAGGCCCAGGTGGTGAACCTGCTCGAGGACCTCCAGGACGAGTTCGGCCTGTCCTACCTGTTCATCGCCCACGACCTGTCGGTGGTGCGGCACATCTCCGACCGGGTCGCGGTCATGTACCTCGGCAGCATCGTCGAGGAGGGCACCGACGAGCAGGTGTACACCGCACCGTCGCACCCCTACACCCAGGCGCTGCTGTCCTCGGTGCCGCTGCACGAGCCGCACCTGCGGGGCCAGAAGGACCGGATCCTGCTGCAGGGCGACGTCCCGAGCCCGGCCGACCCGCCCTCGGGCTGCCGGTTCCGCACCCGCTGCTGGAAGGCGCAGGACATCTGCGCGGAGGAGGCCCCGGCGCTGGTCGACCGCGGCCAGGGCCACCCGTCGGCCTGCCACTTCGCCGAGGCCCGCGAGGTCGTCCCCGTCGACGCCGAGTGAGGCCGCGGTGTCGTCCGGTGGGACGACACCGCGGCCGGGTGCCGTCCCCCGGCCGGTGCTCAGCCGCTGCCCGAGCCGGGTGCCGTCCCCGGCCGCGCAGCGGTCTCCCGGAGAATGTCCCTCGTGACCGCTGACCGCCGCATGCTCCTGGTGCACGCCCACCCCGACGACGAGACGATCAACAACGGCGCCACCATGGCCCGCTACGCCGCGGAGGGGGTCGCCGTCACCCTGCTCACCTGCACGCTGGGCGAGGAGGGCGAGGTGCTCGTGCCGGAGCTGGAGCTGCTGGCCGCCGACCACGCCGACCAGCTGGGCGGCTTCCGGATCGGTGAGCTGCGGGCGGCCATGGACGCCCTCGGGGTCACCGACTGGCGTTTCCTCGGCGGGGCGGGGCGCTACCGCGACTCCGGCATGATGGGCACCCCGGCCAACGACAAGCCGCGCGCCTTCTGGAACGCCGACCTCGACGAGGCGGTCGCCCACGCGGTCGCCGTCGTCCGCGAGGTCCGGCCGCAGGTCGTCGTCACCTACGACGAGAACGGCGGCTACGGCCACCCCGACCACATCCAGGCCCACCGGGTCGCCATGCGCGCGGTGGAGTGCGCCGCCGACCCCGCCTACCGGCCCGACCTGGGCACGGCCTGGGACGTCGCCAAGGTCTACTGGTGCTGCATGCCGCGGTCGGTGCTGCGCGAGGGCGTCGAGGCGATGGCCGCGCTGGGGGAGGCCTCCCCGTTCGAGGCGCTCGGCGACCTCGACGAGGTGCCCTTCGCCGTCGCCGACGAGGTGGTCACCGCCGCGGTCGACGGCCGGTCGCACGCCGACCGCAAGGACGCCGCGATGCGCGCGCACGCCACGCAGATCACCGTCGACGGCCCGTTCTTCGCGCTGTCGAACAACCTCGGCCAGGAGGTGCTGGGCGTCGAGTACTACCGCCTGGTCCGCGGCGAGCGCGGGCCGGCCGGGGAGGCGCCCCACGGGTGGGAGGACGACCTGTTCGCCGGTCTGCCCGGATGACCCGCAGCCCCTGGGTGCGCGCCGGGGCTGGGGTGCTGGTGGTGCTGGCGGCGGCGGAGCTGGCGCTGGTCGAGGTCTTCTGGTTGCCGCTGCGCGTGTTCGGCGTCCTGGTGCCGGTGTCGGTGGTGGCGGCGGTCGCCGGCAACCTGCTGCTGGTGCGGCTGGCCCACCGGCTGACCGGGTCGCGGCTGGTGGCGGCGCTGCCGGCCCTGGTGTGGCTGGTCGTCGCGGTGGCGGGCAGCATCCGCCGTCCGGAGGGCGACCTCCTGGTCACCGGGGGCGGCGCCGCCGGCCTGGTCAACCTGGCGTTCCTGCTGGGCGGCGTGGTCGCGGCCGCGTTCGCCGTCGGCCGGGTGATGGCGGCGCCCCCGCTCAGGCCGGGGCGGAGCGGTAGTGGTACCGGTGGTGCTCGATGAAGCCGGCCCGGCGGTAGAGGGCGCGGGCGGGCTCGTTGGACGACGTGACCTGCAGGTAGACCCAGCGGGCGCCGCGGTCGGCGGCCCAGCGCTGCAGCGCGGCCATGACCGCCGTGGCCAGGCCGCGCCGGCGGTGCTGCTCGGCGACGGTGACCGCGGTGACGCCCAGCCAGTCGTCGGTGACCGCGCCGCGGGCGACGGCGGCCAGCGGCGCGGGCGCGGGGTCCAGCCGCACCGAGGCGAAGACGACCTCCTCGGCGTTGGTCAGCACCGCGCCCGCCGTGGGCGGCAGGGGCCGGCCGCGGTGGTGGTAGCCGGCCAGCCAGGCGTCGTCCGGGGTGGGGGAGAGGGCGACCGGCACCCCGGTGTCCGGGAGGGGCGTCAGGGGCGCGGTGAGCACCAGGACGTCCTCGTCGCGATCCCACCCGGCGTCGGCGAACGCCGCGTCGGCGGCCCGGGCCTGGCGGCCGGGCACCTGGGCGCAGGGGCGCAGCCCGCGCTCGCGGTACCAGGTGGTGACGGCGTCCACGGCGCCCGGCAGGGGCAGGCCGGGGTCGCCCGCGACCAGCACCGAGTTCGCGCGGCCCGTGAAGCCGCCACCGGCGCGCAGCAGCCAGTCGCCCAGCGCCGCCTCCTCCGTGCCGCGCCAGCCGCGGGCGGCGACGCGTTCGAGGCCGACGACGTCCAGGGGTGAGCGGCTCTGTCCCATGCCGCGATCCTGCGGGGCGCGCCCCGGCCCGCTCCTCGCGGGTCCCCGGCGCCCACCCGTCGCGCCCGGTACCGGCAGCACGCGCCATACTGAGCAGCGATCCAACGGCCTGGCCGCGAGCCAGTGCCCTGCTGCGCATCCCCGGGAGGGATCCACCGTGACCTACGTCATCACCCAGGCCTGCGTCGACGTCCTCGACAAGGCGTGCATCGACGAGTGCCCGGTGGACTGCATCTACGAGGGCGACCGCATGCTCTACATCCACCCCGACGAGTGCGTCGACTGCGGGGCGTGCGAGCCGGTCTGCCCGGTGGAGGCCATCTACTACGAGGACGACGTCCCGGACAAGTGGAAGGACTTCTACAACGCCAACGTGGAGTTCTTCTCCGACCTGGGCAGCCCCGGCGGTGCCGCGAAGACCGGCCGGATCGGCAAGGACCACCCGCTGGTGGCCGCCCTGCCCCCGCAGGCGGAAGGGCACTGACGACCCTGCCCCCAGGGGGCGTCGCCCCCGGGACGGCGGCCGGCCGGCTGCCCGACTTCCCCTGGGACTCCCTCGTCGCGGCGCGGGCGAAGGCCGCCCGCCACCCCGGCGGTGTCGTCGACCTCTCCATCGGGACCCCGGTCGACGACACCCCTGAGGTGCTGGCCGCCGCGCTCGCCGGCGCCGGCAACGCCCCGGGCTACCCGACCGCGCTGGGCACCGCCGAGGTGCGGACGGCGGCGGCGGAGTGGCTGCGTCGCCGGCTCGGCGTGCACCTGGCCGACCCGCTGGGCGCCGACCCGTCGGTGATCCCGACGATCGGCTCCAAGGAGCTGGTCGCGCTGCTGCCGACCATGCTGGGCCTGCGCGGCGGCGGCACCGTGCTGGTGCCCGAGGTCGCCTACCCCACCTACGAGGTCGGTGCGGTCCTGGCCGGTCTGGCGGTGCGGCGCACCGACACCCCGCCGTCCGACGCGACCGGCGTCGTGCTGGCCTGGCTGAACTCACCGGGCAACCCGCACGGGCGGGTCATGACCGACGAGCAGCTGCGGGCCTGGGTGGAGTGGGGCCGGACGCACGGCATCCCCGTCGTCGCCGACGAGTGCTACGTCACCCTCGGCTGGGACGTCCGACCGCGCTCGATCCTGCACCCGGAGGTGGCCGGCGCGGACCACGGTGGGCTGCTCGCGGTGCACTCGCTGTCCAAGCAGTCGACGGCCGCGGGCTACCGGGCCGGGCTGCTGTCCGGTGACCCGGCGCTGGTCCGCACCGTGTGGGAGGTGCGCCGGCACCTCGGGCTGCTGGTGCCGACGCCGGTGCAGGTGGCCATGGCCGCCGGCCTCGCCGACGACGCGCACGTCGACGCCCAGCACGAGCGCTACCGCGCCCGCCGCGAGCAGCTGATCGCCGCCGTCCGGGGCGCCGGGGCGCGCGTCGACCACTCCGAGGCCGGGCTGTACCTGTGGGTCACCCGCGACGAGGACTGCTGGACGACGATCGACTGGCTGGCCGGCCTCGGCATCGTCGCCGCCCCGGGGTCCTTCTACGGCCCGGCCGGTGCGCGGCACGTGCGCATGGCGCTGACCGCCACCGACGAGCGGATCGCCGCCGCCGTCGAGCGCCTGGCGGGCTGACCCCCTCGCCGGATGCGGCCGGTCGTGGTCCCTCCCGCGCTGGTCGCGGCGATGGGCGACCTCCACGGCGACGCGGGACGGGCCTGGTGCGCCGCCCTGCCCGCCGCGGTCGCGCGGGCCGCGGCCCGCTGGGGCCTGGAGGTGGGGCCGCCGTACCCGGCCACGTACCACTGGGTGGCGCCGGCGGTGCGCGCCGACGGGGCCGGGGTCGTGCTCAAGCTGGGGCGGGCCGGGACCCTCGCGCAGGAGGCGGCGACGCTGGCGGCCTGGCGAGGACACGGCGCGGTCGACCTGCTGGCCGCCGAGACCGACGCCGGCACGACGGCGCTGCTGCTGCGCGCCGCGAGCCCGGGCACGGACCTCTGCGCGCTGCCCGACGAGGAGGCGTTCCCGGTGCTGGCCGCGGTGGCCCGCCGGCTGCACGGGGCCGGCGCCGCGCGGCCGGACGGCGTCCCCGACAGCCGCCGCCGCGTGGCGCTCCTCCGCGCCGGCTCGCCCCTCGTGCCCGCCCCGCTCACCGACCGGGCGGCCGCGACGCTGGAACGGCTGCTCGACAGCGCCGCCGACCCGGTCCTGTGCCACGGGGACCTGCACGCGGCCAACGTGCTCCGCGACGACGGCGGCTGGGTGGCCATCGACCCGCACGGGGTGCGGGGGGAGCCCGCGCTCGACGCCGGCACGGCCCTGCTGAACCCGCCGCGGGCCTGGGCCGGCGTCCCCGGGCTGGAGGAGCTGCTGGACCGCCGGGTGGCGCTGCTCGCCGCCGGCCTCGGGGTGCCGGCGGCCCGGGCGCGGGCCTGGGGGTTCGTCAGCGCGGCGGTCGGGGCGGTGTGGACGGCGCAGGACCACGGCCGCCGCGACGACGACGTGCTGGCGCTGGCGGAGGTGCTCGGCGCGGGGGCCGGGTGAGACCGGCACCCACGCGGCACCGGTGGGCCGCTCAGCCGCAGGGCAGGGCGTCGACGTCGAGTGCGGTGGTGAGCTCCACGGCCATGCCCTCGTGCTTCTGGTACGCCTCGGGGAAGCCGCTGCGCTGGACGATCTGCGCGGCGTCGGTCAGCCGGCGACTGTCCCACCCGGGCACCTGGACCAGCCCGTCGTAGAACTTCCCGGCCGCGTAGACCGGGTCGCGGACCTGCTCGGGGCTGCCCCAGCCCTGCGACGGCCGCTGCTGGAACAGGCCGAGGGAGTCGCGGTCGCCGTGGTCGAGGTTGCGCAGCCCGGACTCCTGCATGGCCGTGGCCAGGGCGATGACCACCGCCCGCTGGGGCAGGCCCCGGTCGTAGCCGACCCGGGCGATCGTCCGGGCGTTGGCGACCTGCTCGTCGGTGAGCCGCACGCCGGTCGCCGGCAGGGTGCACTCCGCGGTGACGAGGGGGGCGTTCCTCCGCTCGGCGCCCACCGACAGCACCACGAGCGCCACCACCACGAGGACCGCGGCCAGCCACGCCCAGGACGCGGCGGTGTGCCGGCGCCCGCGCCGGGGGACCGGGGAACGGCGCGCCGGCCGGCGCCCGGGTCGCCGGGCCGTGGTCGTCCGTCGGACCGGGCGGGCCGTGGTCGCACTCCGTCCGCTGGGCATCGCGCCTGACTGTAGGTGCCCTCCCCGGCAGGACGGCGCTGCCCGGACGAGGTGTCGGTCGCTAGCGTGGGCACGCCGCCCACCTGCGAGGAGCCCCGATGAGCGACGTCCTGCTGCCCGGTGTCACCGCGACCCGCGTGGAGACCCCACGCCTGACCCAGAACGTGCTGCACCCCGACGGGATGGACCCGGCCGGTCCCGGGGAGGTGGTGCTGTTCGTGCACGGCAACGTCAGCTCGTCGCTGTTCTGGCAGCAGCCGCTGCTGGCCCTCGCCGAGGCCGGGCGGGTGCGCCCGCTCGCGGTGGACCTGCGCGGCTACGGCGACACCGACCCCCTGCCGATCGACGCGCGGCGCGGGGTGCGCGACTGGGCCGACGACGTCGCCGCCCTCGTGGAGACCCTCGGCCTCGAGCGGGTGCACCTGGTCGGCTGGAGCATGGGCGCCGGGGTGGTGCTGCAGTACCTGCTCGACCACCCGGTGCGTGTGGCGTCGGTCGTCCTCGTCGCACCGGTCTCCCCGTACGGCTTCGGCGGCACGGCCGGGGCGGAGGGGCGGCGGCTGTCCGAGGACGGCGCCGGTTCGGGCGCGGGCGCGGCCAACCCGGCGTTCGTGGCGGCGCTGGCGGCGGGCGACACGTCGGCCGACGAGCCGACCAGCCCGCGGTCGATCCTGCGCGCGTTCTACGTCGCCCCGGACTCCCTGCCGCTGGACCCCCAGCTCGAGGACGTCTTCGTCGCCGCCATGCTGAGCACGCGCACCGGCGAGGACCACTACCCGGGCGAGGGCGCTCCGTCGGCCACCTGGCCCGGGGTCGCCCCGGGTGGGCGCGGGGTGCTCAACACGATGGCGCCGACGGTGTTCGACCTGAGCGGGATCGTCGACGTGCGCCGCAAGCCGCCCGTCCTGTGGATCCGGGGGGACGCCGACGCCATCGTCTCGGACGCGTCGATGTTCGACCTGGCCCAGCTCGGGGCGCTGGGCGCGGTGCCGGGCTGGCCGGGGGAGGAGGTCTGCCCGCCGCAGCCGATGGTCACCCAGACCCGCGCCGTCCTGGACCGGTACGCGGCCAGCGGAGGCGCCTACCGCGAGGTCGTCCTGCCCGGCGTCGGGCACTCCCCGCACGTCGAGCGGCCCCAGGAGTTCGTCGTCGCGCTGCTCGAGCACCTCGACCACCCCGCAGCGGCGCCGTCCAACACGCCGGAGACCCCGGGCCCCGGCGACCTGGGCTGAGGCGGCCGGCTCAGGCCCCGGCCGGCACCGCCGGCAGCTCGGTGAGGCCGGGTGCCAGGCGCTCGTCGGTCACGTCCTCGTCGGTCATGCGGCCGGACAGGAACGCGTCGTAGGCCGCCAGGTCGAAGTGGCCGTGCCCGCACAGCGCCGTCAGGAGCACCCGCTCCTCGCCGGACTCCCGGCAGGCCAGCGCCTCGCGGATGCAGGCGGCCAGCGCGTGCGACGGCTCCGGTGCCGGGATGATCCCCTCGGTGCGGGCGAAGCGGACCGCGGCGGTGAAGCACTCGGTCTGCGGCAGCGCGATCGCCTCGACCAGGCCCAGCTCGTAGACGTGGGACAGCAGCGGGGACATCCCGTGGTAGCGCAGCCCACCGGCGTGGATGGGGTCGGGGATGAACCGGTGGCCGAGGGTGTGCATCTTGAGCAGCGGCGTCATCCCGGCGGTGTCGCCGAAGTCGTAGGCGTACGTGCCGCGGGTGAGCGAGGGGCAGGACGCCGGCTCGACGGCCCGGATGGTCGGCGACATCCGGCCGGCCAGCTTCTCGCGGAGGAACGGGAACGCCAGCCCGCCGAAGTTCGACCCGCCGCCGGTGCAGCCGACGATCACGTCCGGGGTCTCCCCGACGGCGGCCAGCTGCAGGAGGGCCTCCTCGCCGATGACGGTCTGGTGCAGCAGCACGTGGTTGAGGACGCTGCCGAGCGCGTAGCGGGTCTGCGGGTCCCCGGCGGCGACCTCCACCGCCTCGCTGATCGCGATGCCGAGCGACCCGGGGTGCTGCGGGTCCTCGGCGCGGATGGCCCGGCCGGCGTCGGTCAGGTCCGACGGCGAGCGGTGCACGCGGGCGCCGAAGGTCTCCATCGCGATCCGGCGGTAGGGCTTCTGGTCGTAGGAGGCGCCGACCATCCACACCTCGCACTCGAGGTCGAACAGCGCGCTGGCGAACGACAGCGCCGTCCCCCACTGCCCGGCTCCGGTCTCGGTCGTGAGCTTCCGGACGCCGGCCTTCGCGTTGTAGTACGCCTGCGGGACGGCGGTGTTCGGCTTGTGCGAGCCGGCGGGGGAGACGCCCTCGTACTTGTAGTAGATGCGGGCCGGCGTCCCGAGGGCCTTCTCCAGCCGGTGCGCGCGGTACAGCGGGGAGGGCCGCCACAGCCGGTAGACGTCGAGCACCTCACCGGGGATGTCGACGAAGCGCTCGGCGGTGACCTCCTGCGCGATGAGGTCCGCGGGGAACAGCGGGGCCAGGTCGTCGGGGCCGACCGGCTGCAGGGTGCCCGGGTGCAGCGGCGGCGGGGGCGGGCCGGGCAGGTCGGGGACGACGTTGTACCACTGCGTCGGCAGCTGTGACTCATCGAGCAGGATCTTGGTCCGCTGGTCGGCCACCGTCGTCTCCTCCGGCTCGGTCCGCGCACGAGTGCGGGGGAGCCTAACGCCGGTGACCCCTCCGCAGGGCCCTGCCGGCTCCGTCCCAGCGCCGCCCTGAGCCCGCGAAGCGGGTCCTCCTCCGCGGCGTGGGGAGGGGTGGCCCCTCCTCAGTTCGTGTGCAGCTCGGCGTTGAGGGCGCCCCAGTCGCCGTCGCGCGGCAGCGCCTCCAGCGCCCCGGTGACCGAGTTCCGCCGGAACAGCAGCCCGTCGCGGCCGGAGAGCTCCGCGGCCTTGACCGTCGAGCCGTCGGGCAGGGCGACCCGGGCGCCGGCGGTCACGTAGCAGCCGGCCTCGACGACGCACCGGTCACCCAGGGAGATGCCGATGCCGGCGTTGGCGCCCAGCAGGCAGCCCGAGCCGATCGAGATGACCTGCTTCCCGCCGCCGGAGAGGGTGCCCATGATCGAGGCGCCACCGCCGATGTCGCTGTCGGCGCCGACGACGACGCCGGCGCTGATCCGGCCCTCCACCATGGAGGGGCCCAGCGTGCCGGCGTTGAAGTTGACGAAGCCCTCGTGCATGACCGTCGTCCCCTCGGCCAGGTGCGCGCCCAGCCGCACGCGGTCGCCGTCGGCGATGCGGACCCCGGAGGGGATGACGTAGTCGACCATCCGCGGGAACTTGTCGACGCCGTACACGGTGACCTGCCCGTGGGCGGCGCGCAGCCGGTGGGCGTTGAACGAGGCCGCCTCGACCGGGCCCGCGCTGGTCCAGGCGACGTTGGTGAGCAGCCCGAAGATCCCGGTGAGGTCGGCGCCGTGCGGGCGGATCAGCCGGGAGGACAGCAGGTGCAGCCGCAGCCAGACGTCGTGGGTGTCGACCGGCGGGGCGGAGAGGTCCGGGATCACCGTGCGGACGGCGATCACCTCGACGCCCCGGGCCTCGTCGCGGCGCACCAGGCCGCCGTAGTCGGGGCCCAGCTCGCCGGAGAGCTCGAGCGCGCCGAGGCGGGTGGTGCCGGCGGGGGAGCCCTCGGGAGCGCCCAGGCGGGGCTCGGGGTACCAGGTGTCGAGCACCGTCCCGGAGGGGGTCACGGTGGCCAGGCCGGCGGCGACGGCGGAGAGCGGGGCGGTGTTCGTCACGGGGACGACGCTACCCAGCGCGGGGTGGGGGCCGGGCAGGAGGCGGACGCTCCTGCGGGTGAACGGTGCGCGACCGGCCGGTGACGTGGCGCGGTGCGGCGGCCGGAGCGCGGCGGCGCCCGTAGGGTCGTCCACCGTGAGTCCCGCACCGCACCTGGACCTCTCCGCCGACGTCCTGACCCTCACCCGAGCGCTGGTCGACACCCCGTCGGTGTCCGGCGACGAGGCGACGCTGGCCGACGCGGTGGAGGCGGCACTGCGCGGGCTCGGCGGCCTGGAGGTGGAGCGGGTCGGGGACGCCGTCCTCGCCCGGACCAACCTCGGCCGGCCCACCCGCGTCGTCCTCGCCGGCCACCTGGACACCGTGCCGATCGCCGACAACGTGCCCAGCCGGCTCGAGGACGGCCGGCTCCACGGCTGCGGCACCAGCGACATGAAGGCCGGCGACGCGGTGATGCTGCGGCTGGCCGGCCGCTTCGGCGTCCCGGGCGCGGAGCCGGCGCACGACCTCACCTTCGTCTTCTACGACAACGAGGAGGTCGAGGCGGTCAAGAACGGCCTCGGCCGGGTCGCCCGCGAGCGCCGGGGCTGGCTCTACGGCGACCTCGCGATCCTCCTCGAGCCCACCGACGGGGAGATCGAGGCCGGCTGCCAGGGCACCCTGCGGGCGGTGCTCGAGGTGCCGGGCCGGCGCGCGCACAGCGCCCGCAGCTGGCTGGGGGTCAACGCGATCCACGGCGCCGCGGGCATCCTCGCCATCCTGGCCGCCTACCGGGCGCGCGAGGTGGAGATCGACGGCTGCACCTACCGCGAGGGGCTCAACGCCGTCCGCGTCGAGGGCGGCGTCGCCGGCAACGTCATCCCCGACCGCTGCGTGGTGACGGTGAACTTCCGCTACGCGCCGGACCGCGACGAGGACGCTGCCGAGGCGCACGTCCGCGAGGTCTTCGCCGAGGCGGTCGCGGCCGGCGCCACGCTCAGCGTCGTGGACAACGCCGGTGGGGCGCTGCCGGGGCTGGCCGAGCCCGCGGCCGCGGCCTTCGTGGCCGCCGTCGGGCGCCCGGCCCGGGCCAAGCTGGGCTGGACCGACGTGGCGCGCTTCGCCGCCTTCGGCATCCCCGCGGTCAACTACGGCCCCGGCGACCCGCAACTGGCCCACACCCGTGAGGAGCACGTCGTCGTCGAGCGGCTGCAGCCGGCCGAGGACGCGCTCGTCGCCTACCTGTCGACCCCCTCCGCCTGAGGAGCCGCGCATGACGACCACCCCGGAGCCCGCCGACGGCCGCCGGCCCCGCCCGACCCGGCACCGCGGCCCGGTGATGCTGCGCGGCGGCGAGCCCGACGCCCGCACCGTCGGGACGACGACCGACCAGCGGCTGCTGGACCGGCGCGGTCCCACGGACTGGGTGCACACCGACCCCTGGCGGGTGCTCCGCATCCAGAGCGAGTTCGTCGAGGGGTTCGGGCTGCTGTCCGAGCTGCCCCGCGCCGTGAGCGTCTTCGGCAGCGCCCGCACCCCCCGGGACTCCCCGCACTACGCGGCCGGCGTCGCGATCGGCGCGGCGCTGGCGCGGGCCGGGTACGCGGTCATCACCGGCGGCGGCCCGGGGGCCATGGAGGCGGCCAACCGCGGGGCCTCGGAGTCCGGCGGGCTGTCGGTGGGGCTGGGCATCGAGCTGCCGTTCGAGCAGGAGCTCAACGAGTGGGTCGACGTCGGCATCGCGTTCCGCTACTTCTTCGTCCGCAAGACGATGTTCGTGAAGTACGCGCAGGCCTTCGTGATCCTCCCCGGCGGCTTCGGCACCCTCGACGAGCTGTTCGAGGCGCTCACCCTGGTGCAGACCGCCAAGGTCACCCGCTTCCCGGTGGTCCTGTACGGGTCGGAGTACTGGTCGGGGCTGGTCGACTGGATCCGCAGCACGATGGTGCCGGCGGGCACCATCAAGGAGACCGACCTGGACCTGTTCACCGTCACCGACGACGTCGAGGAGGTCATCCGCCTGGTCCAGGAGGCCGAGGCGGCGCGGCAGGCCGGTGACAACGGCGGCGGCATGCGGTCGGTCCCGGCCGACGCCGGCCCGAGCGACGCCTGAGGCCCTCCGGCGTGCTCTCCGCCGTGGTCTTCGTCGTCACCGTGCTGGTGGTCGGGGGGCTGGTGTTCCTCGGCGGCTCGCTGCTGCTCGGCCGCGGGGAGACCCGCCCGCCGGCCGATCCCGACCGCTCTCCGCTCGAGCTGCCGGAGGACCGCCCGGTGACCGCCGACGACCTCCGGGCGGCGCGGATCAGCGTGACCGTCCGCGGCTACCGCATGACCGAGGTCGACTGGCTGGTCGAGCAGCTGGCCCAGACGCTGGAGGAGCGCGACGCGCAGTTGGCCGAGCTGCGCCGCCGGTTGGACGACACCGCGGCCCCCGCGCGGGACGACGTCCCGCCGCGGACGCCCACCCCCGAGGACGGGACGCACGCCGATGCCTGAGCTCGTCGAGACGACCACGGTCGACGCCCCGCCCGAGCGGGTGTGGGCGGCGCTCACCGACTGGACCCGGCAGGGCGAGTGGATGCTGCTCACCGACGTGGAGACCGTCGGCGGGGACGCGCAGGGCTTCGGCGGCCGGCTGGCCGCGCGCACCGGCATCCCGTGGCGCCGCGGGCGGCACCTCGGCGTGCTCGACACGATGGTGATCACCGAGTGGGACCCCCCGCGGCGCGTCGTCGTCCAGCACACCGGCCGGGTCGTGCGCGGCCCCGGCATCTTCGAGCTGGTGCCCGACGGGGAGCGCACGACGTTCACCTGGACCGAGCGGCTGTACCTGCCCTTCGGACTGCTGGGCGTGGTGGGCTGGCCGCTGGTGCGCCCGTTCGTGGTGCTCGGCGTGCGGCGGTCGCTGCGCCGGTTCGCCGCCTTCGCCGTGGCCCACCCCGGCTGAGCGACCGGCGAGCTGCCGTGGTCTGCGACCGGCGGGGACCACCCGAGCGCGTCATCCGGCTCGACCCGGCCCCACGCTGCGGGTGTGGACGGGTCCGGGGAACGCGCCGCCGCGGTGGACCGCTGGTGGTCCGACGTCGCCCGCCCGGCGAGGACACGCTGCTGAGCGCCGAGCGGCGACTGACCGTCGAGGGGCTGGACGACGTCGTCACCACCGCCCGCCGGTCGATCGAGGACCACCTCGCCGCCTGCGGCGCGGCACCCGCCGGGGCGCTGCGGGTCGTCCACCACGGCATGGTCACCGAGGACAGCGACGGCCCGGTGGAGGTCGCCGTCCCGTCCACCGGCCCGGCCCGGCCGGGAGCGGGCCTGCGGATCCGGCTGCAGCCGGCCGGGCGCGAGGCGGTCGCGCTGCTCACCCGCGAGGAGGCGGAGCTCCCACGCATCCTCGGCGCCCACGACGCCGTGGCCCGCTGGTGCGACGCGGCCGGCCTGGACAGGGCCGGCAGCCCGGCCGAGGTGTACCTCACCGGCCGGGACGTCGACCCGGGGACGCCGCACCTCGAGATCGCCTGGCCGGTGCGGTGACCGCCGCGGCGATCCGGGCCGAGCTGGCGGCGGCCGCGGACCCCGGGCGCGCGGCCGGGATGGCGCGGTACTTCCAGGTCCGTCCCGGGGGCTACGGGGAGGGCGACCGGTTCCTCGGCATCGCCGTCCCGGTGCTGCGCCGGGTCGCCGGCCGGTACGCGGCGTCGACGACCCTCGACCAGGCGGAGGAGCTGCTGACCAGCCCGCTGCACGAGGAGCGGCTGACCGCGCTGTTCGTGCTGGTGCGGCGGTTCGAGCGGGCCGCGGAGGACGAGCGGCAGCGCATCGTCACGCTCTACCTGCGCTGCCGGGCGCACGTGTCGAACTGGGACCTGGTCGACGCCTCGGCGCCGTACCTCCTGGGGGACGTCGACCCCGCGGTGCTGGACGAGCTCGCCGGGTCCGCGTCGGTGTGGGACCGCCGGATCGCGGTGATGGCCACGTTCGGCGCCGTCCGGGCGGGCCGGTTCGAGCCGACGCTGCGGCTGGCCGACCGCCTGCTGACCGACCCGCACGACCTGGTGCAGAAGGCCGTCGGCTGGATGCTGCGCGAGGTGGGCAACCGCGACCGCGCCCTGGCCGAGGAGTTCCTCGGGCCGCGTCACCGCCGGATGCCGCGGACGATGCTGCGCTACGCGATCGAGAGGTACCCGCCCGACCGGCGCCGTGCCTACCTCGCCGGGGAGGTCTGAGCCCCCGGCCGGACCACCGGGGCGGCCCCTGCGGGGTGGCCGGCCGGGCGGACGGCGGCGCGGCTGAGGTACCAGCGCCGCCACAGCACCGCGGCGGTGAGCAGCGAGACGACGGTGCCGCCGTCGTACATCAGCCGCGCCCCCTCCTCGGCGGCCACGAACCCGGTCGGTGGCGTGGCGTACAGCCACGTCGCGAGGACGTCGTGCGCCGCCGTCCCCGCGGCCAGGGCGCCGGCCCGCACGCCCACCCCGCGCCGGTGCGGCGCCGGGTCGACGGGGAGCACCGCCGCGGTCGCCAGGTACCCGCTGACCAGCACGTGCAGGGCGACCAGCGCGCCGAGCACGGGCCGGTGCGCGGCCGCGGCGTGCAGGTCGGTGCCGTACAGCGCCCACAGGCCCGCCGCGTTGAGCGGCACGGCGACCAGCGGGTCGGTCGCCCAGCGGACCGGGCGGGTCCGCAGCAGCCGGGTCAGCCGCCGCGCCGCGCCCACCGGCAGCGCCCGCAGCGCCAGGGTCACGGGTGCACCCAGCACGAGCAGCAGCGGCCCGAGCATCCCGAGCAGCAGGTGGCCGGCCATGTGCGTCCGCAGGTCGCCGTGCGCACCGGCCAGCGCCCACCCCGCACCCACCGCGGCCAGGCCGGCCAGCCAGCACGCCGTCCGGACGAGGGGCCAGGGGGCCCGGCACCGCCAGGTCGCCGCGACGTAGAGCGCGCCGGCGACCAGCGGCACGGCCAGCGCGGTCACGGCCGCCGGCGGGCGCGCAGGCCCAGCAGCGCCCCGGCGGCGAGCAGCACGACGGCGCCGCCGATCCAGGCCGCGTCGTACGGGGCGAGGTCCACGCCGTAGCGCACCTGGTGGACCCGCAGCAGCTTGTGGTCGACGACGCCGTCCCACAGCTGGAACGCGCCGGCGCCGAGCAGCACCGCCGACCACCAGCGCACCCGGTCGAAGGCCCCGCGGCGCCGGACGTCGGCCACCAGCGCCAGGCCGGCGACCACCGCCGAGAGGGTGGCGGCGTGCAGCACCCCGTCGGAGACCAGGCCGACCGCGCCACTGGCGCGGTCGTAGAAGTGGTGCCAGTGCAGCAACTGGTGGAAGACGATCTCGTCGACCGCCCCCATGAGGCCGGCGCCGAGCAGCAGCCCGGAGACCAGCAGCCGGCGGCCGGGCACGACGCGGGCATCGGTCACGGCCGACCGGTGCCCCGGGGAGCGGGCCGGAAACGGCGCGGCCGCCGGACGACGCGGCCGGAACCCGCCGGGAGACGTCGGGGGGCTCGTGCAGGATGTCGGCCGTGGAGTCGTGCAGTGCTGCGCGCGGGCAGCGATGAGCCGTCGTGGCTGGGCGCTGTTCCTCGCGATGTCGCTCATCTGGGGCGTGCCGTACCTGCTGATCAAGGTGGCGGTCGGCGAGCTCTCGCCGGTCATGGTCGTCTTCGCCCGCTGCGTCCTCGGCGCCGCGCTGCTGCTGCCGTGGACGATCGCCCGCGGCCAGCTGCGCCCGGCGCTGCGGCACTGGAAGCCGCTGCTGGCGTTCACCGTGCTCGAGATGACCGGCCCCTGGCTGCTGCTGTCCTACGCCGAGCAGACGCTGTCCAGCTCCCTGACCGGCCTGCTGGTCGCCGGTGTCCCCTTCGTCGCCGCGCTCGCCGCCCGGCTGGCGGGGGAGGAGGAGCGGCTCACGCCGGTGCGGCTGGCCGGCATGGGCCTGGGGGTGGTCGGCATCGCGGTCCTCCTCGGCCTCGACGTCGAGGGGCTGGCGCTGCTGCCGCTGCTCGCCGTGGCGCTGGTGGTCGTCGGCTACGCCACCGCGCCGCTGATCGTCAGCCGCCGGCTGCCCGACGTCCCCGGGGTGGCGGCCAGCGCGGTGGCGCTCACCGTCACCGCCGCCGTCTACGCGCCGTTCGCCGTGCCGCAGCTGGACGAGGCGGTGCGCGCCCCCGCCGACGCGCTGCTGTCGGTGGCCACCCTCGGCCTGCTGTGCACCGCCGTGGCCCTGGCGCTGTTCTTCGCGCTGATCCGCGAGGTCGGCCCGCAGCGGGCGCTGGTCATCACCTTCCTCAACCCGGCGGTCGCGGTCCTGCTGGGGGTGCTGCTGCTCGACGAGCCGTTCACCCTCGGCCTCGCCGTCGGGCTGCCGGTCATCGTGCTCGGCTGCGTGCTCGCCACCCGCCGCAGCCCCGTGCGCCGCGACCGGTGCGAGCTGTCCGACGTCGACGCCGCCGTCCCCTGACCCCTGGAGGAACCACGTGACCGAGCAGCCGGTCGTCCGCACCCGCGCGGGCGCCGTCCGTGGCCGCACCGAGCACGGGACCGCCGTGTTCCGCGGCATCCCGTTCGCCGCACCCCCGGTCGGCCCGCTGCGGTTCCAGGCACCGCGCCCGGCGCAGCCGTGGGACGGCGTCCGGGAGGCCGACGTCTTCGGGCCTCCGCCGCCCCAGGCGTGGATGGGCCCGCCACCGCCGGCCCCCGCCGCGGTCGGGCCGGTGCGCCACGACCCGACCGACTGGCTGACCCTCAACGTCTGGACGCCGGACCCGGGCGCCACCGGGCTGCCGGTGCTGGTCTGGGTCTACGGCGGTGCCTACCGGATGGGGTCGTCGGCGGAACCGGGCTACGACGGCGCCGCGCTGGCCCGCTCCGGAGCCGTCGTGGTCACCGCCAACCACCGGGTCGGCGTCGAGGGCTACGCCGAGCTGGAGGGCGCGCCGGCCAACCGGGCGCTGCTCGACGTGGTGGCCACCCTGCGCTGGGTGCAGGAGGAGGTCGCCGCGTTCGGTGGCGACCCCGCCCGGGTGACGGTCTTCGGCGAGTCGGCCGGCGCCGGGGCGGTCGCCGCCCTGCTGGTCATGCCGGTGGCGGAGGACCTGTTCGCGCAGGCCATCGCGCAGAGCGTGCCGGGCACGTACCTCACCCCGGCGCTGGCCCGCGACGTCAGCGCCGAGCTGACCGCGCCGCTGGGCCTCGCCCCGTCGGCCGCGGCGCTCGCCGACGTCCCACCGGCCGACCTGGTCGCGGCGCTGTCCGCGCTGGACCGGCGGATGTCCTCCCTCCAGCGCTGGGGCCTGGTCGCGCACACCCCCACGCCCTACTCCCCGGTGGTGGACGGCGAGGTGCTGCCGACCGACCCGTGGACCGGGCTGGCCGCCGGCGCCGGCCGCGACGTCCCCCTGGTGGTCGGGCACAACCGGGACGAGTGGCGGCTGTTCCTCGCCCTCGGCGGGCTGGTCGGGCGGGTCACCGACGAGATGGCGGAGGAGGCGATGGCCGTCTTCGGGCCCGGTCCGGACGCCGCGGCCCGGGTGCGGGCGGCGTTCCCCGGCGCCGGGGCCGAGGAGCTGTACGTGCTGGCCCACTCCGACCGGATGTTCCGCGTGCCGAGCCTGCACCTGGCCGCGGCACACACCGCCGGCGGCGGGCGCAGCCACCTGTACGAGCTCACCTGGCCGGCGCCGGGCGCGGGCGGCGTCCTGGGCGCCTGTCACGCACTCGACGTCCCGCTGGTGTTCGGCGTCCTCGACCAGGGCCTGGCGGTGCAGCTGCTGGGTCCCACGCCACCGCCGGAGGCGGCCGAGGTCTCCGCCCAGCTGCAGGCGGCGTGGACCGCGTTCGCCCGCGACGGTGACCCCGGCTGGCCCGCCCACGACGAGCAGCGGCAGCTGACCCGGGTGTTCGACGCCGGGGAGCGGGGCGGGGTGCACCGCTATCCGGAGCAGGCGTCGCGGGAGCTGTGGGCCGGCGTCCCGATCGGGGTGCTGGACCTGCAGGGCTGAGCCGGCCCCGGCTGGGCCGTCCCGGACGGGACGGCTCAGCCGAGCCGGCGCAGGTGCGGCCAGATCTGCGCCCAGGGCACCAGCCGGTCCGCGGCGACCCACACCTGCACGCCCTGCTCGTCGTTGTCCAGGCCCACCCCGTTGTCCACCCGCCCGGCGGGCTCGACCCGGCCGAACCAGCGGCGCAGCTGCTCCTCGGGGAACCCGACGGCGACCACCGCCGTCACCTCGTCCCCGGGCGGGCCCCACGACCAGTACGCGTTGTGCCCGCTGTACGCGGGCGCCAGGCCGGGGGCGAAGCGGTCGACGGCGCCGGCCTCGCCGTAGTTGCGGGTGAGGACGGCGACCGGCCGGCCGGCCGGCAGCCGCTGCCGGGCCCGCTCGACGGTCGCGGCGAACGCCGGCCAGCCGACGGTCTCCCCGGCGTCGTAGTTGACCGCCGGCACCGGGCTGCGGGCCAGCGCGCCCACGGGCAGCAGCGGCAGCATGAGCAGCGCGTCCACGACGAGGCTGAGCGCCAGCGCGGCCGCCACCAGCCCGGCCCGCACCCGGCCGGTCCCGCGCCGGACCCACGCCAGCACCGGCTGCGCGCCGGCGGCCAGCAGCACGGGGTACAGCCCGGCCAGGTAGTACGGCTTGCCGCCGGTGAGCAGGAACCCCGCGGCGAGGACGGCGTAGGCCACCGCGAACGCCCGCCACGGGCGCAGCCCCGGGTCGCGGGCCAGGCGCACCCAGCCGGCGACCCAGACCGGCACCAGCAGCGGGCTGACCAGCACCAGCTGGAAGGGCAGGAAGAGGTACCAGGGCTCGCTGGTGCCCGAGCTGCCGGCGGCGATCGCCTCGGCCAGCGCCAGCTGCGGCCAGCCGTGGGACGCCTGCCACACCAGGTTCGGGGACCACAGCGCCAGCGCCAGCGCACCGCCCAGCCACGGCCACGGGGACCGGAACACCTCCCGCGGCCCGACGGCCAGCACCCCGAGGAGGACGGCGGCGACCAGGAACGCCGGCTGCAGCTTGTTCTGCAACCCCACCCCGGCGACCGCGCCCGCGGCCAGCCAGACCGCGCCGCCGTCGCGCAGGGCCCGCACCAGCAGCCAGGACAGCGCCGTCCAGACCAGCAGGTCGACCGTCGAGGTCGAGAGCAGGTGGCCCACCGCCAGCAGGAACGCGGACACGCCGATCGCCGCGGCGGCCAGCAGCTGGGCGGCGCGCCCGCCGCCGAACTCCCGCGCCAGCAGGCCGGTCAGCACCACCACCGCCCCGGCGGCCAGGGCCGACGGCACCCGCAGCGCCACGAGCGACCCGGGCGCCAGCGCGTCGAGCGCGGCGGCCAGCAGCGGGGTGAGCGGCGGCTGGTCCACGTACCCGAACGCCGCCTCCCGCCCGGCGCGCAGGAAGTACAGCTCGTCGCGGTGGTACCCGTACCGGCCGGAGACCGCGACGAGCAGGAGTGCGACGCCGGCGGCCAGCGCGGTCAGGGGCGCGCGGGCCAGGGCGGGCCGCGGGTCGACCGGGGAGGGGAGGGTCACCGGCGCGGCCACCGCACGACCGTAGGGCTGTCGGCCCCTGCGGTTAGCGTTCCGCGCCGTGGAGCCGATCGGTCACGCCCCGGTGGTCAGGTGCGCCTGGGGCGACAGCACCCCCGAGTACGTCGCCTACCACGACGAGGAGTGGGGCACGCCGCTGCACGGCGACGACGCCCTCTTCGAGCGGCTGTGCCTGGAGGCGTTCCAGTCGGGGCTGTCGTGGATCACGATCCTGCGCAAGCGGCCGGCGTTCCGGGCCGCCTTCGCCGGGTTCGCCATCGACGCCGTCGCGGGGTTCACCGAGGACGACGAGGCCCGGCTGATGGCCGACGCCGGCATCGTCCGCAACCGGGCCAAGATCCGGGCGGCGGTCACCAACGCCCGCGCCGCGCAGCAGGTCCCCGAGGGGCTCGACGCGCTGCTGTGGTCGTTCGCCCCGACCGGCCCGCGGGCCCGGCCGGCCACGCTCGCCGACGTCCCCGCCACGAGCCCCGAGTCGACCGCGATGGCCAAGGAGCTCAAACGCCGGGGCTTCGTCTTCGTGGGGCCGACCACCGCCTACGCCCTCATGCAGGCCACCGGCATGGTCGACGACCACGTCGCCGACTGCTTCCGCGCCACCCCCTGAGGGGGCCTCGTGTTGGTCCTCGGCGCCGGATACGGGATCATGGGGAGCAGAGCTCACAGCATCGACGAGCAGCCGCACCGCAGCTCACCAGGCTCGCGGGTGGCCGATGAAGGAGGCACGCATGGCGGCCATGAAGCCGCGCACGGGTGAAGGTCCCCTGGAAGTCACCAAGGAGGGGCGCGGCCTGGTCATGCGCGTACCGCTCGAGGGCGGCGGTCGCCTGGTCGTCGAGCTGTCGCCCGACGAGGCCGCGGCGCTGTCCGAGGCACTGAAGGGCGCGACCAGCTGAACACCGCAGCGCACCTGCCTCCGGGCAGCTCCGCGCAGGACGACACGGCCCCGGCCGCCGGCAGCACGCCGGCGACCGGGGCCGCGCCGTTGCCGCGGGTCGAGCTCGCCACCACCCTCCCCGCGCTCGGGGAGGAGGACGTCCTGGCCGTGCCGGTCGGGTCGGGCGCCGCGCTGCCGTCGTGGCTGACCGCGCCGGGTGCGCCGGTCGACGCCGACCTGGTCGCCGGCGCCCTGCGCGACACGGGCAACACCGGTGCGCCGGGCGTCATCACCAACCTGCCGATCCCCGGCCGGCGCCCGCGCAGCGTGGTCGCGGTGGGGGTCGGCGACGCCACCCTGCCCGACCTGCGCCGGTGCGTGGGGGTCGCCGTCCGCCGGGCCCAGACCCTCGCCGAGCACGGCGCCACCCGGCTGGTGCTGCCGGTCGACGACGCCGCGGCGCCGGCCGGGGCCGAGGAGGTGCGCGCCGCCGTCGAGACCGCGTTGCTGGCCGGCTACCGCTTCCGGGAGACCTCGAAGCCGCACCCGCCGCGGCTGGCCACCGTCACCGTCGTCGCCACCGACGCCGGCGACCCCGCCGTCACCGCCGCCGCCCACGCGGGGGAGGTCGGCGCCCGGTCGATCGCCTGGGCCCGCGACCTGGTCAACACCCCCAGCAACACCAAGGACCCGGCCTGGCTGGCCGCGGAGGCCGGGGAACGGCTCGCCGGCCTCGACCACGTCACCGTGCACGTCCTCGACGTCGACGACCTGCGCGCCGGCGGCTTCGGCGGGGTGCTCGCCGTCGGTGGCGGCTCGGCCTCGCCGCCGTGCGTCATCGTGGCGTCCTACCGCCCCCCGGCCGCGGGCGCCGCGCACCCCGTGCTGGTCGGCAAGGGCATCACGTTCGACACCGGAGGCATCTCGATCAAGCCCACCGCCGGCATGCGCGAGATGAAGACCGACATGGCCGGCGGTGCCGCCGTCCTGGCCGCGGTGGACGCCGCCGCGCGGCTGCGGCTGCCGGTCGCGGTCACCGCCGTCGTCCCGGCCGCGGAGAACGCCGTCTCCGGCTCCTCCTACCGGCCCTCCGACGTCGTCCGCCACGTCGGCGGCCGCACCACCGAGGTGCTCAACACCGACGCCGAGGGCCGCATGGTGCTGGCCGACGGGCTGGCCCACGCCCGGCTGCACCTGGGCGCCACCGTGCTGGTCGACGTCGCCACGCTGACCGGGGCGATGAAGGTCGCGCTGGGCACCCGCACCGCCGGCCTGTACGCCACCAGTGACGGGCTGGCCGACGCGCTGCGCACCGCCGCCGGCCACGCCGGTGAGCCGGTCTGGCGCATGCCGCTGGCCGAGGAGCACGTCGACCTGCTGGAGAGCGCGGTCGCCGACGCCAACAACGCGCCGGGCAACCCCGGCGGCACGACCGCCGCGCTGTTCCTCCGGCCGTTCGCCGGCGACCTGCCGTGGGCGCACCTCGACGTCGCCGGGCCGGCCCGCGCCGCGGCCGACGACGCCGAGGTGGTGAAGGGCGGCACCGGCTTCGGCGCCCGGACCCTGCTGCGGTGGCTGGAGGCCGGGGCCCCGGTCGACGCCCCGATGACCGCGGACTGATGGCCGCGGAGACCGGGGTCGTCTTCCCGGCCGGCCCCGACGGTCGGCGCAGCACCGCGGCGCTCGGGCGGGCGGTCGTGGCCGACGCGCTGCGCCCGGTCGACCCGACCGGTGCCGGCGCCGCGGAGCGGGAGACCAACTGGCGGGCCGGGTACCTGACCCACTTCCGCCGGCTGGTGGAGGCGGGGTTGGCGGCTCCGCAGGCGGCCCGGGACATCGCCGACGCCGGCCTGACCGCCCTGCACGCCCGGATGCGGGTCGCCGGCGACGACGGGGAGGCCGGGCTGGACGTCCTGGCCACCGCGCCGGCCGGGCGGGCGCTCGCCACGGCCGAGGTGCGGGGCACCGCCGAGCCGGAGCGGGAGCTGTCCCTGCCCTTCCACGGCGGGCGGCTGCGCGGCGACGCCCTGCTGCGCCGGCTGGACACCTGGGTGGAGGCGGGGGTGGTGGAGCCCTCGTGCGCCGAGGCGGTCCGCACCGTCGCCGCCCACCCGGAGTGGCTGGCGCTGCCCGACACCACCGTGGTCGTGCTGGGCGCCGGCGCGGAGATGGGCCCGCTGCCCGCCCTGCTGCGCTGGGGGGCCCGGGTGGCGGGGGTCGACCTGCCGCACGCGCCGCTGTGGGAGCGGGTGCTCGACACCGCCCGCCGCGGCGCCGGCACGCTGCTGCTGCCGGTGGGCGACGCAGGGGACGTCGCCGCCACGGCCGGCGCCGACCTCGTCACCGAGGTGCCGGCCGTCGCCGACTGGGTGGCCGCGCTGCCCGGCCGGCCGGTGCTCGGCAACTACGTCTACGCCGACGGCGCGACCAACGTGCGGGTGTCGACGGCGGTCGACGCGCTCACGGTGCGCCTGACCGCGGCCCGCGAGGACCTCGCGCTGGCGTTCCTGGCCACGCCGACCGACGTCTTCGCCGTCCCGGCCGAGGCGGTCGAGCAGTCGGTGCGGGCCTACGCGGCGCGGTCGCGCACCGGCAAGCTGCTCGGCCGCCCGCTGCGCACCCTCTCGGCGGGGCGGCTGCTGCAGCGGGCCTACGTGCCCGGCTCCGACCCGGGCATCGCCGACAGCCTGGTGGCCCAGCAGGGGCCCAACTACGCGCTGGCCAAGCGGCTGCAGCGGTGGCGGGCGACGACCGCGCGGGCCGCCGGGCGCACCGTCTCGCTCAACGTGGCGCCGCCGACGCGCACCCGCTCGGTGGTGAAGAACCGCGCCCTGGCCGCCGCGTACGCCGGGGCGCACCGGTTCGGCGTCGAGGTGTTCGAGCCGGCCACCTCGAACGTGCTCATGGCGGCCCTCCTGGTCCACGACCTGCACACCGGGGGCGGCCCGGCGCACGAGCACCCGTGGCAGGACGAGGCGTACGCCGCGGCGCACGGCGGGCTGTGGCGCGGCGCCTACGCCCCGCGCAGCGCCCTCGGCCTGGCCGCCCTGCTCGGGTACGGCGCCGCCCGCGGCTGACGCCGGGCCCCTCTCACGCCGGGCCGACGAGGCCGGCGACGATCTGGGCGGACAGCGCGACCAGCGGCAGCCCGCCACCGGGGTGCGCGGACCCGCCGACGAGGAACAGCCCCGGCACGGGTGCGGCGTTGGCGGGGCGCAGGAACGCCGCCCGGGCCCCGTTGCTCGACGTCCCGTAGATGGAGCCGCCGGCGCTGCGGGTGTCCCGCTCCAGGTCGGTGGGGGTCCGGACCTCGCACCAGCGCACGCGGTCGCGGACGTCGAGGCCGCGGGCCGCCATGACCGCGAGCACCCGCTGCGCGTACCGGTCGGCCAGCCCGGGGGTGTCCCAGTCGACCCCGCCGGCCGGGTCGTGCCGGGGGGCGTTGACCAGGACGAACCAGGACTCGCCGTCGTCGCCGGGCCGGGTGGCGGGGTCGTCGGGGGCGCTGACGTAGACGGTGGGGTCCTCGACCGGCTGCGGGACGCCCCGGCACGAGCCGACGCCGAAGACCGCGTCGAACTCGGCGTCGTAGTCCGCAGGGAAGAGCACGGTGTGGTGCGCGAGTCCCGGCGTCCGCCCGCGCAGCGCCAGCAGCAGCACGAAGCCCGACAGGGACGGGGTGCTGCGCGCCAGGTCGCGGCGCACCCGCCGGGTCGTGCGGGTGGGCGGCAGCAGGTCGGCGTACAGCACGGCGGCGTCCGCCCCGGAGACCACCACGTCGGCCCGGAGCACCTCCCCGCCGGCGAGTCGCACCCCCGACACCCGCCCGCCGTCCACCAGGACCCGCTCGACCGCGCAGCCGGTGCGGACGACGGCGCCGCGCTCGACCGTCCGCGCCGCGACCGCCTCGGCCAGCCGGCGCAGCCCGCCCCGCACGTACCAGGAGCCGAACGCCTGCTCCACGTACGGGACGGTGGCCAGCACGGCCGGCGCCCGCCGCGGGTCCGAGCCGGAGTAGGTGGCGTACCGGTCGAGCAGGGTGCGCAGCCGCGGGTCGTGCAGGTACGCCGTCCCCAGGCCGCGCAGCGTCTGCCACGGCGCCACGGTCGCGACGTCGGAGGCGCTGCGGGCCAGCCGGGCGAGGGTGGCCGCACCGGCCAGCGGTGAGCGCAGGAAGGGCTGCTCGGTCACCCGCCACATCGCCTCGGCGCGGTCCATGAGCGCGGCCCACCGGGCGCCGGTCCCGGGCCCGAGCGCGGCGTCGACGGCGTCGGGGACCTCCGCGCGGTGCCCGGGCACAGCCAGGCGGGTGCCGTCGGCGAACCGGTAGGCGACGGCCGGGTCGAGGCGGACGAGGTCGACGGCGTCCTCCAGCGGGCCGCCGGTGGCGTCGAACAGGTCGCGGTACACCTGGGGGAGGGTCACCAGGCTCGGGCCGGTGTCGAAGCCGTGGCCGTCGCGGGCGTACCAGCCGAGCTTGCCCCCGACGTCGGCGGCCTGCTCCAGCACCGTGACGGCGTGCCCCAGGGCCGCCAGCCGGGCCGCCGCCGCGAGCCCGCCCATCCCGGCGCCGACGACCGCCACCCGCGCCACGCGGCCACGGTAGCCGCCGGCGCCCGGGCAACCCCCGGTTCCCCCGGCCGGGCGAAGATCGTTTGCCTGCAGTCGTGGCCGGGGTAGGCGATCTACCCGGCCAGCACCGCCGGGGACCGGGGAGGAGCGGAGGGCACGTGAGGACCTCGACGAGGAGGTGCCTGGCCGGCGGCGCACTCGTGGCTGCCGTGTCGCTGTCCGGGTGCGCGGACCTCCAGGAGCAGGACGTCGGCGGGGTGGCCGTCGCGTTCGAGGACCCTGCCGGCGACCCCGCGCAGCGGTGCGCCCTGCTGGCCCCGGCCACGCTGGCGGCGCTGGAGTCCGAGGCGTCGGCACCGTGTGTCGACGCGATCGAGCAGGTGCCGCTGCCGGGCGGCGGCGTGGAGGCGGTGGAGGTCTGGGGCGGCAACGCCCAGGTCCGGCTCGGCGGCGACACCGTCTTCCTCGCCGAGACCGTCACCGGCTGGAAGGTGGTCGCCGCCGGCTGCGAACCCCGGGCCGAGGCGCCCTACGACTGCGAGGTGGAGGGCCCGTGAGGAGTGTCCGGGCGGTGTTCGCCGTCTACATGGTCGTGCTGCTGGTCGGCATCGTCTACGTGACGGCGCTGGGGCTGATGGGGCGATGAGCCGGTACGGGCCGCTGCGCGCCAACGCGCTCAGCCTCGCCTTCGGCGTCCTGTTCCTGGTCACCCTGGTCGGCCAGGCGGTGTCGGGCACTGCCGACTTCAACGCCCGGCAGGTCGCCGACGGGCTGCCCACCGTCTCCTTGCTCGACTACGTCACCTCGTCGTCCTTCGGGGTGGACGTGATGGAGAACTGGCAGTCGGAGTACCTGCAGTTCTTCCTCTACGTCTTCGCGACCGTGTGGCTCATCCAGCGCGGCTCCTCGGAGTCCAAGGAACCGGGCCAGGAGGGCACCGAGTCCGACGAGGAGCAGCAGGTGGGGCGGCACGCCGACGGGGAGTCACCGCCCTGGGCACGCGCCGGGGGGTGGCGGACGGCGCTGTTCTCCCGCTCGCTGGGCCTGCTCATGGGTGGGCTGTTCCTGCTGACCTGGGCCGCCTCCTCGATCGCCGGCTGGGCGGCCTACAACTCCGAGCAGCTGGCCGACCGGCAGGACCCGGTCAGCTGGGTGAGCTACCTCGGTGAGGCCGACTTCTGGAACCGGTCGTTCCAGAACTGGCAGTCGGAGATGCTGGCCGTCGGCTCGATGGCGATCTTCTCGGTCTACCTGCGCCAGCGCGGCTCGCCGGAGTCCAAGCCGGTGGGCGCCGCGCACGCGGACACCGGTCAGACCGGCTGAGCGGGCACGCCCAGCGCCAGGACGGCGAGGTCGTCGGCCTCGTACCGGGAGGAGCGCAGCTGCTCCTCGACGGCGGCACCCACCGCCGCCACGGTCGCCTCGGCGCCGGGCGCCGCGGCGTGGACCACGCGGGCCAGCCCCTCCTCGCCGAACTGGACCCCCGTGTCGTCGCGGGCCTCGGTCACGCCGTCGGTGTAGAGCACCAGCGTCGAGCCGGGCGGCAGGTCGACGTCCACGACCTCGAGGTCCAGCTCCGCGGTGATGCCGAGCGGACGCCCGACGACGCCGACCTCCGTGGTGCCCGTCCCGGTGGTCAGCAGTGGCAGCGGGTGCCCGGCCACGCCGACGGCGGCGCGGACGCCGTCCGGGCCGGGGGAGAGCACCAGGCAGCAGGCGGTGACGAACCGCAGGGGGCCCTCGCCCTGCTCGTGCAGCAGTGCGGCGTTGACCGCGCGGAGCACCTCCGCCGGGTCGCCGGAGGCTCCCGCGGCCCGTGCGGTGTGCCGGGTCAGCGCGGTGACGGCGGCCGCCTCCGCGCCGGTGCCGCACACGTCGGCGATCAGCGCCATCCAGCGACCGTCGGGCAGCGGCATGACGTCGTAGGTGTCGCCCCCGACGAGGCCCGAGTCGCTGCCGGGGCGGTAGCGGGCGGCCAGCTCGAGGCCGGGGACGGCGGGCAGGGTCGAGGGCAGCAGGCTGCGCTGCAGCGTGTCGGCGAGCTCCCGGACCTCGGACTCCGCGCGCAGCCGGCCCAGGAACTGCCCGATCTGCCGGCCGGCGTGGGCGAGGACGTCCACCAGCTCGGCCGGGATCGACCGCCGCTCGCGGGAGAAGAGCTCGCAGACGGCGAGGACGGCGCCGCCGCTGAGCACGGGGAAGACGACCGCGCTGCGCAGGCCGTCGGTGTGCGCGGCCGCGCCGCGGGTGAAGCGGGGATCGCTGCACAGGTCCTCGACGGCGACCGGAACCCGCTGGGCCCAGGTCAGGCCCGGCAGTCCCTCGCCGCGACGGAACCGGCGGGTCCGGTTCTCGGCGTGCAGGGCGCCGGGCTGCTCTCCCGGCGCGGTCCAGGTGCGCGCGTGCCGCAGCCGGCCGGTCGCGTCGTCGGGCTGCCAGAGGGTGGCGGTGTCCCAGTCCAGCTCGGTGCACAGCGTCGGCAGGAGGTCCCGGAAGGCGACGTCGGCGTCGGCCGCCTCGGTGAGCGCCGCGGTGACCCGCAACGTCGCGGCGAGGTAGCGGCCGACCAGCAGCTGGCGCTCCAGCAGGACGGTGGTGCTGGCGTCGCGGAGGACGGCGACCACCCCGGCCTGGTCCGGCCCGCCACCGTCGGGTGGCGGCAGCATCGCCAGGGTGACGTCGACGGCGACCTCGTGGCCGCTGGCGTGCACGGCCGGCAGCTGGGTGGTCCGACCGGCCAGCTCGCCCTGACCGGTGGCGAGGAAGCGCGCGAAGTCGGCGGCGTGGCCGCCGCGGAAGCGCTCGGGCATGAGCACCTCCAGGGGCTGCCCGAGGACGGCCTCCGGCTCGTACCCGAGCAGCACCCGCACCGCCGGGTTCACGTAGGCGATGCGACCGGTGCTGTCGGCCACGACGACGGTGTCGGGCAGGGCGGTGAGCAGGGACGGCGCAGCGACGGCGGAGTCGAACGGGGACGCCATCGTCGCGGTCTTCCTCCTTGCTGGGGACGCCGCGTCCACGATCCCACACGCACGGTCAACACCCCCGGCCCGGGGCGACATGGCGTCATGTCGACACCGGAGCGGGTCAGAAGGCGTACCGCACCCGCAGCCACGGCGCCTCGGCGGCCACGAGCCCGCGGAGGCGCTCCAGGCCGGCCCGCTTGACGTCGTTGCGGTAGCGCACGTTCCACTGGCCGTTCTGGCTGCGCTTGGGCTGCTGGAGGTCCGGCCGCCAGAGGAGCTCCTCCGCCCTCGGGTGCCACCCGAGGTTGACCTCGTGCAGGTCGCGGTTGTGGGTCAGCATGATCACCTCGGCGGCGGCCTGCGCCTTGGCCGCCGGGGACAGCTCGTCGTCCAGCCGCTGCAGCAGCTGGGCCCAGTCGGCCTCCCACCCCTCGCGCAGGACGACGGGGGAGAGGTTGAGGTGCACCTCGTAGCCGGCCTCGACGAAGTCGTCGACCGCGGTGATGCGCTCGGCCACCCGGCTGGTGCGCACGTCGAGCACCCGGGCGTCGGCCTCCGGCATCAGGGAGAACCGGATGCGGGTGCGGCCCTGCGGGTCCAGGTCGAGCAGCTGCCGGTTGACGTACTTGGTCGCGAGCGAGGCCTTCGCCGTCGGCAGGTCGCGGAAGGTGGTGACCAGGTCGGCGACGTTGTCGCTGACCAGCGCGTCGACCGAGCAGTCGCTGTTCTCGCCGATGTCGTAGACCCAGCTCACCGGGTCGCACTCGTCGGCCTCCGGCTTCGGACCCTGCCGGGCCACGTGCCGGCGCAGGTAGCCGGTGATCTGCTCGATGTTGGTGAAGACGGTGATCGGGTTCGCGTAGCCCTTGCGGCGGGGGACGTAGCAGTAGGCGCACGCCATCGCGCACCCGTTGGCGGTCGAGGGGGCGATCCAGTTCGCGGAGCGGCCGTTGGGGCGGGCCGACAGCGACTTCTTCACGCCCATGACCAGCGTCTCGGACTTCACCCGCACCCAGCGGTCGACGTTGCCGGCGTTGCCGTGCAGGTCGGGGATCTGCCAGTGCGAGGCCACCTCGACGACCCGGGCGTCGGGGAACCGGGCGAGCACCTCGCGGCCGCGGGGGGAGGCCAGGGCGGCCGGCTCGGCGTGGATCTCCCGCACCGGCAGCAGCCGGGCGAGGTCGGGGTGGACGGCGGTCGGGGTCGGATCGGCTCCCACACCCTGTCCAGCAGCTCCGCGGCACCCGCTGTTCCGGGCGCCGGTGCGCCGCGGCCCACAGTCAGGCCACGTCCAGCCCCTGCTGGGCGAGGAACGTCGACGGGTCGGTCGGGACGCCGTCCACCAGCACCTCGAAGTGCAGGTGGCACCCCGTCGAGTCGCCCTTCGTGCCGACCCGCGCGATCTGCTGACCCGCGACCACGGGCTGGCCGACGACCACGAGCAGGTCGTCGTCCTCCATGTGGGCGTACCGGGTGACCACGCCGTTGCCGTGGTCGACGACGACGAGGTTGCCGTACCCGGAGGAGACCCCGGCGCGCACGACGACACCGGCCGACGCCGCGACGATCGGGGCGTCGCAGCCCGGCGCGAGGTCCAGCCCGGCGTGCAGCCGGACGCCGCCCCCGGTCGGGCCCTCGCGCGGGCCGAACCCGCTGGTGAGGGGGCCGTCGGTGGGCGAGGTCCAGGCGCCGTCGACGGCGCGCAGCAGGGGGCCGGTGCTGGTGCAGGGCACCGAGCCGGTGCCGGGGGCCAGGCCGGTCACGGTGGCCCCGGAGAGCGCGCCGGTGACCTCCAGCGCGTCGTCCCACCAGCGGGCGTAGTGGTAGGGGTCGGCGTTGCGCTGGGTGCGGTGGGCGGCCAGCGTCGGGGGCAGCGTCTCCCAGCCGTCGACCTCGAGCAGGGCCCGGTAGAAGTTCGTGGCCGAGGTGGTGGGGTCCATCCGGTCCTCGTAGCTGCCCCAGGCACCGTTGGCGCGCTGCTGGAACAGCCCGCGGCTGTCCGGGCCGACGGCGTCCCCGTGGTCGACGACGGTCAGCGAGGACTCGCCCATGGCCGTCATCACCCCGATGACCTGGCCCCGGGCGCTGACGCCCAGCGCCTCCCCGGCCTCCATGATCAGCGCCGCGTTGACCAGCTGGGTGCCCGACCAGCCGGCCACCGGTGCGTCCGGGACGCCGCTCACGCTCACCGGCGACCCGCCGGGGCTGCAGGCGCCGGCCTGGCGGTCGGCCTCGGTCACCAGGGTGGCGGTCAGCAGGCCGCCGGCGACGAGCACCGGTGCCAGCACGGCCGCGACCGCGGCCCGCCTCACGGCGCCGTCCCCGGCACGGGCCCGGCGTCGCCCGGGGGCGGGGTCACGGCCCCGGACGACGTGCCGGCCGCCTCGACCGGGGTGATCCGCTCGACCAGCCACGGGGCGCCGTCGCCCTCGCGGACGAGGAGGACGGCGTACTCCCCGGCGTCGGTCGGGACGAGCACGGTGGCCAGGTACGCGCTCACCGCCGGGGTCGGCTGCGGAGGCCCGGTGACCGCCGACGCCGGGACCGCCGCGGGGTCGGTGCCCTCGTAGGCGACCGCCGCCGCGGGGCTGAGCAGCGGCTGGAGCTCGGTCCACCACTGTGCCGGGTCGAGGGCGGGCCGGGCGAAGGCGGTCAGCGCGGCGGTGGCGGCGTCCAGGGCGGCAGCGCGGGAGGCGTCGTCGTCCGCGGGGGAGGGCGGCGCGGGGGGCAGCTGCGCGTCGGCGTCGCCGGGCGCGACGGTGGGCTCGGGCGTGGCCTGCGGCGCCGGCTCGGCCGCCGACGGCGCGCTGCCGCAGCCGGCCAGCGTGAGCGCCACGGCCAGTGCGGGAACCGCCGCGAGACCTCGTCGCGAGCTGCGCATGCCCGTGACCCTCCCGTCGACCCCGGCGGGACCCCCGCCACACCGGTGCGCCACCGAGTACATCCGGACGGGGGACCCCCGGGGCACCCCCAATGTCGGGCATTGCCGCTCCTCCACCGCAGATCCACCGTGGACGACGACGACCGATGCCCTCTCGACCCGAGGACAGATCCGATGAGCCTGCTCGCCTCGCCCGTCGCACTCGCGGTGGTGGACCCCGGCCAGGGTGTCGCCCCACCCGGCTCCGAGGGCATCGTGACCATCGTCCAGTGGGTCGCGTGGACGGTGCTCGCCGTCTGCGTGGTCGGGGTGCTCCTGGTCGGGGCGCGCATGGCGCTGGCCCACCGGCGCGGTGAGGGCGCCGAGCACGCCGTGAGCCTGGCCTACGTCCTGGGTGGCGCGGTGCTTGCGGGCTCGGCGTCCGGGCTGATCGCGGCGCTGGTCTGAGCACGGCCGGACACGGGGGACAGCAGTGATGGACGACCCGACCACGGAGGTGCCGAGGTGACCAGCCCGGCCCCGCCCGCGGAGACCACGGCCCCGGCGGCACCCACCACGGCCACGCCGACCACGGCCGCGCCGAGCGTGGCGCCGGAGCCCGAGCCGACCCCCGAGCCGCAGCCCAGCCCGGAGCCGAAGCCCGACCCGAGCCCCAGCCCGGAGCCGAAGCCAGAACCCAAGCCGGACCCCGGTCCGAGCCCGGAGCCGAAGCCGGACCCCGGTCCGAGCCCGGAGCCGACGACCCCGGCACCGACCACGCCGGCCGAGCCGACGCCGACCACCCCGGCACCCACGACCCCGGCCGAGCCGACGCCGACCACTCCGGCACCCACCACGCCGGCCGAGCCGACGCCGACCACTCCGGCACCCACCACGCCGGCCGAGCCGACGCCGACCACTCCGGCACCCACCACGCCGGCCGAGCCGACGCCGACCACTCCGGCACCCACCACGCCGGCCGACCCGATCGTGCCGACGGGGGAGGTGCTGACCCCCGCCCCGCCGACGCCGGAGCAGGTCGCCGTCGAGGTCGACCGGCTCCCGGCCGCCGTGGTGGACGACGGCGTGGTGCCGCCGGCCCCCACGGCCGACCAGGTGGCGGTGGAGACCGACCGCATCCCGGCCGCGCTCGTGGAGGCCGCGCCGGGTGGGGAGGAGTTCGACCGGCTGGCCAGCCTGTCCGGCGGCCACTCGATCAGCGGATCGGTGGACGTCGTCGAGCTGGACACGGCGTCGGCCGGCTTCGGTGACGTGTTCCTCGACCCGGCCATCCCGGCCGCCGGTGTGGGCGTGTTCGACGAGACTGGAGGCGGCGACATCGTGGGCGACCTGGCGAAGGAGATCGTCGAGGCGGCCGGCGACGCGCTGGCCGCCGTGGCGCGGCTGTGGGCGGACCCGCCGTCCCCCGGGCTGGGCACCGTCGGCGCCGATGGTGCCGCGGTGCCGTCGGAGGCGACCGACCTGCTGACCGGGTCGCTGGCCTGGTACTCCGGCGCCGTGGCGGTGGTCGCGGTCCTGGTGGCCGCGGCCCGCATGGTGTGGCAGCGGCGGACCCAGCCCCTGGCCGAGCTGCTCCGCGGCCTGGGCACCCTGGTGCTGGTGGCCGGCGCGAGCCTCACCGGCGTCACCCTGCTGGTGACCGCCGCCGACGCGTTCTCCGTCTGGGTGCTGCAGCAGGCCACCGGCGACGTCCAGGCGGGCCTGACCGACCTGCTGGCGCTGCAACAGACCGACGGCATGTCGGCGGTGCTCGTCGTCCTGCTCGGGACGGCCGCGCTGCTGGGCGCCGTCGTCCAGATCGTGCTGCTGGTGGCCCGCGGGGTCGTCCTCGTCGTCCTCGCCGGGGTGCTCCCGCTGTCGGCCTCGGCGACCAACACCGACACCGGGCGGGTGGTCTTCGTCCGCACCCTCACCTGGACGCTGGCCTTCGCGCTGTACCAGCCGGCCGCCGCGCTGGTGTACGCCACCGGCCTGCTGCTCGCCCCCGCCCCCGAGGACGCCCCGCTGGTCGCCGCGCTGACCGGCACCACCTTCCTCGCCCTGGCCATCGCCGCCCTGCCGGCGCTGCTGCGGGTGCTCCAGCCCGCGGTGCGCACGGTGACCGCCGGCGGCAACCGGGTGCGGGCGGCGGCCGGCGGCCTGCCGTCCGGGGCCCGGGCCGTGGCGCCGGGGAACCTCGGCGCCGGCGGCGCGACCGCCGCCTCGGCGGTGCGGGTGCCCTCTGCCCGGGGCGCCGGCCACCGGACGGCCGCGGCGACGATCGACTCCAGCGGAGCCCGCGTCGGTGCGCGCCTGGAACCGGGCCGCCACCGGCGGGAAGCCGTCCCCGCCGTCTCCTCGGCCCCCGAGGCCGTCCGCGCCGCCGCCGAGCCGCGGTCGCTGCCCACCGCCCGCACCGACGCAGAGGACCCGCGCCCGTGACCGCCGCGCCCGCCCCCGCCACCGGCCCCCGCACCTACGGCAACTGGCGCCGCCCCACCACCCCGGGGCTCGGCGGCTTCGGCCTCCTCGGCACCGGCCTCCTGCTGGCCGGCCTGCTCGGGGTGATCGCCGTCCAGCTGTTCGCCGGCCTGCTGTGGGCGCTGGTCGCCGGCGGCGTCCTCGGCGGGCTGCTCGCCCTCCTCGTGGTCCGCGACCGGCACCACCGGTCGGGGCTCCAGCGACTGTCCAGCCGGGTCGCCTGGACGAGGGCCCGGCGCAGCGGCGCCCACCTGTACCGGTCCGGGCCGCTGGGCCGCACCCCCGAGAGCAGCCACCAGCTGCCGGGGCTGGCCGCGGCCTCGCGGCTGTCGGAGTGGCAGGACGCCCACGGCCGGCCCTTCGCCCTGCTCACGGTCCCCGCGACCCGGCACGCCACCGTCGTGCTCGTCACCGAGCCCGACGGCGCCTCCCTCGTCGACGAGGAGCAGGTGGACACCTGGGTGGCCCACTGGGGCGCCTGGCTGGCCGCCCTCGGCAACGAGCCGGGCCTGGTCGCGGCGTCGGTGACCGTCGAGACCGCACCGGACTCCGGCACCCGGCTCCGGCGCGAGGTGGCCGGCTCCCTGGACCCGCGGGCCCCCCAGGTGGCCCTCGCCATGCTGCGGGAGGTCGTGGAGACCTACCCCGCGGGCTCGGCGACCGTCACCGCCTACGTCTCCCTCACGTACTCCACGGCGGGCCGCTCCGGTGGCCGCCGCCGCGACACCGCCGACATCGCCCGCGACATCGGCACCCGGCTGCCCGGGCTGACCGCGGGCCTCAACGCCACCGGTGCGGGCGTCGTCCACCCGGCCACCGCCCAGGAGCTCTGCGAGGCGGTCCGGGTCGCCTACGACCCCTCCGCGGCGCGCATCCTCGACGAGGCGCACGCCGCCGAGGGCCCGCCCGAGCTGCGCTGGTCCGACGTCGGCCCGGCCGCCGCCCAGGCGGGCTGGGGCTGGTACCGGCACGACGGCGCGGTGTCGGTGACCTGGTCGATGACCGAGGCGCCGCGCGGGGAGGTCTTCTCCTCGGTGCTGGCCGACCTCATCGCACCGCACCCGGACGTCGACCGCAAGCGGGTCACCCTGCTGTACCGGCCGCTGGACGCCGGCCGGGCCGCCCGCATCGTCGAGCAGGACCGGCGCACCGCCGACTTCCGCGCCTCCTCGTCGTCCCGGCCGTCGGCCCGCGTGCTGGCCGACCAGCGCGCCGCCACCCTCACCGCGGAGGAGGAGGCCCGCGGCGCCGGGCTGGTCGACTTCGCGATGCTCGTGACGGCGACCGTGGCCGACGCCGACCTCCTCGACGACCCGCGCGCCGCGCTCGACGCCGCCCGCGCCGCGATCGACAACCTCTCCGCGACCGCCCGCACCCAGCTGCGCCCGGTCTACGGGTCCCAGGACTCCGCCTTCGCCGCGGCGCTGCCGCTGGGCATCGTCCCCTCGGCGCACCTGACCGTCCCCCGCGAGTTCCGGGAGGCACTGTGACCCGCAGCCGGGCCGGCCGGCCCTCGCCCGGACCGGGCCCGCGCGGCTGGCCGGGCCGCGGTGGCGGGTCGGCGACCTACGTGCAGGCCCCCGACGAGTGGCGCGCGACCACCGTGCAGGCCTGCGGCCTGTGGCCCTTCGCCGCGGGCGCGGGGACGCCGATGACCGGGGTGCCGCTGGGCCGCAACCTCCTCACCGGCGCCACGCTGTGCTGCGACCCGATCAGCTGGTTCCAGCGGGCCCGGCTGATCAGCAACCCCTCGGCGTTCGTCCTCGGCAAGCCCGGCCTCGGCAAGTCGACCGTCGTCCGCCGGATGGCACTGGGCCTGGCCGGCTACGGCGTCCTGCCGATGGTGCTGGGCGACCTCAAGCCCGACTACGTGGACCTCGTGGAGGCGATCGGCGGCCAGGTCATCCGGCTGGGCCGGGGCCGCGGCCACCTCAACGTGCTCGACCCCGGCGAGGCCGTCGCCGCCGCCGCCCGGCTCACCGGCGACGCGCGCAGCCAGGTGCTCGCCGACGCGCACGGACGCCGGCACGCGATCGTCGCCGCCCTCGTCACCGTGATGCGCGGCGCTCCGCCCACCGACCGCGAGGAGACGGTGCTCGACCGCGCGCTGCGCGTCCTCGACGACACCCACGACACCGCGCGGCTGGGCGCCCCGACGCTGCACCACCTGCTGGCGGTGCTGCGCGCCGCCCCCGAGGACGTCCGCGCCGCCGCCCTGGACCGCGGGGACCGCAGCCGCTACGACGACGTCACCGAGGACCTCGAGGCCACCCTCGTCGGCCTCACCGGCGGCGGGCGGCTGGGCCGCATCTTCGCCGAGCCGACGACGACGCCGATGCGCCGCGACCGCCCGGTGGTCTTCGACGTGTCGAGCATCGACGACGCGCAGACCGACCTGCAGGCCGCCGTCCTGCTGGCCTGCTGGTCGGCCGGGTTCGGCGCGATCAGCGTGGCGCACGCCCTGGCCGACGCCGGGCTGGAGCCCCGCCGGCACCACTTCGTCGTGCTCGACGAGCTGTGGCGGGCGCTGCGGGCCGGGCGCGGCATGGTCGACCGGGTCGACGCCCTCACCCGGCTCAACCGGCAGCGCGGCGTCGGCATGGCGATGGTCAGCCACACCATGAGCGACCTGCTGGCCCTCCCGACCGAGGAGGACCGCATGAAGGCCCGCGGCTTCGTGGAGCGCTCCGGCATGGTCATCTGCGGCGGGCTGCCCATGGCCGAGATGCCGATGCTCACCTCCGCCGTCCCGCTGACCGCCGCCGAGCAGGAGCTGCTGGCCGGGTGGCAGGACCCGCCCGCGTGGAACCCCGGCGCCGGCGTGGAGGCCGAGCCGCCCGGTCGCGGCCACTTCCTGGTCAAGGTCGGCGGCCGCCCCGGCATCCCGGTGCACGTGGCGCTGACCGAGGTCGAGCGCGAGCTCAACGACACCAACAAGCTCTGGCACGAGCTGTCCCGCTCGGCCGGCGACGACCTCGGCTTCCCGGCGGGTTCGCCGACCGCCGAGGGCCCCGTCCGCGGCTGAGGCGCCCCCTCCGCACAGCCCCCCGTCGAGATCGCGGGATCTCGTACGCCCGAACCGGCCCGATGGTGCGAGATCGCGGGATCTCGCCCGCCCGGACCGGCCCCACCCGTCGAGATCGCGGTATCTCGCACGGCCGGACCGGCCCCACGCGGCGAGATCGCGGGATCTCGACGCGGGGAGCCGGCGGATGCTCAGCAGCCGGCGGACGGCGAGGGCAGCGCACCCGGGTGCGGCCACGCGCGGCCCACGACGGAGCCGACCAGGTCGTCGGTGGGCACCGGCCCGAAGGCGCGGGAGTCGATCGACCCGTCGCGGTGGTCGCTGAGCAGGAACAGCGAGTCCTCGGGGACGGTGACCGGCCCGAACCACACGCCGTCCATCAGCGCGGGGTCGATGGCCGGCTCGCACACCGGCGTCCCGTTGACCACGAGGACGCCGTCCTCGATGCCGACCTCGTCCCCGCCCACCGCGACGGCCCGCTTGACCAGCAGCCCGTCCTCCAGCGGGTGGTGCACGGCGACGACGTCCCCGCGCGCCACCGGGCCGTGCCCGTGACGGACCAGCAGGAGGTCGCCCGAGGCGGTGGTGGGCGTCATGCTGCCGGAGTCGACGCGCATGAGCTGCACCGGCAGCAGGCCGGCCATCGACAGGACGAGCAGCAGCGCCAGGCCGGCGGCCCCCCACGTCGCCAGACCGCTCACCCGGCGCCACAGCGCGCTGCCGCGGCTCCGGGTGCGGGGGTCACCGGGAGCCGCGGCAGCTGATCGGGGGCCGTCGGCCGTGCCGGGGACGGCACCGCCGTGGTCACTGGTGCGGGGGTCACCAGTGACCACGGCGGCCGTTCGGGCGGCGGTACCCGGGCGGGGGGCCCGGTGCCGCCCACCGCCGCGGCCACTGGTGCGGGGGTCACCAGTGGCCGCGGCGGCTGTCGGAGGGGCGTTCCTCACCCGAGGACGCCGGTGAACCAGAGGACCCAGGCGAGGCCGCCCAGGGCCAGCAGTCCGTTCGTGGCCCATCCCCGCCAGGTGCGGGGCAGGAGGGCCGTCAGGGCGGTGAGGACCAGCAGCTCGGCGCCGACCGTCGCGGTGCCGACCCCCTCGGGCCCGTGTCCGGACGCCGGGGAGGTCGTGCCGTCCATGGCCACCGGCCCGTCGACGGCGGTCGGCATGCCCTCGGTGAAGTCCACCCCGGTGATCGGGTCGACCGCCAGCATCTCGCGACCGGGGACGTCGTGCGCGTGCCCGCCGGAGGTCGCGTGGGTCACCGCGAAGGCGTCGAGCACGTTGGTCGTGTGGGCCACCACGTAGAGCACGAGCAGGCCCACGGTGCCGAGGAGGGCGAAGGCGGCCAGCTCCGGGCTGGTCCGCCGGCCCGACCAGGCGCTCAACGCCATCCAGGCGGCCAGGCCGACCTGGGCGAGCGCGGTGAGCAGGAAGAACCCGACGGCCAGCTCACCGGACTGCAGGTGGTCCACCGCGGCGGCCACGTGCAGCCCACCGGCGGCGGCGAGCCCCGCCGCCGCCACGAGCTGCCACCGCGAGACGTACCGGGACGGGGCCGCCGGGGCGGTCTCCGCGGGGGCGGCGTGGAGGGCGGTCACCGCGTGCGCCGGGTGGGCGTGGTGGGCGCGGCCGACGTGGTGGGAGCCGGAGCCGGGGCCGGGGTGCTCGGGGCCGTGGTGGTCGGCGCCGTGGTGGTCGTCGACCCGCGCCGGGGCGGCGTGGACGGCGCCGCCGACGTGGACGGCGTGGCCGGGGTCGTCGGGGCCGGCGTCTCGGGCACCTCGTCGTCATCCGGCAGCTCGTCGTCCTCAGCCGGCTCCTCGGGCTCGACCGGCGGCGTGCGCGGCGTGAGCACCGGCGGCTCGCCGCCCTGCGGCGGGCAGGTGTTGATCGAGTCGCAGTCGAGGTCGTGGTGCCCCACCTGGTACTGGACCATCATGTCGTGGTCCTCGTGCGAGAGGTTGTGGCAGTGGATCATGTACCGCCCCTCCTCGTGCTCGAACTTCATGAGCACGCGGATGGTCTCGTTCTCGCCGACGTAGACGACGTCCTTGGGGCCGCGCTCCTCCGGGCGGGGCGGCTGCCCGTTGCGGTCGAGCACCTGGAAGTCGACCAGGTGCACGTGCAGCGGGTGGAACCAGCCGCCTGAGGAGTTCTCGATCTCCCAGATCTCCACCGAGTTGGGTGCCACCTGGGCGAAGACGTCCTCGTACTTCGAGCGGACGACGTCGTCCCAGGTCTTGTCGTTGATGACCCACAGGCCGTTGGTGCGCTCCAGCCGCATGCGCCGGGTGGCGACCGACTCGCCGGTGGTGAGCTTCATCGCCGGGTGCTTCAGGGCGGCGAACGCGGCCAGGTTGAACGGGCCGTTGCCGTCCTGGCTGGTGACGGTCTGGCCGACCTCGAACTGCATGACCTTGCCGGTGTGGTCGAAGTCCCGGGCGTTCTTGACGCCGCTGTTGAGCAGCTGGACCTTCGTGCCCTTCATGCTGGCGAAGTCGATGACGATCTCGTAGCGCTCGGCCATGCCGATGGTGAAGGTGGTGACCGTCTGCGGCTCGTGCACGAAGCCGCCGTCGGTGGCGATGATCGTGAACGGCTTGCCGTTGCTCAGCCGCAGCTTGTAGCCGCGGGCCAGGGAGCCGTTGAGCACGCGGAAGCGGTACTTGCGCGGCTCGACCTTCATGTTCGGCCACGGCACGCCGTTGACCAGGATGACGTCGCCGTAGAGGCCGGACTCCCCGTCGTCGTCGAACATCAGCTGGCCGTTGCTGGCGAACATGACGTCGCCGATGATCAGCGGGAACTCGTACTGGGGCGCGTTGGCCGCCAGGTCCCGGCGGTACCGCGGGATCCCCAGGGAGATCTCGAGGTCCTCGTCGACGATGTGGTACTGCGCGGCGAGGCCCATGTAGACGTTCTGGGCGGTGTGGTGCACGCCGTGGTCGTGGTACCAGGCCGTCCGGGGCGTGCAGTTGTTCGGGTACTCGTAGTTCTTCCACTCGCCCGGCTGGGTCAGGTCGCCGGCGTACCCGTCGAACTGCGGCTTGGACGGCGAGCCGTGCAGGTGGGTGGAGGTCCACGGCACGTAGTTCAGCGTCGGGTGCCTGGCCGGCAGCCGGTTGATCTGCTGCATGACCACCCGGCGGCCCTTGCCGTCCTTGACGTAGGTGCGGATGGTCGGGCCGGGGACCTCACCGTTGTAGCCCCACATCGTGGTCTGGACGCCCTTGATGAACTCGACCGTCGTGGGCTTCTGCTCGATGCGGTAGTAGTCGGTGCCGCTGTACTCGCCGCCCGGGATCGGGGCGCCGGTGTCCGGCCGGGTGCCGTAGTCGTTGCCCGGGACGTCGTCGCGGGCGACCGGCGTGGCGACCCGGGGGGCGCGGAAGGCGGCAGCGTAGGGCTTCGGCAACCTGGACTCGTCCAGCTCGGAGGCGCTCTTCGCCGACAGGACTGCCTGGAAGGGCAGTGCCACGGCTGCGGTGCCGGCCAGTGACACCTTCAGCACGTCACGGCGGTTCAGGCTGGGCAGGTCCATCGGGGAGAGCTCCTCACTGCCGCTGTCTGTGGATGCGGTAGTGGAACTCTCTCGTTCAGGACGCCCCCGTCACAGCCGCCACAAGGGGATCGGGGGTCCCCGCAAATGGGGGGTTCGTGCAGGTCAGGGGGGAGATTGCGTCACTGATCGTGACTTGCCGGTACCACTGCGGTCAGGACGGCGCCCCCGCCGTCCCGCTCGCCGAGGACCACCGTGCCGCCCAGGTCGAGCACGCGGTCGCGCAGCAGCGACAGGCCGAGGTGGCCCTCGTGCCGCCGGTCGGTGCCCCCGGCGGGGAAACCGACCCCGTCGTCGGCGATCTCCAGCCGCACGGACGGCGCGCCCGCGAGGTCGGTCTCCTCGAGGGTGATCCACGTGTGCGTGGCGCCCGCGTGGTGCGCCACGTTGGCCAGCGCCTCCTTGGCGGTGCGGTAGAGCACTGCCGCGGCGTCGGGCGTGAGTTCCGGCAGGGGGGCGGCGTCCATCAGGACGGTCACCCCCTCCGCGCGCAGCGGCTCGGCGGCGTCGGCGATCGCCGCGCCCAGCCCGGAGCCGCTGAGGTCGGGGGGGTAGATGTCGACCATCAGCCGGCGCAGCGACTGGACGGCGTGCCGGATGGCGCCCACCAGCTTGTCCACCGTCGGCTGCCGGTCCTCGGGCAGGGCGCTGCGCAGCGCGGAGAGGGCGTAGCTGACGCCGGCGAGGTCCTGCACCGGCCCGTCGTGGACGTCGGCGGCGATGGCCCGGCGCTCGCGGTCCGACGCCTCGACGGAGCGCTGCATGAGGGCGGCGCGCTCGGCCTGCTGGCGGCGCACGCGCCGGGCCAGGGAGACCGCGATCGGGATCTGCACCACCTGGAGCAGGACGAGCGCCCCGATCGCCATCGGGATGATCTCGCCGCGCAGCAGGGCGGCCTGGCGGTCGATGCCCTCGTAGGCGAAGTACGCCTCGAAGGCCAGCTGCTCACCGGGGACCCGCAGGGGGGTGTACACCTCGAGCAGCGCGCCGTCGCCGCCGGTCTCCGGTGCCTCGTCGACGCTGGAGACGGTGTCGCCCCCGACGGCCGCGCGCAGCTCGTCGGAGGGCTCGATCTCCCTGCCGATGAGCGTGGGGTCGCTGGCGTAGAGGATCTCGCCGTCGGCCCGCCAGACGACCATCTTGGTCACCGAGCCGTCGCTCATCCGGTTCCGGACGTCGCGGTCGAGCTCGGCCCACCGCCCGGGCACCCCCGCGAGCGCCTCGGTCAGCACCGGCGCCACCAGGAGGGCGCCGAGCCGCTCGGCGGACCGCTCGGCCTCGGCCAGGGCGTTCGTGCGGGCGATGCGCTCGCTCAGCCAGATGGTGCCCGCCGAGACGACGAGCAGGGCCAGCAGGGCGGTGGCGCAGAAGGCGGCCAGCTCACGCCGCACGCCCGGAGCGCGGCGGCGCGACTGACCGGAGGTGCGGGGCGGAGCGGACGGAGGAGCCTCAGTGCTCATTCAGCGAGCCGAGGAGCCCCAACTGCTGCGCCTTGACGACGGCCTCCAGCTGGGAACGGACACCGAGCTTGGCGTGCAGCGACTTCACGTAGCCGCGGCAGGTCTCCAGCGTGATGCCGAGGACCCGGGCGATGGCCTTCACCTGCATGCCGCGCCCGAGGCAGTCGAGCACCTCCTGCTCGCGGCGGGTCAGCTGCGGCGGGGCGACGCGGTCGGGGGAGGCCGCGGGGGCGCACGTCGGGCCACCGGCGAAGGTGGACGGGGCGACCAGCATCTGCCCGGCCTGCACCCGGGACAGCACGTCGATCATCTCCGCCAGGGAGCCGTCCTTCGGGATGAACGCCGAGGCGCCGGCCTGGGCGGCGCGGACCACCCAGTCGGGGTCGCGGTGGGCGGTCACCACGGCCACGACGGCGTGCGGGGCGACCTCGCGGACGCGGCGGGTCGCCGCCAGGCCGTCCTGGCGGGGCATCTCGATGTCCATGACCACGATGTCGGGCTGGAGGTCCTGGGCCATCGCCACGGCCTGCGCGGCGGAGTGCGCCGTCCCGACCGCGTGCATGCCGGCCGAGGCCAGCGCCCCGGAGAGCAGCTCGGCGAACGTGCGGTGGTCGTCGACGACCAGGACCCGGACCTGGTCGATCGCGGTGCCCTGGTCCAGCTGGGCGAGCGTCAAGGTGTACCCCCGTGTCGTGCCTGTGTCCCACCCGCTGCGCGGGGAGGCCCGCACATAGCACCGGAGCCGGGGGGATCTGACCAGGGGTTGCGCGCCAGGTCAGGACCTAAGTCCCCGGTGATCTCCACCGGCCATGAGCGGGTCGGTACTCACCGTGCACGAGACTGTGCCGTTCAGTTGTCGTCATCACAGCCCCCGGTCACCCTTCTGGGGGGCGGCCGAGGCCGCGGCGTCACTCCAGGCGGTCCCCCCGGCGGCCACGGCGCGGACGTGCTCGGGCAGTGCGCCGGGGTCGTCGTCCTTGAGCAGGTACCCCACGACGCCGATCTCCTGGGCCTCGGCCACCAGGGCCGGGGTGAGGGAACCGGTGAGGACGACGATCCGGGTGTCGGGGTGGGCCGCCAGCAGCTCCCGGGCGGCCTGCAGCCCGGTGACGCGCGGCATGGCGAGGTCGAGGAGGACCACGTCGGGCTGGGTGCGCCGGGCGGCGTCGAGCACCTGCTCGCCGTCCTCGCACTGCGCGACGACGCTGACGTCACCGCTGGCCGAGAGCAGCTCGGTCAGCGAGTCACGGACGAACGCGTGGTCGTCGGCCAGCAACACCTTGATCACGCGCCACCTCCTTCGTTCCCTGCGGGCCGAGCGGGGACGGTACCCGCGCCGTCGTGCGGTCAGTCGCACGGGGACTGCATCCGTGTACGCACAGTGTCCTCGGTGCCCCCCGGGCGGGAACGGCCGAACGGCGGGGGTGTCGGACCCCCAATCGCGGGGGAGTGCCCGGGCCCCGCGTGACGGACCGGGCCCTCAGGCAGGCGGGTCCGGAGCCGGGCGCAGGCTGGCCGGGTCCAGCCGGCCGGCCACCACGTCGGCCGCCAGGTCGTCGACCGACCGCCCCGCCGACCAGGCCGTGGCGCGGAGCAGGTCCAGGGCCACCGGGCTGCCGACGTCCAGGGCCATGCTGAGCCGGCCGATCGCCTCCCACACCACCGCCCGTCGCCGGGCGGTGGGGCCGTGCAACCAGGACGGCCCGCCCTCCTCCGACCACGTCGACCACACCGTGGCCTCCTCGAGGGCGGAGGTGACCAGGTCGCTGACGGCCACGGCCTCGAACACGTCGAGCCCGGTCACCGAGTTCTCGTCGGCGAAGAACAGGTCCAGGGCCCCGGGCCCGGCGAGGGTCTCGCCGAGGGGCAGGGCCACCACGGCGCGGAACGGCGTGCGCTCGACGAGCAGCTCCGCGAAGGCCGGCCAGCGACGGTGCAGGTCGGCGTAGGCGGCGAACACCGGCTCCCGGTGCTCCTGCGCGGTGTGGCACGGCCCGCTGCCGGCGGTGAACTGCAGCCGCTCGGCGAGGGCCGCGTCCTCGGAGCTGGCGCCGAGCGGGATGCGGCGGCCCTCGGCGTCGAGGACGCTCAGGCCGGCGCCGTCCACCCGCAGCATCCGGGCGCAGGCGTGGGACAGCCGGACGGGCAGCAGCTCGGGTCCGGCGAGGTCGTCGTCGGAGACGTGGCCCAGCGCGGCGGTGAAGCGCTCGGCGATCGACACGTGCTGATCATCCGTCATGGACGGCAGGGGCACGCGGCGAAACGGACCCGCCCGTTCCTCCATCGTCCAGCGGCTGGCCGGAGCGGTACGTGTAGGCGGCCTCGCGCACGGCCTCGTCGGACTCCAGCCCCGCACCGAGCGCGCCGCCGACGGTGGCCAGCGAGCAGGTCAGCCAGGCCAGCTCGAGGTAGTCCGGCAGGTGCACCGGGTGGCCCAGGCCCTCGGCGAACAGCGGGGCGACCACGAGCAGCAGCGCCCCGGCCAGCGCCAGCAGGTACAGCACGGCGTAGAGGGTGAGCACCCCGAGCACGACGGTGGCGGTGGTGGCCACGTTGAACAGCAGCACCTGCTTGCGTTCCCGCCGGTGCCGCGGGCGCTCCCACAGCTGCGCGCCGACGACCAGCGTGACGACCACGGCCACGACGGACCCGACGGCGACCACGGTCAGCCGGGGCCAGCCGAAGGCGTCGGCCAGCCGCCAGATGTCGGCGGTGATGAGGGCGAAGACGCCGGCCGCGATCGCCGCGGTCAGCGCCCGGGACAGCTGCACGGCCAGCCGCCACGGCCGGTTGGCCCGCACCATGCCGAGCAGCAGCCGCAGGTTGCCCGACAGGACCCGCGCGGTGAAGGCCACCCCCGCGGTGGAGTCCGCCGGGTCGGTGGCCAGCTCGCGCAGCCGCCGTCCCATCGCGGCGCGGTCGTCCTCGTCGCCGTCCGCGGTGCCCAGCAGGGTGCGCACCAGCCCGGCGGCGGCCTGCAGCGCGCGCCGCCGCCGGCCGACCGCGCCGAGGGCGGGCAGGGACAGCAGCGCGACGCCGTGCACCGGGCTGGCGTGCCCGACCACCGGACGGCGCCCCACCTCCAGGGGCACGTCGGTGAGGGCGAGGGCGAGGTCCCAGTCCTCGGCGAGCAGGCGGCGGCGGGTGGCGAGGACGATCTCGTCGTCGTCCGCGGGGGGCTGCACCAGCCCGTCCTCGACGGCCCGCAGCTCCCAGCGGACCTCGGGGTGCGCCGCGCCCAGCTCGGTGGCGAGCTCGTCGGCCAGCCAGCCGGCCAGCTCGGCGGGCGCTCCGGGGGCGGCGAGCAGGCCGACCTGCAGCACCGGCGCGGCAGCCTGCGACACGCGGTTCCTCCTCGTGGGTCGCGGACCGCCCGGCCGGCCCGCCGCGCGGGGCCGGTCCCGTGCAGCGGTCCGGCCGACGATCATCCCCGGTCGCCGTCGGGCGCGCGCAGCGGCAGGACGGCGGGGCCGTGCGGGCCCGCGACCACCTCGGCGCGGGCGCCGTAGTGGCTGGCCAGCGCCTCGGCGGTCAGGACGTCGGCCGGCGGTCCCTCGGCCACGACCCGGCCGGCGGACAGCAGCGCCAGCCGGTCGGCGTACTGCCCGGCCAGGCTGAGGTCGTGCAGCGTGCTGAGCACGGTGAGGCCGTCCTGGCGGCGCAGCCGGTCGACCAGGTCGAGCACCTGCTGCGCGTGGCCGAGGTCCAGCGCCGCGGTGGGCTCGTCGAGCAGCAGCACCCGCGGCTGCTGGGCCAGCGCCCGGGCGAGGACGGCGCGCTGCTGCTCGCCGCCGGAGAGCGTGGACACCAGCCGGTCGGCCAGCCCGGTGAGCCCCAGGCGGTCCATCACCTCCGCCACGACCCGCCGGTCACCCGGACGGGGCGCGGCCAGCAGCGACCGGTGCGGGGTGCGGCCCAGCGCCACGTAGTCGGCGGTGCCCACTCCCTCCGGGACGACGGGGCGCTGCGGCGCGTACGCCAGCTGGCGGGCCCGCTCCCGCCGTGGCATGCCGGAGGTCGGGACGCCGTCGACGCGGACCACCCCGCTGTGCGGGTGGAACCCGAGCACCGAGCGCAGCAGGGTCGACTTGCCGGCCCCGTTCGGGCCGATGACCGCCGTCCACCCGCCGGGCGCCACGGCCAGCCGGACGTCGTCGAGGACCCGCGTGCGGCCGAACGCGGCGCTGAGCCCGACGACCTCCACCCGGGCCCCGCCGGTGACCGGGGTGCTCACCGCCGCCTCGCCCCCAGCCACAGCAGGGCGCCGAAGAAGGGGGCACCGACGAAGGCGGTGACCACGCCGATCGGCAGCTCGGCCGGCGCGAGCACCACCCGCGCCACCAGGTCGGCGGCCACGAGGAAGGCGCCCCCGGTCAGCAGCGCCGCGGGCAGCACCCGGGCGTTGGAGCCGCCGACCAGCCGGCGGGCGATGTGCGGGACGACCAGCCCGACGAAGCCGATCAGCCCGCTGACCGCGACCGCCGACGCGGTGGCGAGGGACGCCGCGACGATCACCAGCAGCCGCATCCGCCCCGGGTGCACGCCCAGGGAGCGCGCCTCGTCGTCGCCGACGGCCAGCACGTCGAGGGCGCGCCCGCACAGCAGGAGCACCAGGCAGGCGGCGCCGAGGTAGGGCAGGACGAGGACCACGTCGGACCACTGGGCGCGTCCCAGCTGGCCGAGCAGCCAGCCGTAGACCTCACGCAGGTCGTCGGTGTTCTGCTGCTGCACCAGCGTCTGCGCCGCGGCGAGGAACGAGGCGACGGCGACGCCGGCCAGCAGGAGCGTGGGGCCGTGTGAGCCCCCGGCGGCCGTGCCCAGGGCCAGGGCGGCACCGACACCGAGCAGGGCGCCGGCGAACGCCGCGAGGGGGACGACGCCGACCGGGCCGAGGGACGTCCCCGGTGCGTAGGCGATGACGAGGGTCGCGCCTAGGCCGGCCCCGGCGGCCGCACCCAGCAGGTACGGGTCGGCCAGCGGGTTGCGGAAGACCCCCTGGTAGGCGGCGCCGGCGATGGCCAGCCCCGCGCCGACGAGGGCGGCGAGCACCACCCGCGGCAGCCGCAGCTGCAGCAGGACCGCCGCGCCCGTCCCCTCCAGGCCGCCGCCCACGTCGACGCCCAGCGGCGCCAGCGCCCGGTCGGCGAGGGTGGCGACGACGGCGCCGGGCGGCAGCGGCAGCGCCCCCACCCACACCCCGGCCAGCATCGACAGCACCAGCGCCAGACCCGCCGTCCACAGGACCAGCGCCGCCCGGCGCCGCGTCCGTGCCGGTGGGGCGGCGGCGGGGCTGCGGGTGCCGTCCGCGGTGGCCGTCATGGGGGCTCCGCTCAGCCCCGCAGGACGGCGGCCACCGACTCGGCGAAGTCGGCCACCCGCGGGCCCCACCGGGAGGCGACGTCGTCGCCGGCCTCGAACACCCGGCCCTCCTGGACGGCGGGCACGGTGTCGAAGGCGGGCCGCTGCGCGAGCGTCGCCGCGGTCTGCCCGCAGCAGACGGTGTCGGCGAGGACCACGAGCCCCGGCGCCTGGCCGACGACGTACTCCGCCGACAGCTGCGGGTACCCGCCGGAGGTGTCGGCCGCCCCGTCGGCGATGTTCTCCAGGCCGAAGGCGCGGTAGACGCTGCCGATGAAGGTGTCGCTGGTCGCGGAGTAGAAGCTCGGGTCCAGCTCGTGGTAGACGCGCATGCCCCGCACCTCGGCCGGCACGGAGGCCACGGCGTCGGCGATCCGGTCCTGCACGTCGGCCACCACGTCGGCGGCCTCGTCGGGGTGACCGGTGGCCGCGCCGAGGGTCTGCACCTGCTCGTAGCTCTCCTCGAGCGTGCTGGGCGCCCCCAGCAGCAGGGTGGGCACCGCCAGCGCGTCGAGGGCGTCGACGATGCCGTTGAGGTCGTCGCTGAGGACGACGAGGTCGGGGGAGTGCGCCGCGATCGCCTCGGCGTTGGGCGTGAAGGCCGACAGGTCGGTCGTCGGCGCCTCGGCCGGGAAGTCCGACGTGCTGTCCACGGCCTCCACCTGCTCGCCGGCGCCGATCGCGAAGAGCATCTCGGTGGCCGAGGCCGACATCGAGACGATCGCCTCCGGGCGCTGGTCGAGGGTGAGCTCGCCGGCGTCCCCGGTCACCGTCACGGGGAAGTCCCCGGCCGCGGCGGTGGGCGGGCTGGCGGCGTCCCCGGTGGTGGAGTCGTCGCCGGCGCACGCCGACAGCGCGAGGAGGAGAGGCAGCAGGAGCGCGGCGCGGGAGCGCCGGCGCGGAGCGGTACGGGGCAACGGAGGTCTCTCTGCGAGGCGGCGCGCGCCGCCCACGAGCGCCGGGCGCCCGGTGCGCGACCCTTGCCGCGCGGGTCGGTACACGACGCGCGGCAGGCGATCTGGCTCGGCCGGGACGGCCATCACAGTTGCGGGACAGCGCCGGTGTCGCACCGGACTTCGCTGCACGTGCGCCGCCGGCACGGGCCGGCGCAGCGACGGTACCCCAGCGCCGGGGGTCAGCCCCGCGCCGTGAGGACGGCGGAGTAGACCTCCACGGTCTGCTGGGCGATGGCCGGCCAGCCGAACTCGGCCAGCACCCGCTCCCGGCCCGCCGCCCCCATGCGCGCCGCCCGCTCCGGGTCGGCGAGCAGCTCGGCGACCCGCGCCGCCAGCCCCGACTCGAAGGCGGCGGCGTCGTCCGGGTCGTAGGGCACCAGCAGCCCGGTGCGGCCGTCGGCGACGACCTCGGGGATGCCGCCCACCGCACTGGCCACGACCGCCGTGCCGCAGGCGGCGGCCTCCAGGTTCACGATGCCGAGCGGCTCGTACACCGAGGGGACGACGAACACGGTGGCGCCGGTGATGAGGGGGACCAGCTGCTCGCGCGGCAGCATCGCCTCGATCCACACCACGCCGTCCCGCCGCGCCTGCAGCTCGGCCACGGCGTCGGCCACCTGCTGGCGCTCGGCCGGGGTGTCGGCGGCGCCCGCGCAGAGCACCAGCCCGGCCTCGGGGGGCAGCTGCTCGGCGGCGGCCAGCAGGTGCATGACGCCCTTCTGCCGGGTGATCCGGCCGACGAACAGCGCGTACGGCCGGTCGGGGTCCACGCCGAGGGAGCGCACCACGTCGGGGTCGTGCACCGGGCGGTAGGCCTCGGCGTCCACCCCGTTGCCGACGACGTGCACCCGGTCGGGGTCCAGCTCGGGGTAGACGGCGAGCACGTCGGCCTTCATGCCGCCACTGACGGCGATCACCGCGTCGGCGGCGAGGTAGGCGGTGCGCTCCACCCAGGAGGACAGCCGGTAACCGCCGCCGAGCTGGTCGGCCTTCCACGGCCGCCGCGGCTCGAGGGAGTGCGCGGTGACCACGTGCGGCACCCCGTGCACCAGCGCGGCGAACAGGCCCGCGGCGTTGGCGTACCAGGTGTGGCTGTGCACCAGGTCGGCGTCGGCGAGCGCCCCGGCGATCTCGACGTCGACGCCCAGGGCCTGCAGCGCGCCGTTGGCGCCGGTCAGCCCGGCGGGGACGGCGTGCCCGGTGGCGTCCGCCCGGGGATCGCCGAAGCAGTGGACGTCGAGCTGGGGGCCGGCCGGCAGCGCCCGCAGGGCCGCCGCGAGGTGCTCGACGTGCACCCCCGCGCCGCCGTAGACGTCCGGCGGCCACTCGCGGGTCACCAAGCCGATGCGCACGCGCCTCACCCTAGGGGTGAGCACCGTGCACCGTGGTGCGGCGGCGGCCCCGTCCACCGGCTACGTTGCGTCACATGCGTGGCGGTCCTCGGGTTCTCGGCATCGTCCTGGCCGGCGGTGAGGGCAAGCGGTTGGCCCCTCTCACCGCGGACCGGGCCAAACCGGCAGTGCCGTTCGGCGGCAACTACCGGCTCATCGACTTCGTGCTGTCCAACCTCGTCAACGCCGAGATCCGGCAGATCGCCGTCCTCACGCAGTACAAGAGCCACAGCCTCGACCGGCACATCACCACGACGTGGCGGCTGTCGCAGATGCTGGGCAACTACATCACCCCGGTGCCCGCGCAGCAGCGGCTCGGGCCGCGCTGGTACACCGGCAGCGCCGACGCGATCTTCCAGAGCCTGAACCTCATCTACGACGCCCGGCCCGACATCGTCATGGTGTTCGGCGCCGACCACGTCTACCGCATGGACCCGGCGCAGATGATCGACCAGCACCTGCAGACCGGGGCGGGGGTCACCATCGCCGGCCTGCGCGTGCCGCGCGCGGAGGCCACCGAGTTCGGCGTCATCGACGCCGACGCCGACGGCAAGGTGCGCGGGTTCCTGGAGAAGCCGGCCGACCCGCCGGGGCTGCCGGACTCGCCGGAGGAGAGCTTCGCCTCCATGGGCAACTACGTGTTCACCACCGACGCGCTGCTCGAGGCGTTGCGGGCCGACGCCGAGGACGAGAACTCCGCGCACGACATGGGCGGCTCGATCATGCCGATGCTGGCCGAGGCCGGTGACGCCTGGGTCTACGACTTCTCCACCAACATCGTCCCGGGCGCGAGCGAGCGCGACCACGGCTACTGGCGCGACGTCGGGACGATCGACTCCTACTTCGACGCGCACATGGACCTCGTGTCGGTCACGCCGATCTTCAACCTCTACAACGACCGCTGGCCGATCCTCACCCTGCCGCCGCAGCTCCCACCGGCCAAGTTCGTGCTCGGTGGCCGCGCGGAGGAGTCGATGGTCAGCGCCGGCGCGATCATCGGCGGCGGCTCGGTGCACAACTCGGTGGTCTCACCGGGGGTGCGCGTCGAGCGCGGGGCGCGGGTCGAGGACAGCGTGCTCATGGACGGCGTGTTCGTCGGTGAGGGCGCCTACGTCCGGCGGGCCATCCTCGACAAGAACGTCGTCGTCCCGCCGTGGGCGCGGATCGGGGTGGACCTCGACACCGACCGCCAGCGCTACCACGTGAGCGCCGGCGGGGTCACCGTCCTGGGCAAGGGCGCCCGCGCGTACGTCTGAGGGGCGTCCGACCCCGCCTGTGCATGATCATGCATTGGCGTGCATACTTCTTCTCGTGTCCAAGGTCCTCACCTCCCTCCCGGTCGGCGAGCGCGTCGGCATCGCCTTCTCCGGCGGACTCGACACCTCGGTGGCGGTCGCGTGGATGCGCGACAAGGGGGCGGTGCCGTGCACGTACACCGCCGACATCGGCCAGTACGACGAGCCGGACATCGCCTCGGTCCCCGGCCGCGCGACCGCCTACGGCGCGGAGATCGCGCGCCTGGTCGACTGCCGGGCGGCCCTCGTGGAGGAGGGGCTGGCGGCCCTGACCTGCGGGGCGTTCCACGTCCGGTCCGGCGGGCGCAGCTACTTCAACACCACCCCGCTCGGCCGCGCGGTCACCGGCACCCTGCTGGTGCGCGCGATGCTCGAGGACGACGTGCAGATCTGGGGCGACGGCTCCACCTACAAGGGCAACGACATCGAGCGGTTCTACCGCTACGGCCTGCTGGCCAACCCCTCGCTGCGGATCTACAAGCCGTGGCTGGACGCCGACTTCGTCACCGAGCTCGGCGGCCGCAAGGAGATGTCGGAGTGGCTGCTGGCCCACGACCTGCCCTACCGGGACAGCACCGAGAAGGCGTACTCCACCGACGCCAACATCTGGGGCGCCACCCACGAGGCCAAGTCGCTGGAGCACCTGGACGCCGGGGTCGAGATCGTCGAGCCGATCATGGGCGTGCGGTTCTGGGACCCCGAGGTCGAGATCGCGCCCGAGGACGTCACGATCGGGTTCGCCCAGGGGCGGCCGGTCAGCATCAACGGCAAGGAGTACGCCTCCGCCGTCGACCTGGTGCTGGAGGCCAACGCCATCGGCGGCCGGCACGGGCTGGGCATGTCCGACCAGATCGAGAACCGCATCATCGAGGCCAAGAGCCGGGGCATCTACGAGGCGCCCGGCATGGCGCTGCTGCACGTGGTCTACGAGCGGCTGGTCAACGCCATCCACAACGAGGACACCCTCGCCACCTACCACAGCGAGGGCCGGCGCCTCGGCCGGCTGATGTACGAGGGACGCTGGCTGGACCCGCAGTCGCTGATGCTGCGGGAGTCGCTGCAGCGCTGGGTCGGCATGGCCGTCACCGGCGAGGTCACCCTGCGGCTGCGGCGGGGCGAGGACTACTCGATCCTCGACACCTCCGGGCCGGCGTTCAGCTACCACCCGGACAAGCTGTCCATGGAGCGCACCGAGGACTCCGCGTTCGGCCCGGTGGACCGCATCGGTCAGCTGACCATGCGCAACCTCGACATCGCCGACTCCCGCGCCAAGCTGGAGCAGTACGCGGCGATCGGCATGGTCGGCGGCGTGACCCCGGCCGCGATCGGCGCCGCGCAGGCGGCCTCGACCGGGCTGATCGGCGCGATGGCCGCGGGCGGCGCCCAGGCGATCGCCTCCCGCGGGGCGGTCTCCGAGGAGGACGAGCTGCTCGACCGCGCCGCGATGGAGTCCGGCACCGACTGACGGCGGCCGGCCCGGCGTCGCGGTCTCAGCGACGCCGGGTCGCCACCAGCAGGCCGGCCCCGATGGGGAGGACCGCGGAGGTCAGCGACTCGTGCTCGCGCACGGTGCGGGCGAGGTCCCGCCAGGTGACCGTCTGCTCGTCCCGGGCCGCCCGGTCGGCGATGCGGTCGCCCTCCAGCAGCCCGTGGCAGGTCAGCGTGCCGCCCACCCGCACCAGGTCGAGCAGGGCGTCGAGGTGCCGGGCGTACTCGGTGGGTGGCCCGGCGCAGACCACCATGTCGTAGGCGCCCGGGGACAGCCGCGGCAGCACCTCGGCCGGCGTCCCGAAGATCATCCGGGTGCGCCCGGCGGGGTGGCCGGCCTCGACGAAGGCCAGCCGGGCCGCGCGCAGCTGCTCCGGGTCGCCGTCCAGGGCGGTGAGGACGCCGTCGGGGCGCATGCCCTCGAGCAGCCAGAGGCCGACCACACCGGCGCCACTGCCGATCGAGACCACCGCGCGGGCGCCCCCGGTGGCGGCCAGGACGGCCAGCGTGGCGCCGACGGCCGGCTCGAGCGGCGCCGGGCCGCCGAGGCGGGCCGCCCGCGCCCGGGCCGCGACGAGGGCGGGCGTCTCGGTCGCGAACCGGTCGGCGTAGGCGGCGCCGTCCCTCCCCGGCCGCGGTCCGCTGCTCATCACCGACCGAGGGTAGTGGCCGCACTCCCGGTGACCGGCCGCGACCGGCGGAGCTGTGAGCTTGCTGTGAACGGGAACACGGGGTGGCGCGCGGCCCGTTGATCACGACGTGCGCCCCAAGCGAGCCGCCCCCACCCGCCCCGCCGACGTGGGAGGGCAGGGAGCGGCCCCCGTCTGCGATCCTGGACCCGTGCCCGACGCCTCCCTCCCCGCGCAGCCGGCCGCCGTGCCCGACGCGCCCGGCGCCGAGGCGTGGGTCGCCCCCACCTGGGAGCAGGTCGTCCGCGACCACTCCGCGCGGGTCTACCGGCTGGCCTACCGGCTGTCGGGCAACCCGCAGGACGCCGAGGACCTCACCCAGGAGACGTTCGTCCGGGTGTTCCGCTCGCTGGCTGACTTCTCGCCCGGCACCTTCGAGGGCTGGCTGCACCGGATCACCACCAACCTGTTCCTCGACATGGTGCGGCGCCGGCAGCGCATCCGCTTCGACGCCCTGCCCGAGGACACCGAGCGCCTGCCCGGTACCGCGCCCAGCCCCGAGCAGGTGTACTCCGACACCCACCTCGACCCGCAGGTGCAGGCGGCGCTCGACGCGCTCTCGCCGGAGTTCCGCGTCGCCGTCGTCCTGTGTGACATCGAGGGGCTGACCTACGAGGAGATCGCGGCCACCCTCGGCATCAAGCTCGGCACGGTCCGCAGCCGCATCCACCGCGGCCGTGTCCAGCTGCGCGAGGCCCTGGCGCACCTGGCTCCGCGCCGCCCGGTGGCCGCGGAGGGGAGCGCGGGGTGAACATCCCCGAGAGCCACCTGGCCCAGGAGGCCATCGCCGCCCTGGTGGACGGCGAGCTGGCCGGCGGCCCCGCCGGCCGCGCCGCCCGGCACCTGGCCGGCTGCGCCCAGTGCCGGATGGCGGTGGAGGCCCAGCGGGAGGCCAAGGACGCGCTGCACACCTGCGCCGAGGTCGCGGTGCCCGGTGACCTGCTCTCGCGTCTGCGCGCCATCCCCTTCACCGCCGACGTCCCCGGCGCCGGTGGCGGGCTGAGCGCCGGGCCGGGACAGCTCACGGTCTCCGGGCCGGCCGGCTCCTGGTCGGTGCCGCTGACCCCGTCGGCACCCCCCACCGAGCGGCCCGGTCAGGCCCGCTGGCTGCGGCGCGGGGTCGCCGGCGCGCTGGCCGGCCTCGGGCTGGGCGTCACGGTGCTCGCGCTGGGCCTCCCGGTCGACGCTCCGCACGGCGAGCGGCGGGTGCCCTCGTCGGTCGCCGGTTCCCCGCCGGAGCAGCGCACCCAGATCGCGCCGCCGGTGGTGCGGACCATCACCGTCGACACCGCCGCCGTCCGCCCGGGTGGAACGCCCTGAACACCCGTACCGACGCCGTGCCCGGGGAGGACCCGCTGCCCGAGAACCCGGAGGGCCCCGAGGAGTCGCGGCCGGCCGACCAGGCGCCGGTCCCCGACGAGGTCTTCGCGCGCCCGCGGGCCGGTGTCGGGGGCTTCGACCCCCCTCCCGGCGAGCCGCGTCCCGCCGTGCTGCGCCCGCCCGCCCCGAGTCCGGCGCAGCAGGCGGCGTTCGGGCGGCCCACCGCCGTCCAGGGCAGCTTCGCCGGTGACCGCCCCACCCCGCCGCCGCGGCCGCTGCCGCCCCCGCCGCCCGAGGCCGTGCTGCGTGCCTTCGCGCCGCCCGGACCGGGCCGGCGCGGCCTGCAGGAGCCGCCCGGCGGCCGGCCGGAACGCCGCCGGACCGCCACCGGCCCGTGGTGGAAGCCCGACGCCCGCTCGGACCCCTGGCGGGACCCCCACGCGCCGGCCGCGCTCACCGGTCCGGCGGTCTTCGAGGAGCCCGAGGACCAGCCCGGCCCGGTCGTCGTCGACGCGAAGGGCCGCCGCAAGCTCCGGCTGCGCGACCTGTCGATCCGGCTGTCGGTGCTGGTGGTCCTCGCCGTGCTGCTCGTCGGCGCGATCGGTGGGGGCGCCGGCTACCTGCTGACCCGCACCGCCAGCGAGACCCCGCTGCTCGCCCCGGGCACCCAGCTCAACGAGACCAGCGAGGGCATCGCCCGCGAGCCGGGCTCGGTCTCCGACATCGCCGAGCGGGTCACCCCGACCGTGGTCTCGGTCGAGGTCCGACTCGGCGAGGCCGGCGCCACCGGCTCCGGCGTGGTCGTCGACGGGGAGAACGGCTACATCATCACCAACAACCACGTCATCTCCGGCGCCGACGGCGTCGAGGGCGCCGAGATCCGCGCGGTGTTCTCCGACGGCAGCGGCTCGGCGGCGCGGATCGTCGGCCGCGACCCGGCCAGCGACATCGCCGTCCTCAAGGTGGAGAAGCCCGGCCTGCTCACCGCGGCCCTGGGCGACTCCTCCGACGTCGTCGTCGGTGACCCGGTCGTGGCGATCGGCTCCCCGCTGGGCCTGGCCAGCACGGTGACCACCGGGATCGTCAGCGCGCTGGACCGGCCGGTCCGGCTGTCGGGGGAGGGCTCGGACACCAACGCCGTCATCAGCGCCGTGCAGACCGACGCGCCCATCAACCCGGGCAACTCCGGGGGCGCGCTGGTCAACGGCTCGGGTGAGGTGATCGGCATCAACACCGCCATCGCCTCCCTCGGCGGCGGCAGCGTGGGCCTGGGCTTCGCCATCCCGATCGACTCCGCCCGCGACATCGCCGAGCAGCTGATCAGCACCGGCCGGGCGGTGCACGCCGCGCTGGGGGTCAACGCCCGTTCGGTCACCGACGGCACCCGGGACGGCGCCCTCGTGGTCAACGTCGAGCCCGGCAGCGGCGCGGCCGAGGCCGGCATCCGGGAGCAGGACGTGATCATCGCGGTGGGCGAGGACCCGGTGGGCAGCTCCGAGGAGCTGGTCGTCGCCGTCGACGCCCACGAGCCGGGGGAGACCGTCCGCATCGAGCTGATCCGCGGTGGCTCCTCCACGACCGTCGACGTCACCCTCGACGAGGCCTGAGACCCCGGCCACCCCCCGGATCGGGGCACTGACCCGGCGCCGCGACGCGCCTAGGCTGGACAGCCGTGGGCGGCAGGGGCGTCCGCGGGACGACGGGAGCGGTTTCGTGTTCGACTCGATCGGCTGGGGCGAGATCATCGTCCTCGCGCTCGCCGCGCTGTTCATCTTCGGCCCCGAACGGCTCCCGCACCTGGCCAAGGACGCCGCCACCGGCCTGAAGAAGGTCCGCGAGGCGATCACCGGCGTCCGTGCCCAGGTGGACGAGTCGCTCGGTGACGACCTCGCCAAGCTCCGCGACCTCGACCTGCGCCAGTACCACCCGAAGACCTTCATCCGGAACCAGCTGCTCGCCGACGACGACGCGCCGTCGGTGCGCCGGGGCAGCGCCACCGGCTCGGCGGGGCTGTCCCGGGCCGGGGCGGGCGCGACCGTGGCCGGCCGGAACGCCGTCCGCTCCCGCGACGCGGCCACCCCGCCCCCGTTCGACCCCGACGCGACGTAGTCAGCAGGATGGGGGCGGTGCTCACCGCCGACTGCTGGTTCGACCCGAGCTGTCCCTACACCTGGGCGACGGCGTGCTGGCTGCGCGAGGTGGAACGGGTGCGCGCCGTGCGGGTGCGGTGGCACGTCATGAGCCTGGCGGTGCTCAACGAGGGCCGCGAGGACGATCCCGAGGGTGATCCCGAGGGCTGGCTCTGGCAGCCCGTGCGGCTGTTCGCCGTCGTGGCGGACCGGTACGGGCAGGAGGCACTCGCCGCCCTCTACGCCGCCTACGGCGAGGCGGTCCACACCCGGTCGGAGTGGCCGGACGCCGGTGACCTCCTGCGCGGCGTGGGCCTGCCCGCCGACCTGGCCGGGGTCATGGCCTCGCCGGAGCACGACGGCCTCGTGCGGGCCTCGCACGCCGCGGGCATCGGCCTGGTCGGCGACCACGTCGGGACGCCGGTGGTGGCCGTCCCGGGAGCCGGCGGCGGGCGCACCGCCTGGTTCGGCCCGGTCGTCTCCCGGGTGCCGCGGGGAGAGGCGGCGGGACGGCTGTGGGACGGCGTCACCCTGGTCGCGGCCACCGACGGCTTCCACGAGCTGAGGGGCCGCCCGCACGAGGACCCGTCCTTCCGCTGACCGTTCCCGGCGGACTGCCGGTGTTCCTCGTGCGCTGCCGGCCCTGCAGCCCCGGCGGGGCGAGAGAAGCGCCCGCAGTGCGGCGGGGGACAGCACAGAGGCCCGGCCCCACCACCGGGGACCGGGCCTCTGTCGCGGTCAGCTCAGCGGCGGACCGGGGTGAGCCCCAGGGACATGCCCGACAGCCCGCGCTGACGGCTGGCCAGCCCGTCGGCGATGGCGGTCAGCGCCTGGGCGGCCGGGGACTCGGGGTCGGCTAGCACCACCGGCGCACCGGCGTCACCGGCCTCGCGCACCCGGGTGTCGAGCGGGATCTGGCCGAGCAGCGGCACCCGGGCGCCCAGGGTGCGGGTCAGCGCGTCGGAGACCGTCTGCCCACCGCCGGAGCCGAAGACCTCCACGCGGGAGCCGTCGGGCAGGTCCATCCACGACATGTTCTCGATGACGCCGACCACCTGCTGGTGGGTCTGGGTGGCGATCGCCCCGGCCCGCTCGGCCACCTCGGCGGCGGCCAGCTGCGGCGTCGTCACGACGAGGATCTCGGCGTTGGGCAGCAGCTGCGCGATGGAGATCGCGACGTCGCCGGTGCCGGGCGGGAGGTCCAGCAGGAGGACGTCGAGGTCGCCCCACCACACGTCGGCCAGGAACTGCTGCAGCGCACGGTGCAGCATCGGCCCGCGCCACACGACCGGGGTGTTGCCCGGGGTGAACATGCCGATCGAGATGACCTTCACGCCGTAGGCCTGCGGCGGCATGATCATGTTGTCGACCTGGGTGGGCTTGTCGTCGACCCCGAGCATCCGCGGCACCGAGTGGCCGTAGATGTCGGCGTCCACCACGCCGACCGACAGGCCGCGCCGGGACAGTGCCGCAGCCAGGTTCACCGTCACCGACGACTTGCCCACGCCGCCCTTGCCGGAGGCGACGGCGTACACGCGGGTCAGCGAGCCCGGCTGGGCGAACGGGATGACGGGGTCGGCGGCGTCGGTGCCCCGCACGGTGCGGCGCAGCTCGGCGCGCTGCTCGTCGTCCATGACGTCCAGGCCGACCTGGACCGCCGTCACGCCGGGGACGGCGGAGACGGCCTGGGTGACGCGGTTGGTGATCGTCTCGCGCATCGGGCAGCCCGAGACGGTGAGGTAGACCTCGACCCGGACGGCGCCGTCCTCGGCGATCTGCACGTCCTTGACCATGCCCAGCTCGGTCAGCGGGCGGTTGATCTCCGGGTCCTGCACGGTGGCCAGAGCGGCGTTGACGGCGTCGAGCGCCGGCGCGCCGGTCAGCGGGGCGGACATCGTTGCGTCTGTCTCCTTCGACGGGGGGACCCGGTCCGGTCCGCCGAGAGGCGGCGGCGACCTGCGCACACGGGTCTCATGCCACTGTACGGCGGCGCGCCGACCGAGCCCGCCGTCCGTGGCGTGATCCAGTACGCACCGACGCGCTCACTACCCTGGCCCCGTGTCCGACCAGCGCTCCGCCACCCTGCGCGACGCCGTCGGGCTGGGCCTGGCCGTGGGCCTCTACGGCGTGGCCTTCGGCGCCGCGGCCGACGCCGCCGGGCTCGACCTCTGGCAGGCGATGACGATGTCGCTGCTCATGTTCACCGGCGCCTCCCAGTTCGCCCTGGTCGGCGTGCTCGGCGCGGGTGGCAGCGCGCTGGCCGCCGTCGGCAGCGCGCTGCTGCTCGGCACCCGCAACACCGTGTACGGCGTCCGGCTGGTGCCGCTGCTGCGGCCGCGCGGCGTCCTGCCGCGCCTGGGGACGGCGCACTGGGTCATCGACGAGACGACCGCGCTGGCCATCGCCGCGCCGGACCGCAAGCTGGCCCGGCTGGCGTTCCTGGCCGGCGGCGCGACGATCTTCGTGGTCTGGAACCTCACGACCGTGGTCGGCTCCCTCGGTGCGGCGGCGCTCAGCGGTGCGGCGCTGGCCGCGCTGGACGCCGTCGTCCCGGCCGCGTTCCTGGCGCTGCTGTGGCCGCGGCTGCGGCGGTCGTTCCCCGAGGCGGCGGTGCAGCGGCGGGTCGCGGTCGGCGGTGCGGTCGTGGCGCTGGCCCTGACGCCGGTGGTGCCGGCCGGTGTGCAGGTGATCGCCGCCGTCGTGGCCGTCGCGCTCGCGGGCCGGCCCCGCCGGCCGGTCGCCGCGGACGGTGCGCGGTGAGCGGCACGGCGCTGTGGGTGGCGGTCGTCGCCGGGTCCCTGGGCTGCTACCTGCTCAAGCTGGCCGGGCTGTCGGTGCCGGCCGCGTGGGTGGAGCAGCCGTGGGTGGCGCGGATCGTGGACTTCGTCCCCGCGGCGCTGCTGGCCGCGCTGGTCGCCGTCCAGGCCGCCACCAGCGACGGCACGATCGTCGTCGACGGGCGGCTGGCCGGCCTCGCCGTGGCCGCGGTCGCGCTGGCCCTGCGGGCGCCGTTCATCGTCGTCCTGGTGCTCGCCGGGGCCGCCGGCGCGCTGGTGCACGTCCTCACCGGCTGACCCGGGGGTCAGAACAGCCGGCGGTCGCGCTGCTCCAGGTCGAGGAGGAACCGCTTGCGGTGCAGTCCTCCGCCGAAGCCGACGAGGCTCCCGTCGGCGCCGACCACGCGGTGGCAGGGGACCACGACCGGCAGCGGGTTGCGCCCGCACGCCGTGCCCACCGCCTGGGCGAGGGTCCGGTCGCCGAGCTGCCGGGCGAGGGCGCCGTAGGAGCGGGTCTCGCCGTAGGGGATCTCCGCCATGAGCCGCCAGACGGCCAGCTGCAGCTCGTTGCCCGTCGCCCGCAGCCGCAGGTCGAACCCGGTGCGGTCACCGGCGAAGTACTCCGCCAGCTGGCGGACGGCGTCGGCGAGCCCGGCGTCGTCCCGCTCGCCGACCGCGGCCGGGTCGGGCGGGTCCAGGTACAGGGCGACCAGGGCGTCGTCCTCGGCCACCAGCGTCAGCGGGCCGATCGGCGACCCGGTGACGGTGTGCGTGCGCGTCACGCCCCGGATCGTGCCGCAGGGGGACGACGGAACCGGCGGGCCGCGGTGCGGGCCCGGACGCGGGACCGCCGTGGCCCCGGGGAGGGGGCCACGGCGGCCTGGGTGCGCGGGGGTGCGTCAGTGCGCGAGGGGCAGCTGGGCCTGCTCCTCGGCGAGTCGCTCGGCGCCCGACGTCGTCTTCAGCGGCTTCTCCTTGATGAAGAGCACGACCAGCAGCGCCAGCGCGGCCAGCGGCGTCGCGATCAGGAACAGCTCCGCCGTCGCGTTGCCGTAGGCGTCCTGCACCAGGCCCGCGACCTCCGGCGGCAGGCTCGAGACGTCGGGGACGGTCGTCTCGCCGCCCCCGTCGGCGGTCGCGCCGCCACCCAGCACGCTCAGGTCGCCGGCGACCCGGCCGGCCAGCACCGCGCCGAGTACGCTGACGCCGATCGTGCCGCCCAGGCTGCGGAAGAACGACAGCACGGAGGTCGCCGAGCCCAGCTCGCGGGCCGGGACGTCGTTCTGCGCGGCGAGGACGAGGTTCTGCATGAGCAGCCCGACGCCGACGCCGAGCACGACCATGAACGCGCCGAGCACCCAGATCGAGGTCTGCGCGTCGATGGTGGCCAGCAGTCCGAAGCCGACGGTCATGAGCACCCCACCGGCGATCAGGAAGCGCTTCCAGGTGCCGGTCCTGGTGATCAGGGCACCGGCCACGGTGGAGGACACGAGCAGGCCGGCGATCATCGGCAGGGAGAGCAGCCCGGCCTCGGTGGGGGTGTAGCCCAGCGAGATCTGGAAGTACTGCGACAGGAAGACCGTGCCGCCGAACATCGCGATGCCGACCAGGGCGCTGGCCAGGGTGGTGAGGGTGACCGTGCGGTTGCGGAAGATGTCCAGCGGGATGACCGGCTCGGGCGACCGGGACTCGACGAGCACGGCCAGGACCAGCAGCACGACCGCGCCGCCCACCATGAGCGCCGTCGTCCCGGAGGCCCAGTCGAACTCGTTGCCGGCCAGGGTGACCCAGATGAGCAGGGTGCTCACCCCGGCGGTGATCAGCAGCGCGCCCAGCCAGTCGATGTGCACGTCGCCGCGGCGGACCTGGGTGAGCTTCAGCGTCTTCTGCAGCAGCACGATCGCCAGCAGCGCGAACGGGACGCCCATGAAGAAGCACCAGCGCCAGCCCAGCCAGGAGGTGTCGACGATGACGCCGCCGATCAGCGGCCCGGCGACGGTGGCCACGGCGAAGACGGCCCCGAAGATGCCGGCGTAGCGGCCCAGCTCGCGCGGCGGGATCATCGCCGCCATCACGATCTGCACGAGCGCGGTGAGGCCACCGGCGCCGAGACCCTGGACGACGCGGGCGACGATCAGCGTGCCGGTGTCCTGCGAGAAGCCGGCCAGCAGCGACCCGGCGACGAACAGCGCCAGGGACAGCTGGACCAGGAGCTTCTGGCTCACCAGGTCCGCGAGCTTGCCCCAGAGCGGGACCGAGGCGGTCATGGCGAGCAGCTCCGCCGTCACGACCCAGGTGTAGACCGACTGGCTGCCGTTGAGGTCGGCGATGATCACCGGGAGGGCGTTGCTGACGACGGTCGCCGCCAGGATGGACACGAAGATGCCCACCATCAGGCCGGACAGCGCCTGGAGCACCTCCCGTCGGCTCATCCGGGCCTGCGTACTGGCCGCCCCGGCGGCGCCGGACTCGGCGGTCGTGGACATGCTGCTCCTGTCGGTCGGGATCTTCGGGGGTGAGGTGGGTCAGGCGGTCGGGGCGGGGGGCGTGAGCCCGGCGGCGAGTGCCTCCAGCGCCTCGTCCACCACGGTGACCAGCGGGGTCGCCCCGGCCAGCAGGTGCCAGCGCCACAGGGTGACCCGCACCGCGGCGGAGACGACGGCAGCCAGCAGGCCGGGGTAGAGGTCGGCCTCGGCGTCCTGGCCGGTGCGCTCGGCGATGGCCAGCGCCATGTCCCGCTCGTCGGCCGAGCTCATCTCGACCAGCCGGGGGATGAGGGACGGCGTGGCGAGGACGACGGTCATCCAGTCGCGCAGGGCGCCGGGGTCGGCCTCCAGCTCGGTGAGGTCCTCGTGCAACGCGGCCCGGACGGCGTCCAGGACCGGGGTGCCCGCCGGCTGGGCGCGCACCCGGGCCGACAGCCGCGGCTGCTCCGGGCCGGAGGGGAAGAGGAGGGCCTCCTCCTTGGCGGAGAAGTGGTTGAAGAACGTCCGGTAGGACACGTCGGCCGCCGCGGCGATCGCCTCCACGGTGACGTGCTCCCACCCGCGCTCGACGGCCAGCTGCAGGGTCGCGGCGGCCAGGGCCGCGCGGGTGTCGGCCTTCTTGCGCTCGCGCAGTCCCCGCTCCACCACGGAGGCCAGCGTCCTCCTCCACTGCACACGATGCAACGATGCAGAGTGTGCAGTGTGTCGCTCCGGCCGTCAGCCGACGGCGTCGGCCCCCGCCGCGGCCTCGCGACGCTTCTTGCCGCCGCTCTTCTTCTTCCGGTCGCCGCCGTCGTCGTCCTCGTCGGCCAGCAGCCGGCTGAGCTCGCCGCGGATGAAGTCGCGGGTGGCCAGCTCGCCGACGGCGACGCGCAACGAGGCCAGCTCCCGGGCCAGGTACTCGGTGTCGGCGCGGGTGGAGGCGGCGCGGGCGCGGTCCTCCTCGGCCTGCACCCGGTCGCGGTCGGCCTGCCGGTTCTGCGCCAGCAGGATCAGCGGCGCGGCGTAGGCGGCCTGGGTGGAGAACGCCAGGTTGAGCAGGATGAAGGGGTAGGGGTCCCACTGCAGGCGGATCGCGAAGACGTTGAGCAGGATCCAGACGGTCACGATCACCGTCTGCACGGCCAGGAAGCGCCCGGTGCCGAGGAAGCGGGCGATGCCCTCGGCGAACCGGCCGACGGCGTCGGGGTCCAGGCGCAGGAAGCTGCCGAAGCCCCGCGCACCCCGCGGGACGTCGAGCCGGCGGCCCTCAGCCACGGCGGGCCCGCTCGCGCCAGTCGTCGGGCAGCAGGTGGTCCAGGACGTCGTCCACGCTGACCGCGCCCACGAGCCGGCCCTGGGCGTCGACGACCGGCGCGGCGACCAGGTTGTAGGTGGCGAAGTAGCGGGTCACCTCGGCCAGCGGGGCCTCCGGCCGCAGCGGCTCCATGTCGTCGACGACCCCGCTGACCAGGGTGGACGGCGGCTCGCGCAGCAGCCGCTGGATGTGCGCCAGGCCCAGGTAGCGCCCGGTCGGGGTGGCCGACGGCGGCCGGCACACGTACACCTGGCTGGCCAGGGCCGGGGTCAGCTCGGGCTCGCGCACCCGCGCCAGCGCCTCGGCGATGGTGGCGTCGGGGGAGAGGATCACCGGCTCGCTGGTCATGATCCCGCCGGCGGTGTCCTCGGAGTACTGCAGCAGCTGGCGCACCGGCTCGGCCTCGTCGGGCTCCATGAGCTCCAGCAGCCGGTTGCGGTCGACGTTGGACAGCTCGGCCAGCAGGTCGGCGGCGTCGTCGGGGTCCATCACCTCGAGGACGTCGGCGGCGCGCCCCTCGTCCAGGGTGCCGAGGATGGTGATCTGGTCGGCCTCCGGCAGCTCCCCGAGGACGTCGGCCAGCCGCTCGTCGTCCAGGGCCTCGGCCACCTCGTGCCGGCGCTTGATCGGGAGGTCCTGCAGCGCGTGGGCGAGGTCGGCGGCGTTGAGCTCGCGGTAGGTGGCGATGAGGGTCTCCGCGCCCTGGCCGCTCTGCGGCAGGCCCAGGCCGGTCACCTCGTCCCAGTTCAGGGTGTGCAGCTGCCCGCGGCGGCCCAGCCGGCCGGGCTCCTGGACGGCGAGCTTGGACAGCACCCAGTCACCGGTGCGGGTCTGCTCCATCCCGGCGTCGACCACGTGCGCGGGACGGTCGTCGTCGGCGATGCGCACCGAGCGGTCCAGCAGCTCCCCGAGGACGAGGGTCTCGCCGGCCCGCTGCTCGAAGCGCTTGAGGTTGAGGGTGCCCGAGGCCAGCACGACCGCACCGGTGTCGACGGCGGTCACCCGGCCCATCGGCACGAAGATGCGCCGGCGGGCCACCACCTCGACCACGAGCCCCAGCACCCGCGGCGCGGCGGTGCCCACCCGCAGGGCGACCACGACGTCGCGGACCTTGCCGACCCGGTCGCCGTTGGGGTCGAAGACCGGCAGCCCGGCCAGCCGGGAGACGTAGGCCCTCGTCACCGTGGTCACGGGACCTCCTCGATGGCGCTCGTCGGCTCCGTGCCGAGGTGCGGAGTGGGTGGGTGACCTCGCGAGCTCGGTCACCGCGGCACTGCCGTGGCCTGGCGAGCCGGCCACGAGCGCTGAGGCTACCGTCGGCGCCGTGTCGTCCCCCGCAGCCGAGCTCGAGTACGAGGTCGTCGACGTCTTCGCCCCCCGCGCGTTCGCGGGCAACCCGCTGGCCGTCGTCCTCGACGCCGACGGGCTGAGCACCGAGCAGTGCCAGGCGCTGGCCAACGAGTTCCACCTGTCGGAGACCTCGTTCCTGTGCGCACCGACCGAGGGGTCGCACGCCGACTACCGGGTCCGCATCTTCACCCCCTACGCCGAGCTGCCCTTCGCCGGCCACCCGAGCGTGGGGGCGGCGCACACCCTGGTCCGCGCCGGCCGGCTGGCCGCGGGCACCCTGCGCCAGGAGTGCGGCGCCGGCGTCCTCGACGTCGTGGTGGACGACGACGGCGCGACCCTCTCCGGCGGGCGGCCCACCCTCGAGGACGGCCCCGACCCGGGGGCGCTGGCCGAGGCGATGGGGCTGTCGGCCGCCGACGCCGTCGGCCTGCCCGCGCACGTCGCCGGCTGCGGGCTGCCGTTCAGCTACCTGGCCGTGCGTCCCGAGGTGGTCGACGACGCCGCGCCCGTCCCCGCGCTGCTGGGCGCGCTGGGGGTGGGGGAGGGGGTCTCCGTGCTGTCCTGGGACGCCGGGGCCTCCACCGCCTCCGCACGGGTGTTCGCCGCCGACCTGGGGTGGGGGGAGGACCCCGCCACCGGCTCGGCCGCCCTGGGCGCCGGTGTGTGGCTGGTCGCCACCGGGCTGCTGGCCCCCGACGCGACGTCGTCCTACGTCGTCCGCCAGGGCGAGGCCATGGGCCGCCCGTCGCTGCTGTCCTGCACCGTCACCGCCTCCGGGGGCCGGACCACCGCCACGACGGTGCAGGGGGCGGTGGTGCCGGTCGCCCGGGGCCGGATCCGGGTGCCCTCCTGAGCGCACCGGCGGCGTCCGCGTGGGCCGTGCACCGCCCCGGCGGTCGGGACGTCGGCCTCATCGCGGTGGCCGTCATCGGCATCTCGCTGTCCGCGCCGCTGACCACGCTGGTGGCCGCTCCGATGCTGGCGCTGGCCTTCTGGCGCAACGTGGGCGGGGCGGCGGCGCTGCTCCCGGTGCTCCTCCTCCGGGACCGCTCGGCGCTGGCCGGCCTGCGCCCGCGCGACCTCGGGACGTCGGTGGTGGCCGGGCTGTTCCTCGCCGCGCACTTCGCCGCCTGGCTGCCCAGCCTGTCGATGACCACGGTCGCCGCCTCCACCGCGCTGGTCACCACCACCCCCATCTGGACGGCGCTGGCGGCCCGGGTGAGCGGCGTGCGGCTGCCCGCGGCGATCTGGTGGGGGCTGGTGCTCGCGGTGCTCGGGGTCGCGCTCATCGCCGGGGTGGACGTGTCGGTGAGCGTGCGCGCCCTCGCCGGCGACGGGCTGGCGCTGCTCGGGGCGGTCTGCGCCGGCGGCTACGTGCTGGCCGGGGCGCGGGCGCGGAAGCGGCTGCCCACCTCGGCGTACGCAGTGGTCTGCTACTCGGTGTGCGCGGCGGCGATCGCGGTGTCCGCGGTCGTCGTCGGGGCGCCGCTGGCGGGGTTCGCCGCCCGCGACTGGCTGCTGATCGCCGCGATCACCTTCTGCGCGCAGCTCCTGGGCCACACGCTGCTGAACCTGGTGCTCTCCTCGGTCGGCCCCACCGTGGTGTCCCTCGTCGTCCTGCTGGAGGTGCCCGGCGCGCTGCTGTTCGCGCTGGTGCTGCTGCAGCAGGTGCCGCCGCTGCTCGCCCTGCCCGGTGTGCTGCTCGTCGTCGTCGGCGTCGCCCTCGTGGTGCGGGCCAGCCGGCCCTCGACCCTGGTGGAACCGGCCACCTGAGGGGCAGAAATGGCCATTTCTGCCCCTCTGGCTAGTCTCCGGGAGCGACCTGACCCCCTGATGCGGAGGCACCGTGGCCGAGCTCCGATCCCGCCGTTCCAACCTCGCCGTCCCGGGCAGCAACCCACGGTTCCTGGAGAAGGCGAAGGGCCTGCCGGCCGACCAGGTGTTCCTCGACCTGGAGGACGCCTGCGCCCCGCTGGCCAAGCCCGGCGCCCGGAAGAACATCGTCGCGGCGCTCAACGAGGGCGGCTGGGGCGACAAGATCCGCACCGTCCGGGTCAACGACTGGACCACGGAGTGGACCTACCACGACGTGATCGAGGTCGTGGAGGGTGCGGGCGCGGAGCTGGACTGCATCATGCTGCCCAAGGTCGTCGACGCCGCGCAGGTGCGGGCGCTGGACCTGCTGCTCACCCAGGTCGAGAAGTCCACCGGCCTGGAGGTGGGCCGGATCGGCATCGAGGCGCAGATCGAGAACGCGCAGGGCCTGATCAACGTCAACGACATCGCCTTCGCCAGCCCGCGGATCGAGACGATCATCTTCGGCCCGGCCGACTTCATGGCCTCGATCAACATGAAGTCGCTGGTGGTCGGGGCGCTGCACCCGGACTACGCCGGCGACCCGTTCCACTACATCCTCATGCAGATCCTCATGGCCGCCCGCGCCCGCGGGGTGCAGGCGATCGACGGGCCGTTCCTGCAGATCCGCGACGTCGAGGCGTTCCGCGAGGTGGCCAAGCGCTCGGCGGTGCTCGGCTTCGACGGCAAGTGGGTGCTGCACCCGGGCCAGATCGAGGCGGCCAACGAGATCTACGCGCCCTCCCAGGAGGACTACGACCACGCCGAGCTGATCCTCGACGCCTACGACTGGTCGACCTCCGAGGCCGGCGGGAAGAAGGGCTCGGCCATGCTCGGGGACGAGATGATCGACGAGGCCAGCCGCAAGATGGCCCTGGTCATCGCCGGCAAGGGCCGGGCCGCCGGGCTGCAGCGCACCTCGACCTTCACCCCGCCGGACAGCTGACCCCGCACCGGCTACGGGCCGAAGGAGACGCTCGACAGCGAGGCGAGCGCGACGAACCACAGCCCGACCGCCACGACGACGAGGGCGCAGGCGATCGAGCCGACGATGATCCCGGCCAGCGCCAGGCCCTCGCCCTCCTCGCCGGTCTCCCGGATCTGCCGGCGGGCGACGACCCCGAGCACGAGCCCGGCCGGCGCGAACACGAACGCCATCACCAGGGCGAGGATCGCCATGCTGTTGGTGGGCCGCCGGTAGGAGCCGGGCAGGCCGTAGCCCGGCGGTGGGCCGTAGCCCGGCGGCACCCCGTACCCCGGCGGTGGGCCGTAACCCGGCGGCACCCCGTACCCGGGGAACGGGGTGTACCCCGGCGGCGGCCCGTGACCGGTGGTAGGGGCGTACCCGGGCGGCGGAGGTGGCGGCGCCGGCGGGGGGTCGCCCCGGTACAGGCCGTCGTCGCTGCTCATGCGGGTCCTCTCGTCGTGGGGGCTCAGCCGCCGGTCGCGGGGGCGGGCAGGGCCGCCATCCGGGCGGCGATGCCCGTGGCCGCCGTCGCGCCCGCCGCAGGATCCTCCGCGATGAGCACCGAGACCACCGCGCCACGCCCTTGGGCGAGGACGTCCTGCGTCGTCCCGTCCGCCAGCCGGTAGCGGACGGCCACGACGGTGCCGGTGAGCCCGTCGACGGCCGGCGGGTCGGCGAAGGTCCGGTCGTCGGCCGGGCAGGACTCGAAGGCGTCCCGGAGCTCGGTCAGGGCCAGCGCCCCGGCCTCGGCGGAGTCGTACGCGATGGCCTCCGACACCAGGGTCGCGGTGCCGTCGGGGTCGAGGCCGACCACCGGGTGCTTCGCCGTCCGGTGCGCCTCCGAGGCGAAGGAGACCCCGCAGATGCCCGCCAGGCTCGGGTCGTCGGAGAGGTCGCCGTCGGCCACCGGGTTCGCCTGCGCCGTCCAGCCCGCCGGGAGGTCGCCGGTGCGCAGCGCCACGGCCAGGGCGGCCTCCGCCGGGGTGGTCGCGGCCGCGGGGTCGGCGGCGGCGGCCGCCGACTGCTCGGCCTGCGCGGGGGCCGGGTCCTCCCGTGGTGCCTCCTCGGCCGGGGCCCCGCCGCAGCCGGCCAGCAGGACGCAGGCGGTGAGGACGGCGGTCCCCCGGAGGACGGCCGCCGGGGCAGCGGACGGGGTGACGAGGGCCACGACGGCAGTCACGAGGGGTGCTCCATACTCACGAGTAACCACGGACACCGGAGTCCCGGAGGAGCGATCGCGATGACCCGCCTGGCCCAGACCGCCGACCTGACCGACGTCCAGCAGGAGATCCTGGCGACGGTCAGGAGCTTCGTGGACAAGGAGATCATCCCGCACGCCCAGGAGCTCGAGCACGGCGACGTCTACCCGACCGAGATCGTCGAGGGACTCAAGGAGCTGGGCATCTTCGGGCTGACCATCCCCGAGGAGTTCGGCGGGCTGGGCGAGTCGCTGCTGACCTACGCGCTGGTGGTGGAGGAGATCGCCCGCGGCTGGATGAGCGTCTCCGGGGTCGTCAACACCCACTTCATCGTGGCGCACATGCTCGTCCAGCACGGCACGGAGGAGCAGAAGCAGCGGCTGCTGCCCCGCATGGCGACCGGGGAGGTGCGCGGGGCGTTCTCGATGTCGGAGCCGGGGCTGGGCTCCGACGTCGCGGGCATCCGCACCAAGGCGGTCCGCGACGGGGACGGCTACGTCATCGACGGCCAGAAGATGTGGCTGACCAACGGCGCGTCGTCCACGCTGGTCGCCGCGCTGGTCCGCACCGACGAGGGGGCGGCCAAGGCCCACCAGAACCTGACGACCTTCCTCGTGGAGAAGCCCGCCGGCTTCGGCGAGGTGCTCCCGGGGCTCACCATCCCCGGGAAGATCGACAAGATGGGCTACAAGGGCGTGGACACCACCGAGCTGGTGTTCGACGGCTTCCGCGCCTCGGCCGACGACGTCCTCGGGGGGACGCCGGGCCGCGGGTTCGCGCAGATGATGGACGGCGTCGAGGTGGGCCGGGTCAACGTCGCGGCCCGCGCGTGTGGCATCTCGATCCGGGCCTTCGAGCTGGCGGTGGCCTACGCGCAGCAGCGGGAGACCTTCGGCAAGCCGATCGCGCAGCACCAGGCGATCGCGTTCCAGCTGGCCGAGATGGCCACCAAGGTCGAGGCCGCGCACCTGATGATGGTCAACGCCGCGCGCCTCAAGGACTCCGGCGAGCGCAACGACGTCCAGGCCGGCATGGCCAAGCTGCTGGCCAGCGAGTACTGCGCGGAGGTGACCACGCAGGCCTTCCGGATCCACGGCGGCTACGGGTACTCCAAGGAGTTCGAGATCGAGCGGCTGATGCGCGAGGCGCCGTTCCTGCTCATCGGCGAGGGCACCAGCGAGATCCAGAAGACGATCATCAGCCGGGGCCTGCTCAAGGAGTACGCGCTCAAGCGCTGATCCCGGGCCCGGTCCCCTCGTTGGCGGGGCCGGGGCCACGGTGTCCCCGCGAGACCTCGTGCTCTGCCCACACCCGTGGGCAGAGCACGACCGCGTCGGGAGGTCCTCCGGCTCAGCCGGCGCTGCCGGGAGCCGCCTCGAACCGCACCTCGACCTCCTCCACGCCCAGCGACTGCGCGAGGGTGGTGAGCATCGTGCGGGTGTTGTCCTCGGCGCGGTCGACCAGGTCGCTGGCGTCGGCGGCGGCGGCCAGGCGGCTCTCGGCGAGGGCGAACAGCTCGGGGTCGTCGGCGGCCGGGTCGTCGGCGAAGGCGTCCCCGACCCGCTCCACCAGGCCGCGGTCGCGGTCGAGCACGCGGCTCTCGGCGGGGTCGATGCGCACCTCGCCGATGCGCGGGGCCGGCAGCACGATGGTCGCCGACCGGCCGTCGGCCGAGAGGGCCACGTGCTCGGCGTCCAGGCCCTCGAAGTCGACCGAGGCGTCGGCGGTGCCGGTGGCCAGGTAGGTGACCCGTTCGCCGCTGATCACCGAGGGCACGTAGCGGGTGTCCACCTCGCGGTCGACGACGACCTGGAAGGTGCCGGTGGCCGCGTGGTACTCGTGCAGGTCGTCCAGGGCCAGCATCAGCGGCGTCGTGCTGCGGTCGACGACGTCCTGACCGAACGGGTTGTCGGGCAGCCAGCCGGCCACGTGGAAGCCGGCGGGTACGAGGACGGCGAGGCCGATCCCCGCGGCCACGAGCTTGACGCGCACGCGGCGGCGCGGGGCCGGGACTCCGGGGACGGGGCGGGACTGCAGCAGCGTGGGCATGCGCGCGGCCTCTCGGGTCGGGGTCGGGCGTGCGGGAGCTCACCCCGTCCAGCGACCGGCGCTCCTCCGCCATTCCCGACACGCCGGTCACCGGCCGGGGCGGCGGGCCCGGGGCTCCGGCCGGGGTTCTGCTGCGTGGAAGCCGGGGAACACGGGCTCGCCGCACCCGCTTGGCTCGGGGCATGAGAGCTGTCGGAGTGACCGAGTTCGGTGGGCCGGAGGCCCTGCACGTCGTCGATGTCCCGGCCGAGCCGCTGGGCCCGGGCCAGGTGCGGCTCCGGGTGACCGCGGCGACGGTGAACCCCACCGACACCTACGCCCGCAACGGCACCTACGCCCAGCGCGACCCGGTCAAGCAGTTCCCCTACGTGCCGGGCATGGACGCCGCCGGTGAGCTGGTCGAGATCGGGCCGGACGTCGACACCGACCTGCAGGTGGGCGAGCGGGTCATGGCGATCGTGCTGCCCACGGGCGCGCACGGCGGGTACCGCGAGGACCTCGTCGTCCCCGTGGGGTCGGTGGCCCGCGTCCCGAAGGGCGCCAGCGACGTCGAGGCCGCGACGCTGCCGATGAACGGGCTCACCGCCCGCCTCGCCCTCGACCTCATGGCGCTGGAGCCGGGCCAGGTGCTCGCGGTGACCGGCGCGGCCGGCGCGTTCGGCGGGTACGTCGTCCAGCTGGCCAAGCACGCGGGCCTGACCGTCGTCGCCGACGCCTCCGAGGCCGACGAGCAGCTGGTGCGCGACCTCGGTGCCGACGTCGTCGTCCGGCGGGGGGACGACGTCGCCGACCGCATCCGGGAGCTGTACCCGGCCGGCGTCGACGGGCTGGCCGACGGCTCGGTGCAGGACGAGCTCGTGCTCCCCGCGGTCAAGGACGGCGGCACCGTGACCACCGTCCGCGGCTACCGGGGCGACGGGCAGCGCGGACTGCGGGTGCACCCGGTGATGGTGCGCACCTACGGCGAGGAGCAGCAGAAGCTCGACGAGCTCCGGCAGCTGGTGGAGGACGGGGTGCTGACCCTGCGCGTGGCGCGCACCTTCCCCGCCGAGCAGGGCGCCGAGGCGCACCGCGTGCTCGAGGGCGGCGGCGTGCGCGGCCGCCTGGTCATCACCTTCTAGAGGTCGCGGGAGTGGCCCCCGACCTGCCAAGGTGGGGCCACTCCCGGGCAGCGAGGCCCGGCCGACGCGGAGGTGCACACATGGTCCACCGGCTCGTGGTCAGCTACGGACAGCCCACCGACCCCGGCGCGTTCGACGAGTACTACCGCGACACCCACGCGCCGCTGGCGATGGAGATGCCCGGGGTGATCCGCTTCACCGTGGGCCACGGCAAGTCGCTGGACCCCTCCCAGCCGGCGCCCTACTTCGTCGCCGAGCTCGACTTCGAGTCCGAGGAGGCGATGGGCAAGGCCTTCGCCTCCCCGGAGGGACAGTCGGCGGCGGCCGACGTCGCCAACTTCGCCACCGGCGGGGCCACGATGGCGCACTTCGAGGTGCGCGAGATCCAGGTCGGCATGCCCAACCTGCCGTGACCGCGGCACCGCGGCGGCGGCCGGGTGGTCGCGGGTGAACGGCGCGCAGGCGCTCATCCGCACCCTGGTCGCCGCCGGCGTCGACGTCTGCTTCGCCAACCCCGGCACCTCCGAGATGCACTTCGTCGCCGCACTCGACGACGTCCCGGAGATGCGCGGCGTGCTGACGCTCTTCGAGGGCGTGGCCACCGGCGCGGCCGACGGGTACGCCCGCATGGCCGGCCGCCCCGCGGCCACCCTGCTGCACCTCGGGCCGGGCCTGGGCAACGGGCTGGCCAACCTGCACAACGCCCGCCGGGGCGGCGCCCCGGTGGTCAACGTCGTCGGGGACCACGCCCGCTCCCACAAGCGGCTGGACGCTCCGCTGGAGTCCGACATCGACGCCCTCGCCGGGGCCGTGTCGACCTGGGTGCGCCGCTCGCTGGCGCCGGCGGACGTCGCCGCGGACGCGGCGGAGGCGGTGGCGCAGGCGGCGCGGGGGGCGGTGGCCACGCTGGTCCTGCCCGCCGACGTCTCGTGGGAGGACGGCGCCGCGCCGGCCGACCCGGTGCCGGTGCGCCCCGCGCCGCAGGTGCCCGAGCAGGTGGTCGCCGACGTCGCGGCCGCCCTGACCTCCGGCGAGCCGGCCGTGCTGTTCCTCGGCGGGGACGTCGTCGCCTCCGAGGAGGCCCTGCTGGCCGCCGGCCGGGTCGCGGCCGGCACCGGCGCGCGGCTGGTGAGCGAGACCTTCTCCGCCCGGATGGTGCGCGGGTCGGGTCTGCCCGACGTCGCGAAGCTGCCCTACCCGCCGGAGATGGCGATCGCCGCGCTGGCCGGGACGGCGCACCTGGTGCTGGCCGGGGCGACCGCGCCGGTGCACTTCTTCGGCTACCCCGACGTGCCGGGGACGCCGGTGCCCGAGGGGTGCACCGTGCACGTCCTGTCCGCACCGGGGGAGGACGGCGTCGCCGCGGTGCAGGCACTCGCCGCGCTGGCCGCCCCGGACGCCGAGCCGGAGCTGCTGGAGGCCGCCCGCCCGGAGCTGCCCACCGGCGAGCTGGACCCCCGAGCGATGGCGGCGGTGGTCGGCGCGCTGCTGCCGGAGGGGGCGATCGTCGTCGACGAGGCGCTCACCTCGGGCGTGGGCCTGGCCGAGCTCACCTCCGGCGCGCCGCGGCACGACTGGCTGGCGCTGACCGGCGGGGCGATCGGCGACGGCCTGCCCATGTCGGTCGGGGCGGCGGTGGCCTGCCCGGACCGGCCGGTGGTCGTGGTCCAGGCCGACGGCAGCGCCATGTACACCCTGCAGGCGCTGTGGACCCACGCCCGCGAGCAGCTCGACGTCACCACGATCGTCTGCGACAACGGCTCCTACGCCATCCTCGAGCACGAGCTGTCGCGGGTCGGCGCGCAGGGCGACGGGGAGCGGGCCGGGCAGCTGCTGCACCTGGGCGGGCCCGGGCTGGACTTCGTCGCGCTGGCCACCGGCATGGGCGTGCCGGCCACCCGGGCCACGACCGCCGAGGAGCTGGCCGACCAGCTGCGAACGGCGCTGGCCGAGCCGGGCCCGCACCTCATCGACGCGGTGTTGCCCGGCCGCCGGTGACGTGGCCGCGCGGCGCCGTCGCCGGTCCGCCCTGCGTGCGGGTGCGGTCCTGGCGGTGGCGCTGGTCGTGCTGACCGGCGTGCTGTGGGGCCTCCAGCGCCGGCTGGTGTACCTGCCCGACCAGGGCCCGGTGCCGCCGGCGTCGGCGGTGCTCCCCGGCGGCCGGGACGTCGTCCTGCAGACCTCCGACGGGCTGCGCCTGGGCGCCTGGTTCGTCCCCGGAGACGGCCCGGAGGCGCCCACCGTCCTGGTGGCCAACGGCAACGGCGGGCACCGCGGGATGCGGGCGCTGCTCGCCCGGGCCCTGGCCGGCCACGGCCTGGCGGTGCTGCTGTTCGACTACCGCGGCTACGGCGGGAACCCCGGCAGCCCCAGCGAGGAGGGCCTGGCGAGGGACGTGCGCGCGGCCCGCGCGTACCTGGTCGAGGACGCGGGGGTGCCGCCGGAGCGGCTGCTCTACCTGGGGGAGAGCCTCGGTGCGGCGGTCGTGACGGAGCTGGCGACCGAGCACCCACCGGCGGGGCTGGTGCTGCGTTCGCCGTTCGTCGACCTGGCCGCGGTGGGCAGCGTGCACTACCCGTTCCTCCCGGTCCGCGCCCTGCTGCGGGACCGCTTCCCGGTCGCCCGGGCGATCGCGACGGTCGACGTGCCGACGACGGTCGTGCTGGGCGACGCCGACACGATCGTGCCCGCCGCGCAGAGCCGGGCCGTCGCCGAGGCGGCCGCCGGGCTGCACCGGCTGGTCGAGGTGCCCGGCGCCGACCACAACGACCGGGCACTGCTGGACGGCGAGGTGTTCGTCGGCGCGGTGGTGGAGCTCGCCCGGCACGTCACCGGCTGAGCCGGCCCGGCCGCCCTGGCGGATGCACCGCCGCGGGACCAGCATGGGGACCCCGGCGAGAGGGAGGGCCCGTGGACGCCACCGCACTCCGAGACCTGCAGGCGCCGCTCAAGCAGCGGTACCGGGACGACCCGGCGTCCGCGCGGGCGTCGATGCACGCCGAGGGCGAGTTCGCCGACCCCGGGATCACCTGCACCGTGCAGACCTGGGCGGGCCCTGCCCGCGCCGGCCTGCACCCCTCCACCGGAGGCGACGGCAGCGACGCCTGCTCGGGCGACATGCTGCTGCAGGCCCTGGTGGCCTGCGCGGGGGTCACGATGCGCAGCGTCGCCACCGCGATGGGGGTGGCGGTCCGCTCCGCGCGGCTCACCGCCCGCGCCGACATGGACGCCCGCGGCACGCTCGGCGTCTCCCGCGAGGTCCCCGTCGGGCTGGGCGAGATCACCGTGGACGCCGAGCTCGACACCGACGCCGACGACGCCACCCTGGAGAAGCTGGCCCAGCTGACCGAGCGGTACTGCGTGGTCGCCCGGTCCCTCGCCCGCCCGCCGCACCTGCAGGTCCGGCGGGCGGTGCCGGCCGGGGGTCAGGTCGTCGCGCGGTAGAAGGTGAACCGGCCGACCCGGCGGCGGGAGTCCGAGCCGGTCTCGGCCACCTCGGCGAAGCCGGCACGGCGCAGCAGGTCGGGCAGGCCCGCGCCCACGTGGTGCCGGCCGGGTCCGTGCTGGTGCTCGTGGCCGCGGTGGTCGTGGTCGTGCCCGTCGGCGTCCACCAGGTGCAGCGCGCCGCCGGGGCGCAGCACCCGCACGACCTCGCCCACCGCCGTCTCCTGCTCGTCGGCGGGCACGTGGTGGAGCATGAACGAGGAGAGGACGACGTCGACGCTCCCGTCGGCGTAGGGCAGCTCCTCGGCGTGCCCGCGGTCCAGCTGCACGGCCAGCCCGCGACGGGTCGCCTTGCGCTGCGCGCGGGCCAGTGCGGCGAGGTCGGGGTCCAGCCCGACGACGGTGGCCGCGGGCTGGGTCGTCTTGGCCTCGAGCAGCAGGTTGCCGGTGCCGCAGCCGATCTCCAGGACGGTCTGGCCGGGGCACAGAGCGGCCTGGTCGAGCAGCCGGCGGTGCACCGCCCGGACGCCGAGCAGCCGGGTCATCGGGTCGTAGAGAGGCAGCAGCCAGGCGCGCCCCATCCCGGGCAGGTACTCGCGGCCGGTGCCGCTGATCGTCGTCCGCAGCCGTGGCCCGCTGGTCGTCCCGCTCATGTCGCCGCCTCGCTCGTGCTCGATCTTCCTGCCGTGACCCCTACCCTCGGGCGCGGGATGAGGAGGGACAAGGGCGGTGCTTCGGGCGCGATGGGACGATCTTCCGACGAGCGGCCGATGGTGGGCCGGGTCGACGGCGCACCGCTCTACGGCTACGCGCGGGTGGCCGGCCTGCCCCCGGTGACCGTCTCCCGGTTCGAGGGTGGGCACGAGCCGCCGGGGTTCCCCCACCGTCCGCACGCGCACGACTTCCTCGTCCTCAGCTACGTCGAGCGGGGCGCGGGCGGCCTGGTCCTGGACGGCCGGACGTGGGAGCTCGCCGCGGGGGACGTCGTCGTGGTGGCGCCCGGGGAGGTGGTCGCCCCGGAGTGGTCGGCCCCGCACCTGGACGCCGCGGTGTGGACGGCGTCCTTCCCGCCGGACGCCGTGGAGCGGCGCAACCCCGGGTCGCTCGGCTCCTGGCGGGCGCATCCGCTGCTGTTCCCGTTCGTCGGGCGCCGGGCCGGCGGGGTGCAGCGCCTGTCGGTGCCCGCGGTCGACCGGCCGGCGTGGGCGGGGCGCTTCGCCGACCTCGAACGGGAGCTGCGGGAACGCCGCGAGGGGTACGCCGAGGCCGCGCTGGCCCAGCTGACGCTGCTGCTGGTGGAGCTGGCCCGGCTGGCGGCCGACGTCCCGGGGCACCTGCGGCTGCGCGACGAGCCGCTGCTGGCCGCGGTCTTCGACGTGGTGGAGCGGCGGTACGCCGAGGCGATCTCGCTGCGCGACGTGGCCGCGGAGGTGGGGCTGTCGGCCGGCCACCTGACCACGGTGGTGGGGCAGCGCACCGGTCGGACCGTGCAGCAGTGGATCACCGAGCGCCGGCTGGCCGAGGTGCGCCGGCTGCTGACCGAGACCGACCTGACCGTGCAGGCGATCGCCGGCCGGGTGGGCTACGCCGACGCGGGGTACCTGATCCGCCGGTTCCGCGCCGCGCACGGGATCTCCCCGCAGCAGTGGCGCCGGGCCGGCGCGCCGGTCGGGGCCTGACCCCCCGGCACCCTTCCCTGCGGGAGCTCGTGCTCTGCCCACCGTGGTGGGCAGAGCACGACTGTCCGCGGTCCCACATGGTGGCCGTCCGGCCCTCCGGGTGACACCCGACCGGGTGGGGCTGGCGCGGTGTTGTCCACAGACCGTCGCCGACGGGCTCGCCGGACCGTGCAGTTCTCATACAGTCGGCGACCTCGATCTCGACGGGCCGACGGGGGTGGGCGTGCCGACTGCGACCAGTGCGCTGGAGGTGGTCGACGGCGAGGTGCGCGAGCTCATCCGCCGCCGCGGGCTGGACCCGTTCACCGATCCGGCGCCGGTGCGGCTGCTCGTGCGCGACGTCGTCGCCGACTACTCCGAGCGCTCGCTGACCTCCGCGCTGCCGCCGATCGGGGACGCGGACTCCGTGGTCCGCGACGTGCTCGACCGGGTGGCGGGGTTCGGTCCGCTGCAGCGGCACCTCGACGACCCGGAGGTCGAGGAGATCTGGGTCAACGAGCCGGGCCGGGTGTTCGTCGCGCGGCGGGGCCGCAGCGAGCTGACCACGACGATCCTCGGTGCCGGGGAGCTGGCCGACCTGGTGGAGCGGATGCTGCGCACCTCGGGACGCCGGATCGACATGTCGACGCCGTTCGTCGACGCCACGATGCCCGACGGGTCGCGGCTGCACGTGGTCATCCCGGACATCACCCGCCGGCACATGGCGGTCAACATCCGCAAGTTCGTGCTGCAGGCGCACTCGCTGGACGAGCTGGTCGCGCTCGGCACGCTGACGGTGCAGGCGGCCCGCTTCCTGGAGGCCGCGGTCGCCGCCGGGCTGAACATCCTCGTCGCCGGCGGCACCCAGGCGGGCAAGACCACCTTGCTCAACTGCCTGTGCGCGGCCATCCCGGCCCGCGAGCGGGTGGTCACCTGCGAGGAGGTCTTCGAGCTGCGGGTTCCGCTGCCCGACGTGGTGGCGATGCAGACCCGCCAGCCCAACCTCGAGGGTGCCGGGGAGATCCCACTGCGCCGGCTGGTGAAGGAGGCGCTGCGGATGCGGCCCTCCCGGATCGTCGTCGGTGAGGTGCGCCAGGAGGAGTGCCTGGACCTCCTGATCGCGCTCAACTCCGGCCTGCCCGGCATGTGCACGCTGCACGCCAACAGCGCCCGCGAGGCCGTGGTCAAGATGTGCACGCTGCCGCTGCTGGCCGGTGAGAACATCGGCCACGCCTTCGTCGTCCCCACGGTGGCGGCCAGCGTCGACCTCGTCGTCCACGTGGGCAGCGACCCCGACGGACGGCGGCGGGTGCGCGAGATCGCCGCGCTCCCCGGACGCGCCGAGGACGGCGTGATCGAGCTGGCCGACGTCTTCACCACGAGGGACGGGCGGTTGGTGCGGGCCGACGGCTACCCGCCGCACCCGGAGCGCTTCGCCGCCCACGGCGTCGACCTCGCGGCGCTGCTCGACGACGCCCGGTGGGGGGCGTGACCCTGACCGGGCCGCTGCTGGGACTCCTGCTGGGCGTCGGCCTGCTGCTCGTCTGGCGCAGCGGACCCCGCGCACCGCAGCGCCGCAGTGGGACGCGCGCCCCGTCGCGGCGTCAGCAGCGGCTCGCCGCGGCCGGGCTGACCGGCATCAACGCCGCCCAGCTGACCGCGCTGCAGGTCGGGCTCGGGCTGCTGGTGCTGGTGGTCGTCCTGCTCACCACGGGCACGGTCACGGTCAGCCTGGTCTTCGCGGCGTTCGGCTCGGCGCTGCCCGCGGTCCAGGTGCGCCGGCTGGCGGTCAAGCGGCAGGCCGACCTGCGCGAGGTCTGGCCGGAGGTGGTGGACAACCTGGCCTCCGCCGTCCGCGCCGGCCTCTCCCTGCCCGAGGCGCTCGCCGCGCTCGGGACCCGCGGTCCGGAGGCGCTGCGCGCGCCGTTCGCCCGGTTCGCCGCGGAGTACCGCTCCACGGGCCGGTTCGGGGAGTGCCTGGACCGGCTCAAGGACTCCCTCGCCGACCCGGTCGGTGACCGGATCGTCGAGACGCTGCGGGTGGCCCGCGAGGTCGGTGGCAGCGACCTCGGCCGCGTGCTGCGGACCCTGGCCACCTTCCTCCGTGAGGACGCCCGGGCGCGCGCGGAGCTGGAGACCCGCCAGGGGTGGGTGGTGCAGGCGGCCCGGCTGGCGGTCGCCGCCCCCTGGGTGGTGCTGCTGCTCCTCGCGACCCAGTCGACCACCCTCGACGCCTACGACTCGCCGCTGGGCACCGCGCTGCTGCTCGGTGGCGCCGCGGTGTGCCTGGTCGCCTACCGGCTGATGCTGCAGATCGGCCGGTTGCCGCAGGACGTGCGGGTGCTGCAGTGAGGGTCGGGCACGCGGACGGTCCGCGGGGTGGCGGGGTGGCACCGTGAGCGCGGCGCTCGCCGGGATGCTGCTCGGGCTGGCGGTGGCGGTCGGCCTGCTGCTGGTGGTCACGTTCGCGCCGCCGTTCCGGTCGGTCCGGCTGGTCGACCGGCTCGCTCCGTACGTGCACGACACCCCGCCGCCGTCCCGGCTGCTGGGCACGGCGACCGAAACCGGGCTGCTCACCGCCGCGCGCCGTGTGTTCGGTCCGGTGGTGGCCGACGGCGCCCGTCTCGTCGACCGCGTGCTCGGTGGCCGGACGGCGGTCCGCCGTCGCCTGGACGCGCTCGGCGGGGACTCGACCGTCGAGGACTTCCGCGTGGAGCAGGTGGTCTGGGGCGGGCTCGGGCTGCTCGGGGCCGCGCTCCTGGCCGGGGTCGGCTCCCTGCTCGCGGGCAGCGTCAACGTGCTGTCGGCGGCGCTGCTCTGCATCGCGGGGCTGGTCGGTGGGGTGCTCGGGCGGGACTGGTGGCTCACCCACCGGCTCCGCCGCCGCGAGGAGCTGCTGCTCGCCGAGTTCCCCGTGGTCGCCGAGCTGCTGGCCCTGGCCGTGACCGCCGGGGAGAGCCCGACCGCGGCGATCGCGCGGGTCACCCGCCTCTCCGGGGGGGAGCTGGCCGGCGAGCTGGGCGCAGCGCTCGGCCGCGCCCGCGCCGGGGTGCCGCTGACCGACGCGCTGCAGCAGGTCGCCGACCGGACGTCGGTCGACGCGCTCGCCCGCTTCATCGACGGCCTGCTCGTCGCGATGGAGCGCGGCACCCCGCTGGCCGAGGTGCTGCGCGCCCAGGCGGCCGACGTGCGCGAGGCCGGCAAGCGCCGGCTGCTGGAGGCCGGCGGCCGGAAGGAGATCGCGATGATGGTCCCGGTCGTCTTCCTGGTGCTGCCGGTCACCGTTCTCTTCGCCCTGTTCCCGGGGCTGATCAGCATCGTCTCGCTGGCGCGATGAGCCGGCGGACACGACAGGAGGGACGAACACCGATGCCGCAGTTCACGGGGGTCCTGGCCGTTCTGGCCGCGTTGGGCGACCGGCTCAGGGGAGAGGAACCCGAACGGGGCGACGTCCCGGGGTGGGTGATGATCACGGTGATGACGGCGGCGCTGGTGCTGGCCATCCTCATCCCGTTCCGCGAGGCGATCGTCTCCGCGGTGACCAACGCGCTGGACTCCGTCACGACAGGTGGCTGAGAGAGGACCCCTCTGCCCCCCGCCACTCGCACGCTCGCGGCGGGCCCCTGCAGAGGAGCCGCCGCGGGACGACGGCGAGCGGGGCGGCGCGGTCGTGGAGTTCGTGTTCGTCTCGGTGCTGGTCGTGGTGCTGCTGCTCGCGGTGCTGCAGGTGGCGGTCTACGTGCACGTGCGCAACGTGGTGACCGCGAGCGCGCAGGAGGGCGCCCGGTACGCGGCGCTCGCCGACGTCGCCTCCTCGGCCGGTGCCGACCGGACGGTGGCGACGGTGGCCCGGGCCACCTCGGTGCGGACCGCGGAGGGGCTGGTGTGCAGCTCGGCCGAGGAGGCCGACGACACCGGGTTGACGCTGGTGGTGGTGCGCTGCTCGGGGTCGGTGCCGACGCTGCTGGCGGGGCTGGGCGACCTGCTGCCGCTGCAGGTGACCGGCCGGGCGGTCAAGGAGGCGGCGGCGTGAGGTGGCTGCGGGCGCGGCTGGGTCGGCTCGACGGTGAGCGGGGCTCGGCGCTGGTCGAGTTCGTGTTCATCGCGATCGTGGTGTTCGTGCCGCTGGTCTACGTCGTGGCCGGGTTGTCGGCCGTGCAGCGCGGGGTGTTCGCCTCCACGGCGGCGGCGCGCGAGGCCGGCCGGGCGATCGGCACGGCGCCGGACCCGGTGAGTGGTGCGGCCCGGGCCGAGGTGGCGGCGCGGCTGGCGGTGGAGGACCAGGCGGTCGACGCCACCGACGTCCGGCTGGCCTACGCCCCGCCGGGAGTCGACTGCTCCGGCGCGGGCAGCTACACGCCGTCGCTGACGCCGGGGGAGGAGTTCTCCGTGTGCGTCACGGTGACCGTCCGGATCCCGCTGCTGCCGGAGTTCATCGACGCCAACACCGCCACCGGCCAGTTCGTCGTCGAACGGGACCGCTACGTCGACGCCTGAACCGGACGCTCCGGAGGGTGGCGCCCCGAGGGGTGTACGCGGCCATCCGTTGTCACGCTGCGCGACCGGGGCTCGGGCCGTCGTGGCCGCCCGCCCGGGTGCCCCCAGGGGGCGCCTCGGGTGCGGGGACGGCACGCTCGGCGGCAGATCCGCTGATGAGGGGCCTGCCGGCGGAACTGGGAGTCCGCGGACCGCAGGTGAGGACTGCGTCACACGTTCCGGTCCTACTTCCGGGTGAACATCGGCAGATCGGTCGCTCTGCGTGATGAGACCTCAATAGCGTCGCAGACAGCGCCTGGGAGTCAGGCGTCCGAGACGACGTGAGGATCCGAGCGGTCCCCACCGACGCCACGCAGGTGCACGGGGGAGAACACGGTCGCCAGACCGTTCGGGGAGCGAGTGGCGAGACCGACGTCCTGTCCGGTCCGGACCGCCGGGTCAAGGGGGAACAACGTCGTGCACCGTGCACCGCCAGCTCCGCGGGTGATGGACCGCCCTCGCTCGACGGCCCGGCTGCCGCGCGTCCTGCGACGCCCCGGTCCCCGGGTCCGCCCGCTCTGACCGTGCGGCGTCCGCCGGCCGGGCGCCCGGTCCGGAGTTCCCCGTCGTGCGGACGGGACCGGCCGACACCCCCACACACCCCGCCCTTGAACGCACACGCGCCCCGCCCCGCGGCGGGGTCCTCGGCTGCCCGCCAGCCGGCGTGCTCCCGGAGAGGAGGCAGCCTCGTGGTCACGTCCCGGCGTGACTGAGCGCGTCGCTCAGCCGACCTACCCCTACAGCGACTTCAGCGAGCTCGCCGGGCCGCTGCAGGCCCCGCCCGAGGACCGTCGGGTCCGGTTCCGGCCGGTGACCCGCGGTGCGGCCCGCGCCCGGGCGTGGCTGCTCGTGACGGCCGCCCTCACCTTCGAGGCGCTGTTCCTGCTCTGGCTGCTCCAGCCGTCGCACTACCCGGAGTTCCTGGGGGACTGGCGGTCGGTGCTCGCCCTGGTCCTGATCGGCAGCGTGGCCACCATCGAGGTCCTCCGGCTGGTGAACGTGTTCACCCTGGCGGTGTCGACCCTCAACGCGCGCGACCCGATCCCCATGACGCCGCTGACCGGTCAGCGCATCGCCTTCATCACGACGATCGTCCCCGGCAAGGAACCGCTGGAGATGGTCCGGCGGACCCTCGAGGCCGCGGTGCGGGTCCGGTACGACGGCGTGCTGGACGTGTGGCTGCTCGACGAGGGCGACGACCCCGACGTCCGCGCGCTGTGCGCGGAGCTGGGCGTCCACCACTTCACCCGCCACGGTGTGCCCGCGTGGAACCAGGAGACCGGCCGGCACAAGGCCAGGACCAAGCACGGGAACTACAACGCCTGGCTGGACGCCCACGGCGGCGACTACGACTTCTGGGTCTCCGTGGACACCGACCACGTGCCCCTGCCGAACTTCGTCGAGCGCCTGATGGGCTACTTCCACGACCCGGACGTCGCCTTCGTGGTGGGCCCGCAGGTGTACGGCAACTACGACAACTTCGTCACCCGCGCCGCGGAGTCCCAGCAGTACCTGTTCCACAGCGTCCTGCAGCGGGCGGGCAACCGGTTCGCCACCGCGATGTTCGTCGGTACCAACAACGCCGTCCGGCTCTCGGCCCTGCGCGCCATCGGCGGGCTGCAGGACTCCATCACCGAGGACGCCGCGACCAGCATCGTCTGGCACTCCAGCGTCAACCCGGACACGGGCGCGACCTGGAAGTCGGTCTACACCCCCGACGTGCTCGCGGTGGGGGAGGGCCCGACGACCTGGCGGGACTACTTCACCCAGCAGGGCCGGTGGGCGCGCGGCACCGACGAGGTCGTCCTCCGGCAGTTCTGGCGGCTGCGGCTGCCGTTCTGGCGGCGGGCGCACTACGGGCTGCTGATGTCCTACTACCCGGCGGTCGCCGTCAGCTGGGTGCTCGGCGTCACCAACCTCGCCGCCTACCTGCTGACCGGTGTCGCCGGCGTGCTCGTCGCCGCGCAGCTGTGGTTGATGCTCTACGTCAACGCCGCGGTCCTGCAGGTCGGCCTGTACTTCTGGAACCGCCGGCACAACGTCAGCCCGCACGAGGAGGAGGGCTCCTCGGGCATCAGCGGGATGGCCATGTCGGTCATGTCGACGCCGATGTACGTCAGCGCGTTGTGGGCCGCGATCCGCGGCCGCTCCATCAGCTTCGCCGTCACCCGCAAGGGCGCCGTCTCCGGTGACCGGCTCGGCTCCTTCACCAAGAACCTGTCGTGGGCCGCGCTGCTGCTGACCGCCCTCGCGCTGTCGGTGCCGCTGGGCAACTCGCACCTGGCCATCCGCCTCTGGGCGGCGCTGAGCGTGCTCGTGTGCCTGGTGCCCGTGGTGGTGTGGGGCTCGGGCCTGGTGCGGGACCGCCTGCGCCGGCCCGTCCCCGAGCCGCTCCCGCACGAGCCCGCCGCCGTCGGCCGACCGCTCGGCCTCCCGCCGAACTTCGTGGTCGACGTCCCGCCCGTCCGCCCGGCCGCCCCCCTGACCCAGGAGAGCTCCCGATGACCCGACGCAGACCGCGGCCGTTGCGCCGGCTGCGCAACGCCCTGCTGATCGGTGCGGCGGTGGCCGCGCTCGTGGCCGCCAACGGCCCGGTCGTCACCGACGTCGTCGACCGCGCCTACACCGAGTACCAGCGCAACCAGCCCGACTACAAGGCCCGGTACGGGCACTGGGAGACCATCGAGCTGCCGGAGGAGTACCGGGTCCAGGCCATCCACGCCGCGCTGCTGTACACCGGCAAGGTGCTCCTCATCGCCGGGTCCGGGAACAACGCCCGCGAGTTCGAGGCGGGCAGCTTCACCACCGTCGTCTGGGACCCGGTCACCGGGGAGACCACGGAGGTCCCGACGCCGGAGGACCTGTTCTGCGCGGGGCACGCCTACCTCCCCAACGGCAACCTGCTGATCGCCGGCGGCACCGCGGAGTACGAGGTGCTCGCCGACGACGTCGACCGGGCCGCCGGCATCCTCACCGTCAAGAACGAGAGCCACGACGCCGCGGTCTCCCTGCCCGAGGGCACCCGCTTCACCGCGGGTGGGAAGACGTACGTGTCCACGGCGGACGTCACGGTGCCCCCCGCACACCACATGTCCGACGGCAGCCGGATGGCCGGCCAGCAGGACGTGTGGATCGAGGCGGAGGAGGAGGGCGCCGAGTACGTCGTGACCGGCGGCACCCAGTTCCAGGTCGTGGGGCTGGACCCGGCCCAGCGCCGGGACCTCTACGGCCAGGGGGACACGATCACCCTGGAGAAGCAGAACTACCGCGGCCTGGACGCCTCGTACGAGTTCGACGTCGCCACGGAGACCTACCGGGAGACCGACCGGCTCACCGAGGCCCGCTGGTACCCCACGCTGATCGGGCTGGACGGGGGGAAGGTGCTCGCCGTCTCCGGCCTCGACGAGCACGGCAAGATCATCGACGGGGACAACGAGGTCTACGACCCGGCCACCCGCACCTGGGAGGTCGAGCCGCAGCTGGAGCGCTACTTCCCGACCTACCCCGGCCTGTTCCGGCTCGCCGACGGCCACCGGGTGTTCTACAGCGGCTCCAACACCGGCTACGGCTCGGACGAGGAGGGCCGCCAGCCCGGCATCTGGGACCTCGCCGACAACAGCTGGCAGGACGTCGACGGGCTCCGGGACCCCGAGTACAACGAGACCAGCAGCTCCTTCCTGCTGGCGCCGGCCCAGGACCAGCGGGTCGGGATCGTCGGCGGTGGGCTGGTCGGGGACAGCGAGGAGTCGACGGCGCGCTTCGACGTCGTGGACCTGACCGACCCCGAGCCGCGGTACGAGCCGGCCGGGGAGTACCCCAGCCCGGCCCGGTACATCAACGCCGTCACGCTGCCCGACGACCGGACCCTGCTCACCGGCGGTTCGGTGGGCTACCGGGGCAACGGCCAGAGCGACCTGCACCTGACGACCCTGTACGACCCCGGCACCGGCGAGCTGCACGAGGCGGCCCCGAACGAGGTCGGGCGGAACTACCACGCCACCGCGCTGCTGCTGCCCGACGGCCGGGTGATGACCATGGGCTCGGACCCGCTGTTCTCCGACGAGGAGAACACCCTGCCGGGGCGGTTCGAGACCCGGATCGAGATCTACTCCCCGCCGTACCTCTTCGCCGGGGACCGGCCGGCCGTCACCGACGCACCGGCGGCCGTCACCCGGGGGAGCGCCTTCCCGGTGACCACCGACCGCCAGATCGTCGAGGCCCGCCTGATGCGGCCCAGCGCCGTGACCCACCAGACCGACCCCGAGCAGCGGTCCATCGCCCTGGACGTGACCCGGACGGCGGCCCCGTCCTGCCCGCCGGGCGGCTCGGGCGACCACGGTCAGGGGGAGCACGACGGGACGTGTCCGGAGTCGGGCTGCTGCGGTGGGCCGGCCTACGAGCTCGGTGTCCCGGTCGAGGAGGGGCTGACGCCGTCCGGCTGGTACATGCTCGTCGTCCTCGACGCCCAGGGGGTCCCCTCCCCGGGTCGATGGGTCCGCGTCCGATGACGGTGACCCGCCGGCGGTCGCTGCGGGGCGTGGTCCTGGTGGCCGCGACGACCGCGGTCGTGGGCTGTGGGTCCGCCGGGACGCCGGACGCCGAGCCCGACGCCTCTCCGGCCGGCGCCACGTCGGTGGCCGAGGAGGACCGCGGGCGGCTGTCCGGGGAGCTCTGGCTCAACCCCGAGGGCCACGGCCCGGTCGCCGTCCGGCAGGCCGAGGCGGCGGGGCGTACCGAGGAGGCCGAGGCGCTCGCGCCCCTGGCCGGGCAGCCGGCGGCCACCTGGGTCGCCGCCCCGGAGAACCCCTACCCGGCGGTGGAGGAGGTGTCCCGGGCCGCCGCGGAGGCCGGGCAGCTGCCGGTCCTGGTGGCCTACAACGTGCCGCTGCGCGACTGCCGCTCGTACTCCGCCGGCGGTGCCGCGGACGCCGACGAGTACCTGAGCTGGATCGGTAGTTTCGCCGCCGCGCTGGCCGACCGGCCGGCCGTCGTCGTCCTGGAACCGGACGCGGTCCCGCAGGCGGTGGTCGGCTGCCCGGACCTGGACCCCGCGGCGCGCTACGAGCTGCTCGCGCAGGCCGTGGAGATCCTCGACCGGCAGCCGGGGGCCCGGGTCTACGTCGACGCCGGCAACGCCAGCTGGATCACCGACCTCCCGGTGCTGGCCGACGCCCTGCGGCGGAGCAACGTCGACCGGGCCGACGGGTTCGCCCTCAACGTCTCCAACTTCGAGAGCACCGAGGCCAGCGCGGCCTACGGGCTGGCCCTCTCCGAGGAGCTGGGACGCGGAGCGCCCGCCGGGACGGACCCCGCCCACTTCGTCATCGACACCAGCCGGAACGGTGCCGGCCCGCCTCCGGACACCAGCGACCCGGAGCGCTGGTGCAACCCGCCGGACCGACGACTGGGCGACCCGCCCACTGCCTCCACCGACCTGCCTCGGGTCGACGCGCTCTTGTGGATCAAGCAGCCCGGCGACTCCGACGGCACCTGCCGGGGTGGCCCGCCCGCCGGTCAGTGGTGGCCGGAGGCGGCCCGCGAGCTCGTGGGCGGCTGACCGGGTCGACTCCGTCGGCGCTGCCGGCGACGGCGGGCCGACGTCCGCCCCGGAGCCACCCCTGGGCACGGCGCGCGGCCGTGTCCGCTCGGGCCCGGTCGGTCGGCTGCCCTCGTGCTCTGCCCACCACCGTGGGCAGAGCACGAGCGTCCGAGGTCACACCGGGTCCCTCCCGCCGCGCCCGGCCGGGGACACGACGGCACGGTCCGCGGGACAGCGCGCGGACGGTGCGCGGGTCAGCCGCGGGGTCCGGCGACGGTGCCGCCTGGGTCGACGTGGCGGGCGAGGGCACGTGGCGCGGGGTTCCGCGCGGGCCCGACGGGATGCCGGGACTCCCCGTCGAACACGGCCAGCCCGTCGTCGGACGCCGGCACCTGCCGCTGTCCTCCCACGCGCGTCGCCAGCACGACACCCAGGCCGGCCATGCCCACGGTCGCGCCCGTCGCCCACAGGACCAGAGCCCAGTTCCACCACGCCATCGCTCCCACGTCCCCCCGGTCGGTTCGAGTGGGGGAGCGTCCGGCGGCGTGAGCCACGCCACAACGGCCGACGCCGGTGGCTCACCCCGACGGAGCACGCGTACGGCCCGGAAGAGGGCAACGACGTGGTCGGCCGGACGCTGCGTCAGGGCCGGTCGGGGGGGGGGGGGGGGGGGGGGGGGGGGGGGGGGGGGGGGGGGGGGGGGGGGGGGGGGGGGGGGGGGGGGGGGGGGGGGGGGGGGGGGGGGGGGGGGGGGGGG
>NZ_JBJGZS010000011.1:0-137708 GCF_054050635.1 Geodermatophilus sp. SYSU D00079 | reverse complement strand
GCCACCTGCTGGCGGCCGTGCGCCCGGCGGGAGCACGCGCCGCCCGACCCGGCGCTGGGGCACAACGGCCCACAACCCCCCCTCGGGGGCCTGACAGGTGTACCTGCGGCACCTCCAGCTCGGCTCGTTCCGCAACTGGGACCGGGTGGACCTCACCCTGCGCCCCGGGCCGACGGTCCTCGTCGGCCGCAACGGCGAGGGCAAGACCAACCTGGTCGAGGCCGTCGGCTACCTGGCCAGCATGAGCAGCCACCGGGTCGCCAGCGACGCACCGCTGGTCCGTCAGGGCGCCGCGCAGGCGGTGGTGCGCGCGGCCCTGCGCCGCGAGGACCGCGAGCTGCTCGTCGAGATCGAGATCAACCCCGGGCGGGCCAACCGGGTCCGCGTCAACCGGGCGCCGCTGCCCAGGCCCCGGGAGCTGCTGGGCCTGGTGAAGTCGGTGCTGTTCGCGCCGGAGGACCTCGTGCTGGTCCGCGGCGACCCCGCCGAGCGGCGCCGGTTCCTCGACGACCTGCTGGTCAGCCGGACGCCGCGGCTGGCCGGCGTGCGCAGCGACTACGACCGGGTGCTCAAGCAGCGCAACGCCCTGCTCAAGACCGCGCGGCTGGCCCGCGGCAACGCCCTGGCCACCCTCGACGTCTGGGACGGGCACCTGATCGACCTCGGCGGGCAGCTGCTCGCCGCCCGCCTGCGACTGGTGGCCGACCTCGGTCCGCACGTGACCCGCGCCTACGCGGGGGTGGCCGGCGCCGACGCCGCGACGGCGGCGCTGGGCTACGCCAGCACCGTGCCGCTGGCCGGCGACGGCACGCCGCTGGCCGAGGGCGCCCGGCTGCCCGACGCCGCCGAGCTCAGCACGGCGCTGCGGGAACGGGTCGCCGAGCGCCGCGGCGAGGAGGTGGACCGGGGGATGACCCTGGTCGGGCCGCACCGCGACGACCTGGTCATCTCCCTCGGCTCCCTGCCGGCCAAGGGGTTCGCCAGCCACGGGGAGTCGTGGTCGCTGGCGCTGGCCCTCAAGCTCGGCTGCTTCGCGCTGCTGCGCGCCGACGGCGAGGAGCCGGTGCTCGTCCTGGACGACGTCTTCGCCACCCTGGACGCCGACCGCCGGGCGGCCCTCGCCGCGGTGGCCCGGTCCGCGGAGCAGACCCTCATCACCGCCGCGGTGCTCGACGACGTCCCGGCCGAGCTGCGCGGCACGGTCGTGCAGGTCGCCGGTGGCCAGGCGGTTCCGCTGACCCCCGCGCCCGCCGAGGATGGGGCCGTGGACACCGCGGTGCTCGAGGAGGAGGTCCGGTGACCGCTGACCCCCCGTCCCGCCCCAGTGACATCGCCCGCGCGGCGCTGGAGGCGGCGCGTGCCGCGTCGGCGGCCCGGCCGCGCCCGACCCGGCGGCGGATCGCCGGGCCGCGCCGCGCCTGGACCGGCCCCCGGCCGGGGGACGACGACCCCCAGCCGCTGGGCCGGCTGGTCGACTCGCTGGTCACCGCGCAGGACTGGAGCGCCCACACCAAGGTGGGTGCGGTCTTCGGCCGCTGGTCGGCGCTGGTCGGCCCGGACATCGCCGCGCACTGCACCCCGCAGACCCTCACCGAGGGCGAACTGCTGGTCGTCGCCGAGTCCACCGCGTGGGCGACGCAACTGCGGCTGCTCGCCCCGACGATCCTCGGCCGGCTCCGCGCCCAGGTGGGCGGGGACGTCGTGACCCGCCTGCGCGTTGTCGGACCGACGGCCCCCAGCTGGAAGAAGGGCCCGCGGTCGGTCCGCGGGCGGGGGCCCCGGGACACGTACGGATAGGAGCCGGCCCGAGGCGGGTCGCTCCGGGAGGACGGTGCAGCGATGAGCAGCCCGCGCGACCGCGACGGCTTCGACGACCGGCCCGACGACGGCAGTGGCTGGCGGGAGCCCTCCCACCTGGGCGAGGGCGACGCCGCGCAGCCGGCGCCCGGTCCCGCCGCGGGGCGTCCCGACGACCCGGCCGGTGCGCAGCGCCCGGCCGACGACGGCACCTCCTGGCAGCCGCCGGGCTGGGACCTGCCGGCCGCCGAGCCCGCCCGGCCGGGCCCGTCCCGCGGCGGACCCGGCTCTCCGGTCGAGCCGGAGGACGACCGGTCGCCGTCCGGTGGGCCGTGGGGGCCGCCGCCCGCGGAGCAGCCGGCCCGCGGCGGCCTGTTCGGCAGCCGGCGGCCGCGGCAGCCCGGTGAGGTCGAGCGCGTCTTCGCGTACCAGGGCGACCCCGTGGGCGCCCAGGGGTGGGCACTGCAGCACGGGTGGGAGATCTCCGACGGCACCGGACCCGAGGACGCCGTCCTCGCCGAGCTGGTGGCCTCCGCGCCGGTCCGGGCGACGAGGGACCACCGGCCGGCCGGGGTGATGCGCGGCCGCTACGGGTCGACCGAGCTGGTCGCCTTCGACGTCCTCTACGCGTCCGGGCGGTACGCGGTGCCGGAGTACGCGATCACCGCCGCGCCCGTGCTCATCCCCGTGCCGCGGCTGCGGCTCTCACCGGCCCGCTTCTGGAAGCACCGCACCGGTGGGCTGGTGCAGGTGCCCAGCGGCGATCCGGAGTTCGACGCGCGGTGGGTGCTGCTCGCCGCCGAGGACGGCCCGGTCACGCGCCGGCTGGCGGAGGACGCGACGGTGCGCGGCCTGCTGCTGGCCACCGACGACGGTGACGAGTTCTGGACGTCGGCCGGGCAGGGCTCCGCGTGGGCGGGCGGCTTCGTCGCCGCGATCCGGCCCGACGGTCACCGGCCCGAGCTCATCGAGCACCACGCCCGGCTGCTGACCGCGATCGTCGGCGCCCTCGCCGCCGGCTCGTGACCGACCCCGCCGACCCCGCTCCCGTTCCGGCGGCCGGTCCGGAGCCCGCCCCCTCCGCCGGACTCCGCGAGCTGCTCCCGCTGCTGCGCCCGCACCGGGGGCCGCTGCTGGGGGCCGCCGCGCTCTCCCTCGTGGCGGCCGCCGGCGCGCTGGCCCAGCCGGCGCTGGTGGCCCGCGTCATCGAGGCGGTCGGGGCCGGGCGGGCCCTGCTGCCGGCGGTGGTCGCGCTGGTCGTCGTCCTCGTGGCCGCCTCGGCGCTGTCGGCGTTCCAGCAGTACCTGCTGCAGCGCACCGCCGAGGGCGTGGTGCTCACCACCCGCCGGACCGTGGCCGACCGGCTGCTGCGGCTGCCCATCGCCGAGTACGACCGGCGGCGCACCGGGGACCTCATGTCGCGGGTGGGCGCGGACACCACGCTGCTGCGGGCCACGGTCACCTCCGGCGTCGTCGACATCGCCGGGTCGGTCGTCGTCGGCGTCGGCGCGCTCGTGGCGATGGCGCTGGTCGACGGCTGGCTGCTGCTGGTCACCGTCGTCGCGGTCGCCGTCGGCGTGGCCGTCGTCGCCTCGGTGGCCCGGGGCGTGCGCCGGCTGTCGCGGCAGGCGCAGGAGGAGGTCGGCGCGATGAGCGCCGCGGTGGAGCGGGCGCTGTCGGCGGTCCGCACCATCCGCGCGAGCGGCGCCACCACCCGCGAGGTGGACGTGGTCGGCACGAGCGCGGGCCGGGCCTACACGGCCGGTGTGCGGGTGGCCCGGCTGGAGGCGCTGGTCTCCCCGGCCGGCTCGATCGCCGTCCAGGGCGCGTTCCTCGCCGTCCTCGGCCTCGGCGGGTACCGGGTGGCCGCGGGCACGATCGCCGTCGCCGACCTGGTCGCGTTCATCCTGTACCTGTTCCTGCTGGTGATGCCGCTGGGCCAGGCGATCGGGGCGTGGACCCAGCTGCAGACCGGCCTGGGTGCGCTGGCCCGCATCCAGGAGGTGCTCGGCCTGGACCCCGAGGAGGACGGCCGGCCCGAACGCGGCGGCGCCGCCGTCGCCGTGCCCGCCGCGCCGTCGTCCCGGGAGGTCCCGCTGCTCGAGCTGGACGGCGTCTCCTTCGCCTACCCGGACGGCACCGAGGTGCTGCGGGAGGTGTCGCTGGCGGTGCCGGCCGGCGGCCGGGTGGCGCTGGTGGGCCCCTCGGGTGCGGGCAAGTCGACGGTGCTCGCGCTGGTCGAGGGCTTCTACCCGCTGACCGGTGGGGCGATCCGCTGGGCCGGCACCGACGTGCGGGACCTGCCCCGGGCGGGGCTGCGGGGGCGGCTGGGCTACGTCGAGCAGGAGGCCCCGGTGCTCGCGGGCTCGGTGCGCGACAACCTGCTGCTGGCCGCGCCGGAGGCCACCGACCCGGAGCTGTGGGCGGTGCTCGCCGACGTCGGGCTCACCGACGTGGTGCAGCGCTCCCCGCGCGGGCTCGACGTCCCGGTGGGGGACGAGGGCGTCCTGCTCTCGGGCGGGGAGCGGCAGCGGCTGGCGATCGCCCGGTCGCTGCTGGCCCGGCCGGCGCTGCTGCTGCTCGACGAGCCCACCGCCAGCCTCGACGCCCGCAACGAGCAGCTGCTGCGGCAGACCCTCGCCGCGGCCGCCGAGGACCGCGCGCTGCTCGTGGTGGCCCACCGGCTGTCCACGGTGCTCGACAGCGACCAGATCGTGGTGCTCGACGGCGGCCGCGTGGTGGCCCGCGGCACGCACCCGGAGCTGGTCGAGTCCAGCCCCCTCTACCGCGAGCTCGCCGCCGCCCAGCTGCTGGTGTGAGCTGCGGGCTCCCGAGCGGGTGCGCTGACGAGGGGTCCCCGGCCGCGGGACCCCGCGTCGGCGCCCACGGTCACGCCGCCGCGGCCTGCTCCGCGGCCGGAGCCTCTGCGGCCCGGCAGGTGTTGCGCAGCATCCCGCCGAACACGAAGCCGTGGAACGGGACCAGCACCCACCAGTACACGTGCCCGAACAGCCCGTTCGGCTTGAACGTCGCCTTCTGCCGCAGCCGGGTGCGCCCACCCTCCTGTTCCACGTGGAACTCCAGCCAGGCCAGGCCCGGCACGCGCATCTCCGCGCGCAGCCGCAGCAGCCGGCCCGGCTCGAGCTCCTCGACCCGCCAGAAGTCCAGCGCGTCGCCGACGTAGAGCCGCGACGGCGAGCGCCGTCCCCGGCGCAGGCCCACCCCGCCGACCGCCCGGTCCAGCCAGCCGCGCACCTCCCAGGCCAGCCGGAACGAGTACCAGCCGTTCTCCCCGCCGATCCCCTCGACCACCCGCCACAGCGCGGCCGGTGAGGCGGCGGTCTCCCGGGTGCGCTCGTCGACGTAGAGGCTGCCGCCGGCCCAGTCGGGGTCGGTGGGCAGCGGGTCCGACGGCACCCCGGGGACCGACGCCGAGGACCACCGGGTGGCCACCGTCGCGTCGCGGACCCGCTGGATGGCCAGCCGCACGGCCTCGTCGAACCCGAGCAGGCCCTCGGGTGGGTCGGGCACGTACGCGGCGATGTCGTGCTCCCCGCAGACCACGGTGTTGCGCAGCGACTCCACCAGCGGCCGGGCGATGCCGGCGGGCACCGGCGTGACCAGCCCCACCCAGTGGCTGGACAGCGAGGGGGTGAACAGCGGCACCGGCAGGATCCGCCGCCGCGGCAGCCCGGCCACCGCCGCGAACCGCTGCATCATCTCGGCGTAGTCCATGACGTCCGGGCCGCCGATGTCGAAGCACCGGTGGACGTCGGGCGGCAGGGCGGCGCAGCCGACCAGGTAGCGCAGCACGTCGCGGATCGCGATCGGCTGGATGCGGCTGTGCACCCACCGCGGCGTGACCATCACCGGCAGCCGCTCGGTCAGGTACCGGAGCATCTCGAACGACGCGGATCCGGACCCGAGCACGACGGCCGCCCGCAGGACGACGGTCGGGACGCCGGAGGCGAGCAGGATCTGCGCCACCTCCGCGCGCGAGCGCAGGTGCGGGGACAGCTCCTCGTCGGCCGGCTCCAGCCCGCCGAGGTAGACCAGCCGCCCCACCCCGGCCGCCCGCGCGGCGGCCGCCACCACCCCGGCGGTGCGCCGGTCGGTCTCCTCGAACTCCGGGCCGGTGCCCAGGGCGTGCACCAGGTAGTAGACGACGTCGACCCCGGCGCAGGCGGCCGCGACCGCCTCGGCGTCCCCGGCGTCGGCGCGGGCCACCGCCACCCGGCCGGCCCAGGGGTGGTCGCGCAGCCGCTCCGGTGAGCGGGTCATCACCCGCACCCGGTGGCCAGCGGCCAGCAGCTCGGGCACCAGCCGCCCGCCGATGTAGCCGGTGGCCCCGGTGACGAGGCAGGTCTTCGCGGCGGTCTCGGCCATGCACCGAGTGTCGGCCGTCCCCGGAGGCGCCGCTCGGGTCGCGCTCGTGCCGTGCAGCCACCACGATCGGCGTGCCGGGCAGTGCAGTCGATCGCGGCCCTCCTGCAGGGCCCGCCGCGGGCGTGCGAGCGGCGGGGAGGAGGACCCTTCTCCAGCCGAGCAGGAGGCCCCATGGCTGACACCACCGAGGCGCCGGAACGGACCGAGGACGGTCAGCCCACCCTCAGGCGGGTCATGGGGCCCGGGCTGCTGCTGCTGTTCATCGTCGGCGACATCCTCGGCACCGGCATCTACGCGCTCACCGGGCAGGTCGCCGCCCAGGTGGGCGGGGTCGTGTGGCTGCCGTTCCTCGTGGCGTTCCTGGTCGCGCTGGTCACCGCCTTCAGCTACCTGGAGCTGGTGACCAAGTACCCGCAGGCCGCGGGTGCGGCGCTGTACACGCACAAGGCGTTCGGCGTCCACTTCGTCACGTTCCTCGTCGCCTTCGCGGTGATGAGCTCCGGCATCACGTCGGCGTCCACCGCCGCGCGGGCGTTCAGCGCCAACGCGGCGAGCGTGTTCGGGCTCCACATCGCCGACGGCATCGGGATCACCCTCATCGGCCTCGGCTTCATGGCACTGGTGGCGCTGGTCAACCACCGGGGCGTGGGGGAGAGCGTCAAGGCCAACGTGGTGCTCACCTGCGTGGAGCTCTCCGGCCTGCTCATCGTCATCGGGGTCGGCGTCTGGGCGCTGGGCCTGGGCGAGGGGGACTTCTCGCGGGTGACGGAGTTCGACACCGGCGACCGCTCGGTCATCGGCGGGGTGATCGCGGCGACCGGGCTGGCGTTCTTCGCGATGGTCGGGTTCGAGGACTCGGTCAACATGGCCGAGGAGTGCAAGGAGCCGCGGCGGATCTTCCCCAAGGTGCTGCTCGCCGGCCTGTGCCTCACCGGCCTCATCTACGTGCTGGTGTCGATCTCGGCGATCGCGCTGGTGCCGGCGAGTGACCTCAGCGAGGGCGACACCCCGCTGCTGCAGGTGGTCCAGGCCGGCGCCCCCGGCTTCCCCATCGGGATCTTCGGCGTCATCACCATGTTCGCCGTCGCCAACTCCGCGCTGATCAACATGCTCATGGCCAGCCGGCTGGTCTACGGCATGAGCCGCCAGCACGTGCTGCCGCCGCTGCTGGGCCGCGTGCACCCGCGGCGGCGCACCCCCACCACCGCCATCCTGTTCACCACCGCGCTGGCCTTCGGGCTGATCACCTTCGTCGGCGCGGTGCCGGCCCTCGGCGGGACGACGGCGCTGCTCCTGCTCGTCGTCTTCACCGTCGTCAACGTCGCCGTCCTCGTGCTGCGCAGGGACAGGGTGGACGCCGAGCACTTCCGCACGCCGACCGTGCTGCCGGTGGTCGGCGCCCTGGCCTGCGGCTTCCTCGCCACGCCCTGGGCCGGGCGCCCGGCCGAGCAGTACCGCATCGCCGGCGTGCTGCTGGTCATCGGCGTCGTCCTCTGGGGGATCACGGTGCTGATCAACCGCCGGACCGGCCCCGCCGTCCCGCAGCTGGACCCCGACCGGTTCACCAAGGGCGGCCCGGTCAACTGAGGCGGGACCCCTCCGCTCGCGGGCTCCGGTCGGAGTCGCCCTTCAGGGGTTGGCCCCGGCCGGTCACCAGATCGCCGGGGACGGCATGTCGACCCCCGGGCCAGCACCGGGGGTGGCGAGCGAGCCGGGAGTGGCACAGGAACGGCCTCAGGGCGTGGACGGCGGCATTCCTGTCGTCCCACCCGGTATCCTGGGAACGAGAAACCGCCAGCAACCGGCTCAGCGTCGTTCTGCGCCCCTCAGGGGTGCGACGCCGTCCGCGTCCAGCCCCCCGCCCGCGAGGCCGGGGAGCCGTGCGCCGGTTGCGCGACAGAAGGGCCCCACGTGGTCGCTCGACCCCAGACTGAGAACGCGTACTCCGGCAGCTCGATCACGGTCCTCGAGGGCCTCGAGGCCGTGCGCAAGCGCCCCGGCATGTACATCGGCTCCACCGGTGAGCGTGGTCTGCACCACATGGTGTGGGAGGTCGTCGACAACTCCGTCGACGAGGCCCTCGCCGGTCACTGCGACACCGTCAAGGTCACCCTGCTGGCCGACGGCGGTGTCCGGGTGGAGGACAACGGCCGCGGCATCCCGGTGGACATGCACCCCGTGGAGAAGCGGCCCACCGTCGAGGTGGTCATGACCATCCTCCACGCGGGCGGCAAGTTCGACGGCAAGAGCTACGCGGTCTCCGGCGGCCTGCACGGCGTCGGCGTCACCGTCGTCAACGCGCTGTCCACCGCGCTCGACGTGCGCATCTGGACCCACGGCACCGAGTGGCACCAGCGCTACGACATGGCCAAGCCCGGCCCGCTGGAGAAGATCGGCCCCACGAAGAAGCGCGGCACCCAGATCACCTTCTGGGCCGACGGCGACATCTTCGAGACCACGAACTACTCGTTCGACACGATCAGCCGCCGGCTGCAGGAGATGGCCTTCCTCAACAAGGGCCTGACCATCGTGCTGCGCGACGAGCGCCCCGGCCACGGCAAGGCCGAGACCGGCATGGCCGAGGAGGTCACCCTCGCCGAGGCCGCCCCGCAGCCGGGCGCCGAGGCCGAGGCGTTCGAGGCCACGGAGATCACCTACCGCTACGACGGCGGCCTCGAGGACTACGTCAAGCACATCAACGTCAAGAAGTCCCCGATCCACCGCTCGATCATCAGCTTCGGCGCCGAGGGCACCGGCAAGAACGACATGCGGATGAGCGTCGAGGTGGCCATGCAGTGGTCCGACGCGTACTCCGAGTCGGTCTACTCCTTCGCCAACACGATCAACACCCACGAGGGCGGCACCCACGAGGAGGGCTTCCGCACCGCGCTGACCTCCGTCGTCAACCGCTACGCCGAGGACAAGAAGCTCTTCAAGGCCAAGGACGAGAAGCTCACGGGTGAGGACATCCGCGAGGGCCTGGCCGCGATCGTCTCGGTGAAGCTCGGCGACCCGCAGTTCGAGGGCCAGACGAAGACCAAGCTCGGCAACACCGAGGTCAAGGGCTTCGTCCAGAGGATCTGCAACGAGCAGATCGCGCACTGGTTCGAGGCCAACCCGACCGAGGCCAAGACGATCATCAACAAGGCGGCCTCGGCGGCCCGGGCCCGGCGTGCCGCGCAGGACGCCCGCAAGCTGGCCCGCAAGAACCTGCTGAGCAACAACTCGCTGCCCGGCAAGCTGGCCGACTGCCGCTCCACCGACCCGCGGGCCTCGGAGATCTACATCGTCGAGGGTGACTCCGCCGGTGGGTCGGCGAAGTCCGGCCGCGACTCGATGTTCCAGGCGATCCTGCCCATCCGCGGGAAGATCATCAACGTCGAGAAGGCGCGCATCGACCGGGTCCTCAAGAACACCGAGGTCCAGTCGATGATCACCGCCTTCGGTACCGGCATCCACGACGAGTTCGACGTCTCGAAGCTCCGGTACCACAAGATCGTGCTGATGGCCGACGCCGACGTCGACGGCCAGCACATCCGCACCCTGCTGCTGACGCTGCTGTTCCGCTTCATGCGGCCGCTGGTCGAGGCCGGCTACGTCTACCTGGCCCAGCCGCCGCTGTACAAGATCAAGTGGGGCGGCAAGATCGGTGACGAGTACGTCTACACCGACAAGGAGCGCGACGCCGTCCTCAAGGCCGGCGCCGAGGCCGGCCGCAAGCTGCCCAAGGACGACGCGATCCAGCGCTTCAAGGGCCTCGGGGAGATGAACGCGACCGAGCTCTGGGACACCACGATGAACCCGGAGACGCGCATCCTGCTGCAGGTCACCCTCGAGGACGCCGCCACCGCCGACGAGCTGTTCAGCGTGCTCATGGGCGAGGACGTCGAGGCCCGCCGCAGCTTCATCACCCGCAACGCCAAGGACGTCCGCTTCCTGGACGTCTAGACGGACCCCCTCGCCTCGCTCCGCTCGACGCGGGTCCCCGCGAGGGGGCCGCGTCCTGCGACACCGTCCACCGAACCGGAGAGACCTGAACCGTGACCGAGACCCCTGCCCGCGACCGCGTCGAGCCGGTCGACCTCCAGCAGGAGATGCAGCGCAGCTACATCGACTACGCGATGTCGGTCATCGTCGGCCGCGCGCTGCCGGAGGTCCGCGACGGCCTCAAGCCCGTGCACCGGCGCGTGCTGTTCGCCATGTTCGACCAGGGCTTCCGCCCCGACCGCGGCTACGTCAAGTGCGCCCGCGTCGTCGGTGAGGTCATGGGTAACTACCACCCGCACGGCGACAGCTCCATCTACGACGCCCTGGTCCGGCTGGCCCAGCCCTGGGCGATGCGCTACCCGCTGGTGGACGGGCAGGGCAACTTCGGCTCGCCGGGCAACGACCCGGCCGCGGCCATGCGGTACACCGAGGCCCGGCTGACCCCGCTGGCCATGGAGATGCTGGCCAACATCGACGAGGAGACCGTCGACTTCCAGCCGAACTACGACGGCAAGAACCAGGAGCCGCTGGTCCTGCCCGGGCGCATCCCCAACCTGCTGATCAACGGCTCCGCCGGCATCGCGGTCGGCATGGCCACCAACATGCCCCCGCACAACCTCCGCGAGGTCGCCGCGGCGGTGTTCTGGATGCTGGAGAACCCGGACGCCGAGCCGGAGGAGGCGCTCACCGCCTGCATGCAGCGCATCCCCGGCCCCGACTTCCCGACCGCCGGGCTCATCGTCGGCCGGGAGGGCATCGAGGACGCCTACCGCACCGGCCGGGGCTCGGTGCGCATGCGCGCCGTCGTCACCGTCGAGGAGGACGCCAAGGGCCGGGTCCAGCTGGTCGTCACCGAGCTGCCCTACCAGGTCAACCCGGACAACCTGGCCGAGGCGATCGCCGAGGCGGTCAAGGACGGCCGGCTGCAGGGCATCAGCGAGATCGCCGACGAGTCCTCCGACCGCGTCGGCCGCCGGCTGGTCATCACCCTGCGCCGCGACGCCGTGGCCAAGGTGGTGCTGAACAACCTCTACAAGCACACCCAGCTGCAGACGACGTTCGGCTGCAACATGCTCTCCATCGTCGACGGCGTCCCGCGGACGCTGCGCCTGGACGAGCTGATCCGCTACTACGTCGCCCACCAGATCGAGGTCATCCAGCGGCGGACCCGCTACCGGCTGCGCAAGGCCGAGGAGCGCGCGCACATCCTGCGCGGTCTGGCCAAGGCCCTCGACCAGCTCGACGCGGTCATCACCCTGATCCGCAACAGCCCGTCGGCCGACGCCGCCCGCGGCGGCCTCATGGACCTCCTCGACATCGACGAGATCCAGGCCACCGCGATCCTCGACATGCAGCTGCGGCGGCTGGCCGCCCTCGAGCGGCAGCGGATCATGGACGAGCTGGCCGAGATCGAGGCCCGCATCGCCGAACTGCAGGCCATCCTCGACTCGCCCGAGCGGCAGCGGCAGATCATCCACGACGAGCTCGCCGAGATCGTGGAGAAGTACGGCGACGACCGGCGCACGAAGTTCGTGGCCAACGACGGTGACGTCTCCATGGAGGACCTCATCGCCGAGGAGGAGGTCGTCGTCACGATCACCCGCACCGGCTACGCCAAGCGGACCAAGAGCGACCTCTACCGGTCACAGCGCCGCGGCGGCAAGGGCGTCATGGGTGCGGCCCTCAAGCAGGACGACATCGTCGACCACTTCTTCGTGGGCTCCACCCACGACTGGATCCTGTTCTTCACCAACAAGGGCCGGGTCTACCGGGCCAAGGCCTACGAGCTGCCCGAGGCCAACCGCACCGCCCGCGGCGCGCACGTGGCCAACATCCTGGCGTTCCAGCCCGACGAGCGGATCGCCCAGGTCATGCAGATCAAGGACTACGGCGTCGCCCCGTACCTGGTGCTCGCCACGGCGAACGGCCAGGTGAAGAAGACCCGGCTGACCGACTTCGACTCCCCGCGCAGCGGCGGCGTGATCGCCATCAACCTGCGCGAGAACGACGAGCTGGTCGGTGCCGCCCTGATCGACCCCGAGCAGGACCTCCTGCTGGTCACCCGCAAGGCCATGTCGATCCGGTTCAAGGCCGATGACGCCGCCCTGCGGCCGATGGGGCGGGCGACCGAGGGCGTCCGCGGCATCTCACTGGCCCCCGACGACCAGCTGCTGTCGATGATCGTGGTCGAGGAGGGCGTCGACGTCCTCGTCGCCACCGAGCGCGGCTTCGCCAAGCGGACCGGCATCGAGAACTACCCGAACCAGGGCCGCGGCGGGAAGGGCGTGCTCACCGCCGACCCGAAGGCGCGCAAGGGCTCGCTCGTCGGCGCCCTCTCGGTGCGGCTCGGCGACGAGCTGTACGCGATCACTTCCGGCGGCGGGGTGATCCGGACCCCGGTCAACGGGGTGCGGCACAACAAGGACCGCGCCACCATGGGTGTCAAGCTCATGAACTTGCCGGAAGACGTGTCGATCGTGGCGATCGCGCGGACGACGGACAACGACGAGCCCGCCGCCTAGTCTGGACACGATGACGGAGGAGGTGCGGCGACCGAGCCCCCGGGCCGGGACACCGCACCTCCTCCGGTCACGCCACCACGGATCTGACCGGCGCCCGGGCGCCCCCGGCCGCGAGCCGGGACACCCGGGTACGAGGGAGCGGCGAGGGCCGCTGGGGAACGGGAGACTCGCATGAGCGACCGGACGCAGGGTTCGGTGCGCACCGGGTCCCGGCCTGGGGGCGCCACCGGTTCGACCAAGGCGCCGACCGGCCAGCAGCCCGCCGCCGACGGCGAGACGCCGGCCACGACCACCCAGCCCGCAGCCGCCACCGGCACCCAGCGCGTGACGCCGGCCGACGACACCGCGCCGGCCGACGGCACCGCGCCGGTCGCCCCGGCCCCCGTGATCGCACCGCCGGCGGCCGCCGAGCCCACCGCCGCGGCGGCACCGGCCACGGGTGCTCCCGGCACCGGTGTCGTCGCGGCGCCGTCCGCCCCGGCCGCCACCGGGACCCCCGCGGCGGGGTCGGCGGGCCGGCCCGGCAAGCAGAAGGCCGCCCGTGGCCCCCGTCGCGCCCGGCTGCAGCTGCGGCACATCGACACCTGGTCGGCGCTGAAGATCTCGCTGGTGCTGTCCATCGCGATGTTCTTCATCTGGATGGTCGCCGTCGGCGTCCTCTACGGCGTGCTCTCCGGCCTGGGTGTGTTCGAGACGCTCAACGACCTCTTCGGCCAGCTCGGCACCGCGTCCGGCGCGGACGGCAGCACCGAGGTCATCACCCCGGGCATCGTCTTCGGCGGCGCGGCGGTCATCGGCGCGATCAACATCGTGCTCATGACCGCGCTGTGCACCGTGGCGGCGTTCATCTACAACATGTGCTCGGACCTGGTCGGCGGCCTCGAGGTCACCCTGTCCGAGCGGGACTGAGCGGAGGGGGACGGACCCCCCTCCGACGGCCTCGGACGGGCCAGGTACGCTGTTCGAGGTCCACGGGCCTGTAGCTCAGGCGGTTAGAGCGCATCCCTGATAAGGATGAGGCCGGAGGTTCAAGTCCTCCCAGGCCCACCCGTGTCCCGGCGCCCAGCGCGCCACCCGGCCCGTCCTCCCGGACGGGCCGGCCCGCTCCGCAGGCCGGAGCCGGGGAACTCCCGTCGAGGAGGTACACCGCGTGCTGAAGAAGCTGGCTCTGGCGGCAGCCGGGGCAGCGGCCCTGGCCCTCGTCCGCAAGCGGTCCGCCGGCCGGACCGAGGCCGACCTGTGGGCCGAGGCGACCCGGGGCCCGCAGGCGGTCAGCACCCCCACCGCACGCTGACCCACCGGGGCACCCGCCCCGTCCCGGGGACGTAGCTCAATTGGCAGAGCACCGCCTTTGCAAGGCGGGGGTTAGGGGTTCGATTCCCCTCGTCTCCACTCCCCGGCCACCCCGACCGGCCCGACCTCCCCTCGGGGGACGGCACCCCCGCCCTGCTCGGCGGTGGCGGTCGGTCGCACCCACCCGTCCCGCCGCCGGTCGGCGTAGGGACCTCCGCCACTGGACGCCGGGACGCCCGAGGGTCACCGTCGGGGCCGCCGCTGGCCCACCGGCCGGGCGGGCCACGGCTCTGGAGTGAGGAGGAGCCATGGCACGGAAGACCATGGACTGCCGGACGATGCCGAGCGAGCGCAACTGCACCGTCCAGATCTCCGGCGAGGAGGACGAGGTCCTCGAGATCGCGGCGGCCCACGCGGTCGCTGCGCACGGGCACACCGACGGCCCCGAGCTGCGTGACGGGCTGCGGGCGGCCCTCCGCGACGAGGAGGCCCTGCTGGTCGAGCAGGGCTCCTTCCTCCAGCTCATCGAGTTCCGCGCCCGTGGCCTGGGCGAGTTCCGCCGGCTCGCCGAGGAGTGGCGCGAGCGCATGGGCCGCGAGACGACCGCCCGCTGGGGCGTGGTCGCCGCCGACCGCGACCGGCTCGACACCTACGTCGAGATCGTGGCCTTCCCCGACCACGCCTCGGCGATGCGGAACTCCGAGCACCCGGTGACCGCCGAGTTCGCCAAGCGGATGCAGGAGGCGACCGAGGGTGAGGCGTCCTTCCGCAACCTCGACGTCGCCGAGGTGCTGCGCATGTAGGAGGGCCCGTGCCCCCTGCTCCCTCCGCCCGCGGGCTCGCGGCGGACCCCGCACGGGGCCGCAGTCCGCTCCCCGCGGGCCGCGGGGAGCGGACCAGTGGGAGAGTGGACGTCGTGACCGAATCGACTCCCGCACGCCGCGCCGTGCTGCACACCAACCACGGCGACATCACCGTGGACCTGTTCCCCGACCACGCCCCCAAGACGGTCGCGAACTTCGCCGACCTCGCCGAGGGCCGCCGGGAGTGGACCCACCCGCAGACCCGCGAGAAGACCACCGACCGCCTCTACGACGGCACGGTCTTCCACCGGATCATCGACGGCTTCATGATCCAGGGCGGGGACCCGCTGGGTCAGGGCATCGGTGGCCCCGGCTACAAGTTCGGCGACGAGATCCACCCGGAGCTGGCCTTCACCAAGCCGTACCTGCTGGCCATGGCCAACGCCGGCCCGGGCACCAACGGCTCGCAGTTCTTCATCACGGTCGCCCCGACCACCTGGCTGACCGGCAAGCACACGATCTTCGGCGAGGTGGCCGACCAGGCCAGCCGCGACGTCGTCGACCGCATCGCCAAGGTGCCCACCGCCCGCGGTGACCGGCCGGTCGAGGACGTCGTCCTGGAGTCGGTCGAGGTGCAGCGCAGCTGACCACCGGCCCCGACGACGGGGGCGCCGGCCGGCCGCAGCCGGCGCCCCCGACGACCACCTGCTACCGGCACCCCGACCGGCCGACCCGCATCTCCTGCACGCGGTGCGGACGGCCGATCTGCCCGGAGTGCATGACCCCGGCCTCCGTCGGGTTCCAGTGCCCCCAGTGCGTGCGCGACGGCCAGGCCGACGTGCGCCGGCCGCGCCAGGCGCCGCTGCTGCGCCGGGCGAGCAGCCGGTTCGGCCTGGTCACCGTGAGCCTCATCGGGCTCAACGTCGCCATGTTCGTCGCGACGGCGGTTTCCGCGGGCCTGGCCGGGGCCAACCCCCTCGACAACCACTTCTCGCCGCTGTTCGCGCGGCTGGCGCAGATCCCGATCCTGGTCGAGCTGGGGGAGGACTGGCGGCTGCTCACCGCGGCCTTCCTGCACATCGGGCTCGTGCACCTGGTGCTCAACATGCTCGCGCTGCTGGTGTTCGGCTCCGAGCTGGAGCGGCAGCTGGGCCGCTGGCGCTACCTCGTCGTGTACCTGGTCTCGCTGCTCGGCGGGGCGGTGGCGCTGCAGCTGTTCGGCGACCCGGGGCGCGCGGTCGCCGGCGCCTCGGCGGCCATCTACGGGCTGCTGGGCGGCCTCGCGGTCGTGATGATCGCCCGCCGGCAGGACCTGCGGGGCCTGCTCACGCTGCTGGCGATCAACGTGGTCATCAGCTTCCTGCCCGGCGTCTCGCTGCTCGGCCACCTCGGCGGGCTGGTCGCCGGGTTCGCCGCCACCGGCCTGGTGGTCCTGGCCCGGCGGCGCACGGAGCTGCAGGTGCTCGGCCTCATGCTCCTGACCGCGGCCCTCGTCGTGGTGGCCCTGACCGTGCCGACGCTCGTCGTCCTGGGTTAGCGGGACGACCAGGCCAGCAGCGCCCGCGCGACGTCCTCCGGGTCGGCGCCGAGGTCGCGGCGGCCCAGCAGCACCAGGACGCCGTCGTCGTTCCCGCCCGGCTCGGCGTCCAGCTCCAGCAGCCGGGAGCGGACGCCGAGCCGCCGGGTCTCGCGCACCCGGACGCGCAGCCGGGACCACGGCAGCGTCACCGTGCCGGTCAGGGTGCGGACGGCGACGCCCGCGAGGCCGGCCGACAGCCGCGGCCGCAGCAGCAGGTCCCGCGCGGCCAGCACGAGCAGCAGCAGCGCGGCCCCACCGACGAGCACCCGCCCGGCCGGGTCGAGCACGACCGCGACCAGCGCCAGGACGACGCCACCGGCCGCGAGGGCTCCCGTCTGCGCCCGGGGGGCCGACCACTCCACGGCGTCCAGCCTCCCAGCCGCCCCTGGGGTGCAGATGCTCGGACGTCCTAACATCGGCCAGGGACGGCGGGAGGCCGCCGACTGGACGAGGAGTGGTCATGCGAGATGCCGTCATCTGTGCCGCCGTGCGGACCCCGGTGGGCAAGCGGGGCGGGGGGTTGTCCGGTGTGCACGCCGTCGACCTCTCCGCCCACGTGCTCGAGGCGCTGGTGGAGCGCAGCGGCATCGACCCGGCGGTGGTCGACGACGTCATCTGGGGCTGTGTGAGCCAGATCGGCGAGCAGACGTACAACGTGGCCCGCAACGCCGCGCTGGCCGCGGGCTGGCCCGAGACGGTGCCCGGCACGACCATCGACCGGCAGTGCGGCTCCTCGCAGCAGGCGGTCGCCTTCGCGGCGGCCAGCGTGGTCAGCGGCCAGGCCGACGTCGTCGTCGCCGGTGGCGTGGAGTCGATGAGCCGGGTGCCGATGGGGTCCTCGGTGGGCGACGGCTCGGCCGGGCGCCCCCTCGGCCCGCGCTTCATGGAGCGCTACGGCGTGGCCCCCAACCAGGGCGTCGGCGCCGAGATGATCGCCGAGCGGTGGGGCTTCTCCCGCACCCAGCTCGACGAGTTCTCCCTCGCCTCGCACGAGAAGGCCGCCAAGGCCCAGGCCGACGGCGCCTTCGACGAGGAGATCGCGCCGGTCACCACCCCCGACGGCACCGTGGTGCGGGCCGACGAGGGCGTGCGGCCCGGGGGGACGCTGGAGAAGCTGGCGTCGCTGAAGACCCCGTTCAAGGCCGACGGTGTGATCAGCGCCGGCAACGCCAGCCAGATCTCCGACGGTTCCGCCGCGCTGCTGGTGACCACCTCGGAGAAGGCCCGCGAGCTCGGCCTGCGCCCGCTGGTGCGCGTGCACACCACCGTCATGGCCGGTGACGACCCCGTCATCATGCTGACCGCGCCCATCCCGGCCACCCACAAGGTGCTGCAGCGCTCCGGGCTGTCGGTCGACGACATCGGCCTGTTCGAGGTGAACGAGGCCTTCGCGCCCGTGCCGCTGGCCTGGCAGGTGGAGACCGGCGCCGACCTGGACCGGGTCAACCCGCGGGGTGGCGCCATCGCGCTCGGCCACCCGCTGGGCGGCTCCGGCGCCCGCATCATGACCACGCTCGTCCACAGCATGCTGGCCACGGGCACCCGCTACGGCCTGCAGACCATGTGCGAGGGCGGCGGGATGGCGAACGCGACCATCCTCGAGCTGGTCGACTGATCGACGCGTCGTCCACAGGCCACCGACGACGGCCCCCGGTCCCTCGCGGACCGGGGGCCGTCGTCGTCGGTGTGGACACTCGGGGACGTCGGTGCATCCGCCGTGGTCAGGCCGCGTGTCGGCGTCGTCGGGACCGGGTAGGTGCGGAGTCCGGCCGCCGGACCGTGCCTGCCGCCAAGTCGATTCGTCCACAGTCGTGTGCACAGCTGGGGACGGAGTCACAGGCATGTAGTTACTCCGGTGCCCTCCCTGTCACATGCGCCTCACCCGTGGGAAAACCGCAGGTCAGCGGAGTCTGGTCGAACACCCGTTCTCCACACACGGTGGACAACTCTGGGGGTATCGCGCTTTGTCGACCTGTGGACGCAGCGATCGGCTGTGCACAGCGCCTCCTGTGGACAACACGGTGGGTATCCACTCGGTCACACGACAACGGCCCCCGTCCCCGGGTGGGGACGAGGGCCGTGGACGGGGCCTGCGTCAGCGCCAGCGCATCGACATGACCAGGCCGGCGACCATCAGGCCGAAGCCGATGGCGAAGTTCCACGGCCCGATGCTGTTCATGACCCCGATCCGGTCGCCGGCGACGTAGAAGACGACGATCCACAGCAGGCCGAGCACCATGAGGGCGACCATGAGCGGCGCGTACCAGCGCGGGCTGGGCTGGACGGCCCGCGCGGCCGGCGTCCCGGCCTGCAGCGTGCCCTGTGGCGGCGTGTAGGCCGACTTCTTGCGCACCTTGGACTTGGGCACCGTGCGGACTCCCTCCGGGGCCGGATCGTCGCTGCCGGCCGTGACAGAACTCCAGCCTAAGCTGCGGACGTGGCCGGAGCCCGCACCCTGACCCGTCCGGGTGCCCGTCGTGGCGCCGCGTGGGCGGCGCTGGTGCCCGTGGTGGCGCTGCTCGCCGGGCTGCTCTTCGCCACCTCCAGCCAGACCGCCGACGGCACCGACCTGCGCGGCGGGGAGGTCACCGAGCTGTCGGCGCTCATCGCGGCGCGCGAGGAGGTCCTGCGCACCCAGCAGGAGCAGCTGGCGGCCCTGCGCGAGCAGACCCAGGCGCTGACCGACCAGGCGGCCTCCCGGGACGGCGCGGTGGCCGCCGCCCAGGTGCAGGACGCCGGCGCGGAGCTGTCGGCCGGCCTGGTGGCGCTCACCGGCCGCGGCGTGGAGATCGTCCTGGACGACGCCCCCCGCCGGCCGGACGGCTCGCTGCCCATCGGCGCCCGCCCCGACGACGTGGTCATCCACCAGTCCGACGTGCAGGCGGTGGTGAACGCGGTGTGGGCCGCCGGCGCCGACGCGGTCGCGATCATGGACCGGCGGCTGATCGCCACCAGCGCGGTCCGCTGCGTCGGCAACGTGCTGCTCCTCGAGGGGCGCACCTACTCGCCGCCGTTCGTGGTCACCGCGGTCGGGGACACCGCCGCGATCCGCGCCCAGCTGGCCGCCTCGCCGCAGGTGGCGGTGTTCCAGCAGGCGGTGGAGGACTTCGGGCTCGGCTTCGACGTCCGCGACCGCCCGTCGCTGACGGTGCCGCCGTACGAGGGACCGCTGGACATGGAGCACGCCACCGTTGCTGACGACTGACGGCCGCGCCGTGTACACAGGGAGCGTGAGCCGCCCCGTCCTCGTCGTCGACAACTTCGACAGCTTCGTCTACAACCTGGTCCAGTACCTGGGACAGCTGGGCGTGCGGTGCATCGTCCGCCGCAACGACGCCGTCACCGTCGACGAGCTCGCCGACCTCGACGTCGCCGGGGTGCTGCTGTCCCCGGGCCCCGGGACGCCGTCGGCCGCCGGGGTGACCGTGCCCATGGTGCGGGCCGCCGCGGACGCCGGCACGCCCGTCCTGGGGGTGTGCCTGGGCCACCAGGCGATCGCCGAGGCCTTCGGCGCCGAGGTGGTGCGGGCACCGGAGCTGCTGCACGGCAAGACCAGCCAGGTGGTGCACGCCGGTGTCGGCGTCCTCGCCGGGCTGCCCTCGCCGTTCACCGCCACCCGCTACCACTCGCTGGCCGTCGAGCGCGGCACCGTGCCCGACGAGCTGGAGGTGACCGGGGAGACGCCGTCCGGGATCGTCATGGCCCTGCGGCACCGGGAGCTGCCCATCGAGGGCGTGCAGTTCCACCCGGAGTCGGTGCTCACCGAGGGCGGGCACCGGATGCTCGCGACGTGGCTGGAGTCCTGCGGCCTGGCCCCCGACCCCGCCGCGGTCGAGGCGGCCACCGCGGCCGCCCGCCGGCTCACGACGGTCGCCACGCCCGCCTGAACCGCCCGACGACGAAGGGTCCCTCCCCGCCCGGGGAGGGACCCTTCGTCGTCGCAGGAGCCGGTGCGCGTCGCCGCTAGTCCGCCGGTGCGGCGCCGCCGCCACCACCGCCGCCGCCACCGCCACCGCCGCCGGTGCCGCCGCCCTGGGGCGCCCGGCCCACGGTGATGGTCACCGTCGAGCCCGGCTGCACCTCGGCGTTCGCCGAGGGGCTCTGGGCGAGCACGACGCCGACGTCGGCCTGGTCGCTGTCCTGCTGGACGACGGTCACGACCAGACCCAGCCCCTGCAGGGTGCTGGTGGCCGCGGCCTGCGGCTGGTCGACGACGTTCGGCACGGTGACAGTCTCGGGCTCCTGCGGACCGCTGGAGACCCGCAGCGTGATCGGGGTGTCGGCGCCGGCCTGGGTGCCGCCGGCGGGCGACATGGCGACGACGGTGCCCGCGGGCTGGTCGTCCTCGGCCTGCTCCACCCGGACGTCGGTGAACCCGTCGTCGCGCAGGGCCTGGGTGGCGGCCTCCTGCTGCTGGCCCACCACGTCGCGCACCTCGGCGGTCCCGTCGGACACCGACAGCGTGATCGTGGTGTCCGGCGACACCCGGCTGCCCTGCTCGGGGTCGACGGCGACGACGGTGCCCTCCGCCTCGAGGGAGTCCACCGAGTCCCGGTTGATGTTCCCCGTGAAACCGGCGTTCTCCAGGGCGGTCCGCGCGTCGTCCTCGTCCAGGTTGACCACCGGCGGGACGGCGATGCTGTCGGGCTCGGCGCCCACGACGAGGTCGACCTCGCTGCCCTCGTCGACCTGCACGCCGCCGGCGGGGGTGCTGGAGAGGACGGTGCCCACCCGGTCCTCGTCGTCGGTGACCTCGGTCGTCACGTCGCCCACGACCAGGCCGGCGCCGGTGATCGCGGCCTCCGCGTCGGCCTGCGGCAGGTCGACCAGGGCAGGCACCGCGACCTGCTGGACGGCCGGCGTCTCCTCGTCGCCGCCCGCGTCGAGCAGCAGGGCGGCGGTGATGACACCCCCGAGCAGCAGGACGGCGGCGACGACGGCGAGGAGCACCCGCGTGCGCCTGCGCCTGCGGGCGGTCTCGTCGTCCTCCTCGTCCCAGTCCCCACCGTGGTGACCGGGGGCCGCGCCGAGGATGGTGGTCTTCTCGGCGTCGTTCATGACCGGCGTCGCCTCGACCCGCTGCCCGGCCAGGGCCCGCAGCAGGTCGTTGCGCATGTCTGCGGCCGACTGGTAGCGGTTGGCCGGGTTCTTGCTCATCGCCTTGAGCAGGATCGCGTCCAGTTCCGGCGGGATCGCCGGGTTGATCGACGACGGCAGGCGGGGGTCCTCCCGCACGTGCTGGTAGGCGACCGCCACGGGGGAGTCGCCGGTGAACGGCGGCGCGCCGGTGACCAGCTCGTAGAGCAGGCAGCCCACCGAGTAGACGTCGGAGCGGGCGTCGACGCCCTCACCCCGCGCCTGCTCGGGGGAGAGGTACTGGGCGGTCCCGATGACCGCGGCGGTCGAGGTCATCGTGGCCGCGGAGTCCGAGACCGCGCGGGCGATGCCGAAGTCCATGACCTTCACCGAGCCCTGCGGCGTGATCATCACGTTCCCGGGCTTCACGTCCCGGTGCACGATGCCGTTGCGGTGGCTGAAGTCCAGCGCCCCGCAGATGTCGGCGGCCAGACTCATGGCCCGCTCCGGGGGCAGCACGCCCTCGCTGCGCAGCACGTCGCGCAGGGTCTGGCCCTCGACGTACTCCATGACGATGTAGGGGGTGGCGCCGCTGGCCGAGCGGTCCTCGCCGGTGTCGTAGACCGCGACGATCGCCGGGTGGTTCAGCGACGCCGCGGCCTGGGCCTCCCGCCGGAAGCGCACCTGGAAGGACGGGTCGCGGGCCAGGTCGCTGCGCAGCACCTTGACCGCGACCTCGCGCCCCAGCCGCAGGTCGCGGCCCCGGTGCACCTCGGCCATGCCCCCGCGGCCGAGCACCCCGCCGATCTCGTAGCGCTCTCCGAGCACCTGCGGCGTGGTCATCGGGGGTCCTCTCGGGCGGTGCGGTCCTGCGTCCGGACGGGAGCGGGGCGCGGGGAACGGCGGCGGACCGCGGGGCCGGCGGGGAGCCTAACCGCTCGGGCGGTACCGGCCGGGGCGACGCGGGGCTGCGGGATCACTCGGCCGCACCCGGTGCCTGCTGACCCGCCTGGGGGTTCTCGGGCGCCGGCTCCCCGGGGAGGGGCGGCTCCGGCTCGGGGGCCGGCGCCCCGGGCACCGTGGTGGCCGTGGGGGTGGGGGTGGCGGTCGTCGTGCGCGTCGGCGTCGGGGTGTCGTCGGACTCCTCGTCGTCACCGCGGTCCCCGCCCGGGTCGTTGCCCTGGCTGTTGCCGGGCGGGGTGGTCGTCCGGCCGGGGACCGACGGCGTCGTGGTCGCGGTCGCCGTCGTGGGCTGGGCCGGGGCCTCCCCGTCGTCGGCCGGGCTCTCGTCGCTGCCGTCGTCGGGGGTGTGGTCCTCGGGCGCGTAGTACAGCGTGACGACGGTGCCCAGGGGCACGGCCTCGTTGGCGGGGTCGGAGGCGACGACGTCGCGCGCGTCGAAGGCCCGGCCCGGCGCGGTGACCTGCGCGGCGTTGGCCTCTCGCTGGCTGACCTGCAGGCCGTTGCCGACCAGGTACTCCTCGACCTCGTCGACGTTCTGCCCGATGAACGCGTCGGTGTCGACGGTGAACGTGCCGGCCGCCGCGGTGGTGGTGCTGGTGGCCGGTGCGCTGGTCTCCTGCTGACCGCCGGCCGAGGGCTCGCGGTCGCCGGAGAGCAGGAACCACGTGCCGCCGCCCAGCAGGGCGAGCAGCAGCAGCCCGGCGACCAGCCACACCCACCGGTTGCGGCCGCGGGACGGCTCGGCGTGCCGGGGCCCGTCCCAGCTCTCGTCGTCCCCGGCCGGCCGGCGCAGCGGGGGCATGGTGCCCGGCCCCGAGCCGGTGCCCGTCCCGGTGCCCGTCCCCGTCCTCGGGCCGCCGGTGCCGCCGGCGGAGGCCGCACCCAGCACCTGGGTGCGGCTGTCGGAGATGTCGGTGACCAGCTCGGTCCGGGCCGTCGCCGGCTCCGCCGGGGCGGCGGGGGTGGGGCTCGGGCGCACCGGGGCCGCCGTGGCGCGACCGCCGGTCGTCGGGGCGGCCGACAGGCCGTTCCCGGCGGCCACCGAGCGGACCGCAGCGGCGAACGCGCCGCCGTCGGCGAACCGGTCGGCGGGGTCCTTGGCCAGGGCCCGCTCGATGAGCAGCCGCACGGGGGCCGGCACGTTGCCCGGCAGCGGCGGCGGGGGGCGGTTGATGTGCGCCAGTGCCACGGCCACCTGCGAGGTGCCGTCGAAGGGCCGCCCCCCGGTCAGGCACTCGTAGCCGACGACGCCGAGGGAGTAGACGTCGGAGGCGGCGGTGACCTCGAAGCCCTGCGCCTGCTCGGGGGAGAGGTACTGGGCGGTGCCGACCACCATGCCGGTGCGGGTCAGGGGTGTGGCGTCGCGGGCGCGGGCGATGCCGAAGTCGGTCAGCTTCACCACGCCGTCGGGCCGCACGATGAGGTTGCCCGGCTTGATGTCGCGGTGCACGACGCCGGCCTTGTGCGCCGCCGACAGCCCGTCGGCGGACTGCCCCAGCACGTGCAGCGTCCAGTCGACCGGGAGCTTGCCCTCCTCGTGGAGGATCGTCACCAGCGGCTTGCCCTCGACCAGCTCCATGACGAGGAACGCGAGCTGGCCGCCGCGGTCGTCCTCGGTCTCGCCGTAGTCGTAGACCGAGGCGATGTTCGGGTGGCTGAGCGCCGCGGTGTGCCGCGCCTCGTTGCGGAACCGGGCCACGAAGCTGGGGTCGCCGGTGAACTCGCTGCGCAGCACCTTGGCGGCGACGACGCGGTCGAGCACGCGGTCGCGGGCGCGCCACACCTCGCCCATGCCGCCGGTGGCGATCGGGGCGGTGATCTCGTAGCGGCCGGCGAGGATCGTGCCGGTGGACAGGGCCATCAGCCGCCCTGCCCGTCCAGGTAGGCCTGCATGACCTCACGGGCGATCGGCGCGGACACGTCCCCACCCGTACCCCCGCCGTTGGCCACGAAGACCGCGACGGCGATCTGCGGGTCCTCGGCCGGGGCGAACCCGATGAACCAGTTGTGGTCGGGCACGTCGGGGGACACCTCCGCGGTGCCGGTCTTGCCGGCCACCTGCACGCCGGAGATGCGGGCGGCCCGGCCCGAGCCGTTGGCCACGACGCTCTCCATCATCTCGGTCAGCTGGTCGGCGACCTCGGGGGTGATCGGCTCGCCGAGCTCCTCCGGGTCGGTCTCCTCGAGGACGGACAGGTCGGGGGCGCGCAGCTGGTCGACCAGGTACGGCGCCATCAGCGTGCCGTCGTTGGCGACCGCGGCGGCGATCATCGCCGCCTGCAGCGGGGTCATGCGGACGTCCTGCTGGCCGATCGAGCTCACCCCGAGCTGGGCGTCGTCCTCCGGGTCGCCCATGGTGCTGGGCTGCACCGTCAGGGGGATCTCCCGCTTCTCGCCGTCCATCCCGAACGCCTCGGCCATCTCCCGGACGCGGTCCTCGCCGAGGTCGATGCCCAGCTGCACGAAGGCGGTGTTGCAGGAGACGGTGAGCGCGTCGAGGAGCGTCTGCTCGCCGGTGCTGCTGCAGCGGGAGCCGCCGAAGTTCTCCACCTCGGTGGAGGTGCCCGGCAGGGTGATGACGTCGGGCGCCGGGATCACCGTGTCGGGGGTGTACCCGTCCGACAGCGCCGCCGCCGAGACGATCACCTTGAACACCGACCCCGGCTGGTAGTTGTCGCCGATGGCCCGGTTCAGCCGCGGGTCGCGCTCGGCGCCGTTGAGCTGCTCCCAGTAGTCGCGGATGGCCTGCGGCTCGTGGCTGGAGAGCTGGTTCGGGTCGTAGGTCGGCGTGCTGCCCATGCCCAGCACCGCGCCGGTGCCGGGGTCCAGGGCCACGACGGCGCCGGTGACGCCCTCCAGACCGGCCATCGCGGCCTCCTGGACGGCGGGGTCGAGGGTGAGCACGACGTCGCCGCCGGAGGGGTCGCGCCCGGTGAACAGGTCGGCGAGGCGGCGGGCGAACAGCCGCGCGTCGTTGCCGGCGAGGAACTCGTTCATCGACCGCTCGGTCTGCGCGTTGCCGTAGACCAGCGAGTAGTACCCGGTGACCGGCGCGTACAGCTCCCCCTGCGGGTACTGCCGCAGGTAGGTCAGCCGGTCGTCGGTGGCCACCGAGGTGGCGACCTCGGTGCCCGCGACGACGATCGAGCCGCGCTCGCGGTCGTACTCCTCCGACAGCACGCGGGTGTTGCCCGGGTCGGTGCGCAGCTCGTCGGAGCGGACCACCTGGATGTAGTTCACGTTGATGATCAGCAGCGTGAACAGCACCAGCACGCTGATGGCGACCCGGCGCAGGGGTGCGTTCACGGCGTCACCACCTCGGTGGGCGCGTCGCCCAGCGCCGGCTTCGGCGGCCCGGCGGGGGCGGCCGGACGGCGGGCGGCGTCGCTGATCCGCACCAGGACGGCGACCAGCACGAAGTTGGCCACCAGCGAGGAGCCGCCGTAGGCGAGGAACGGGGTGGTCAGGCCGGTCAGCGGCAGCAGGCCGGTCACCCCGCCGAGGACGACGAAGACCTGCCAGGCGATGGCGAAGGCCAGGCCCGCGGCGAGCAGCTTGCCGAAGGCGTCGCGGACGATCAGCGAGGTGCGCAGGCCGCGCTCCACGAGCACCAGGTAGACGATGATCACCGCGACCAGGCCGAAGAGGCCGAGCTCCTCGCCGATGGCCGCGGCGATGAAGTCGCTCTTGGCGACCGGCACCTGGTCCGGGCGGCCGCCGCCGAGACCGGCGCCGAACAGACCGCCGGTGCCCAGCCCGAACAGCGACTGCACCAGCTGGTAGCCGGAGCCGTCGCGGTACTCGAAGGGGCTCAGCCAGACGTCGACGCGGGCCTGCACGTGGGTGAACACCTGGTAGGCGATCAGCGCCGCCCCGGCGAAGAGGCCGAGGCCGATGAGCAGCCAGCTGGCGCGCTCGGTGGCGACGTACAGCATCACCACGAAGATGCCGAACAGCAGCAGCGAGCTGCCGAGGTCGCGCTCGAAGACCAGTACGAGGATCGACAGCGCCCAGGCCACCAGCACCGGCCCGAGGTCACGGGCGCGCGGCAGCTCCAGGCCGGCCACCCGGCGGCTGGCCAGCGCGAGCACGTCGCGCTTGTCGACCAGGTAGGCGGCGAAGAAGACGATCAGGCAGATCTTGGCGAACTCGCCGGGCTGGATGCTGAAGCCGGCGAGCCGGATCCAGATCTTGGCGCCGTTGACCTCCGACAGCGACGACGGCAGCACCGCGGGGATCGCGAGCAGCACCAGCCCGACCAGGGCCAGGGTGTAGGCGAACCGGGACAGCACCCGGTGGTCGCGCAGCACGACCAGGACGGCGACGAACAGGGCGACGCCGAGGGTGGCCCACACCAGCTGGACGGGGGCGTCCTCGCGGGTGGCGCTGTCGACCTGCTCGGCGGCGAGGTCCAGCCGGTGGATCACCGACAGCCCCAGCCCGGTCAGCAGCGCCACCGCCGGCAGCAGCAGCGGGTCGGCGTAGGGCGCCAGCTTGCGGACCACGACGTGGACGACCGCCCACAGCGCGGCGAACCACCCGCCGAAGGTGAGCAGCTCCGGGCGCAGCGACCCGGTGATGGTCAGGTCGACGATGCCCTGCGCGACGAGGGTGATGAGGACGGCGAAGGCCAGCAGCGCCAGCTCGGTGTTCCGCCGCGTCGGCGGGGCGGCACCCGCCGCGTTCGCACGGGGGTCCGTGGACGGGCCGGTCGTCACTTCGCCTCCCGGCAGTCCACTCCGGGCTCGGGCGCCGGCGTCGACCGCTCGGACGCGGTGGCCTCGGAGGTCGTCTCCGCCGGGACCGTCGGCGGCACGAGCCCGCCGGGTGCCGGGACGCCGTCGGGAGCCGGGGTCGGAGTGGCGGTGGGCGAGGACGACGGCAGGGACCGCGCGCTGCCGTCGTCGTCCGCGCTCGGGCACACGGGCAGGCGCTGGGCGCGCAGCATGGCGACGATCCGGTCGGCGTGGTCGCCGTCGGTGGCGTCGATGCCCCGGCGCACCTTGCTCGCGTCGGCCTGGGTGAGGTCGCCGACGGCCAGGTCTGTCACGTCGGCCACCCGGTTGAGCTCGACGCCCAGCAGGGCGGTGTCGATGCCGCGGAAGACGGTGACCCGCTCGCCGGCGGAGGTGTCCTCGACGCCGACGAACCAGTTCGACAGCACCCACAGGTAGGCGCCCACCGCGAGGGCGGCCGCGAGCAGCAGCGCTCCCAGGCCCCACAGCAGCCGGCGCCGACGGCGCCCGGGCGGCGGGGCGGCGACGGCGCTGGCGCCCGCACCGGACGGCGGCGGGGGCGTCGGGGGCGGGTCGGCGAGGGCGGCCCGGCCGGCCGCCGAGCGGGGGTCGACCTCGCGCTGGCCGATGTTGTCGCCGGCGGCACCGTCGACCACGGGGTCCACCGGCGCGGTGCCGTGCCCGCCGTCCTCGACGACGTCGGCGACGATGACGGTGATGTTGTCCGGGCCGCCGCTGCGCAGGGCGAGCTCGATGAGCCGGTCGGCGGTGGCCTGCGGGTCCGGGTCCTGCAGGGCGGCGGCGAGGGTCTCCTCGCTCACCACGCCGGACAGGCCGTCGGAGCACAGCAGGTAGCGGTCGCCGGCGCGCGCCTCCCGCATCGACAGGTAGGGGTCGACCTCCTGCCCGTTCAGCGCGCGCAGCAGCAGCGAGCGCTGGGGGTGGTGGTTGGCCTCCTCCGGCGTGATCCGGCCGTCGTCGATCAGCGTCTGCACGAACGTGTCGTCGTGGGTGATCTGGGTGAGGACGCCGTCGCGCAGCAGGTAGGCGCGGGAGTCGCCGATGTGGCACAGGGCCAGCCGGCCACCGGCGAACAGGACGGCGGTCAGCGTCGTCCCCATGCCCTCCAGCTGCGGGGACTCGCGGATCACCTCGCGCAGGTGCTCGCTGCCGTCGAAGACGGCCTCGCGCATCGCCTGCAGCATGTCGCCGGACGGCGCGTCGTCGTCCAGGTGCTCCAGGGCGGCGATGACCACCTTGCTGGCGACGTCGCCGGCGGCGTGGCCACCCATGCCGTCGGCGACGGCCAGCAGCCGCGGGCCGGCGTACACCGAGTCCTGGTTGTTGCCGCGGACCAGGCCGCGGTCGGACCGGGCCGCGTAGCGCAGCACGAGGGTCATGAACGCAGCTCCAGGGCCGTCTGGCCGATGCGGATCGGCTGACCGGGGGCGACCAGCAGCGGGCCCTGCACGCGCTGCTGGTCGAGGTAGGTGCCGTTGGTGGAGCCGAGGTCCTCGACGTACCACTGGCCGCCGCGGTTGGTGAGCCGGGCGTGGCGGGAGCTGGCGAAGTCGTCGGTGAGCACGAGCGTGGAGTCGTCGGCCCGGCCGATGAGGATCGGCTGGTCACCCAGCGTGATCTTGGTGCCGGTGAGCGGCCCCGCGGTGACCACCAGCGTCTTGGGCCCGCGGTTCTTCTTCTGCTTGCCGGTGGCCGCGCGCGGGGGCACCGACGCCACCCGCCCGGCCCGGCCACCGAACAGGTCGGCGCGGACGACGCGGAAGGCGGCGAAGATGAACAGCCACAGCAGCAGCAGGAAGCCGAAGCGGAAGATCTGCAGCACGATCTCGGCCGTCATCGCAGAACCTGCTTCACGCGCCGTCCTGCCGGTACACCAGCACGGAGTGACCGATGCGGATCACGTCACCGTCGGACAGCGGCTGCCGGGTGATGCGGCGGCCGTTGACCAGGGTGCCGTTGGTCGAGCCGAGGTCCTCGGCGATCGCGGTGGCCCCGTCGAGCACGACGTCGACGTGCTTGCGGCTCACCCCGGTGTCCGGCAGTCGGATGTCGGCGTCGGTGCCGCGGCCGATGACGTTGCGCCCGGTGGTCAGCTCGTGCCGGGTGCCCGGGCCGTCGACCAGCAGGACGTGGGTGACGCCCGGCCGGGAGCCGGCCCGCCCGACCACCGAGGACGGCTGCTGCCGGCCGGTGTCGGTGGCCATCCGGCCCTGCAGCGGGGGCAGCGGCGGGACGCCGCCGGTGGGCAGGGGCGCCGGGACGTCGTCGGCACGGGTGCTGCCGCGTGCCGGGTCGGCCACGTGCGAGCTGACCTCGAAGACCCCGGTGGGCAGCGCGTCGTCGCGCTCGAGCCGCACCTGGACGGCGTCGAAGACCTGGTAGCCCTCGGCGTCGATGTGCTCGGAGACCATGTCGGCGAGCTGGGCGGCCAGCTGCTCGGACCACTCGGCGAGGTGGTCGTAGTCGGTGGGGCCGAGCCGGACGTCGTAGACGTTGGGCGCCAGCACCCGGCCCTCGCCCATGACCGAGCGCTGCTCGTCGGCCTCACGGGTCAGGGCCTTGGCGATCTCCGCGGGGTGCACCTTGCCCTTGAAGAGCCGGGCGAAGGCCAGCCCGACCATCCCCTCCAGCCGTCGCTCGAAGCGCTGCAGCACACCCACAGTCGCTCCCTTGCGCTCGCCCGGACGTCCGATCTGCCACCGTTGATCGTAGCCGGGTGCGCGGCCCCGGACCGGCCAGTGACCGTCCGACGCCCCGGACGCGCCGCGTCCGTGCGGGGTCCGGGTGCCCCCCTCCTCGGGTGTCCCCGGACGTGCTGCTAGGGTTCTTCCTCGCCAGGGCAAGTGGCGGAATGGCAGACGCGCACGGTTCAGGTCCGTGTGTCCGAGAGGACGTGGGGGTTCAACTCCCCCCTTGCCCACCGGCACGACGACGCGGCCCCGGGGTCCATGACCCCGGGGCCGCGTCGCGTCTGTGGACCGGTGGACGGTGGCGCTCAGGGGAGCCGGGGGCGGTCGTCCCCGGCGTCCCGGCGGTTGCTGGTGATCGTCTGCGCGAGCAGGACCGCACCCCACGGGCCGATGACCCAGATCGGCCACGGGTACAGCAGCTCGCCCGAGCCGATCGAGGTGGCCAGCCACACGGTCAGCACGATGACGGCGGTCGCCAGCCAGTTGCGCCACGCCGCCGCCTTCGACGGCCCGCCGGACCAGCCGCCCCACGAGCCGGCGTGGCTGATGCCGTGCCCCGTCGGCGCAGATGCCGGAGCGGCGGGCTCGGTGCGGCGCGCGACCGGTGCCGGCAGGTCGGCCGTGAGCTCGGCCAGCTCGCCGTACGTGCGGGCGGCGTAGGCGCGGGCCAGCCGGTCGTCGTACTCGTCCACCCTCAGCCGGCCGGCGGCCATGTGCTCGCCCAGTTGGGCGGCGACAGCCGCGCGGTCGGCGTCGGCGGCGCGCAGGTGCGGGTCGGGCATCGGTGACCTTCCTGTTCCGGGGGCTCCAGTCTCGTCCGCAGGCCCCCGCCCGGTCCACTGACGTCCGTCACCCGTTCCACGTGGAACCCGTCAGGTCCGCTCGGTGCGGGTCAGCCCGCGGCCGGCCCGCCACGACGAGATGACCAGCGCCGTCTTCTCGTCGTTGAGCGCGGTGAGCACCACCTGCTCCAGGTCGACGCGGAACAGCTCGAAGCTGCCCGGGCCGTCGGGGACCCCGGCCGCAGCGGTGTAGCGCTGCCACTCGTCGGCGTCGGTCACCTCGGTCGCCCGACCGGAGAGCTTCGCGTCGGCGGTGAAGGTGTCCGGCTCGTCGCTGCCGCTGTGCAGGGCGAAGCGTGGGTCGCGGCGCAGGTCGGCGAACTTCACCGACTGCGGCATGCCCGCCAGCCAGGGCTCGCCCAGCACGAACTGCATCTCGATGCCGCTCACCCTCGGTGCGCCGTCGGCCCGCAGCGTGGCGAGCACCTTGTGCCGGTGGGCGTCGAAGGTCGCGCGCACCCGGGCCGCGAACTCCGGTTCGGCTGCTGCCACGTCCGCGAAGGAGGCCATGCGCGGGATGGTGCACCCGGACGCCGACAGATGGGACGCCTGCACCGTCGAGATCCCGCGATCTCGCACCTCGCCGGGGCGACCGGCGTACGAGATCGCGGGATCTCGACCGGAGGGTGGGGCGGGCGCTCAGCCGGCGGGTGGGGCGGCCTCGGCGGCCAGGTGCCGGCCGATCACCATGCGCTGGATCTGGTTGGTGCCCTCGAAGATCTGCATGACCTTCGCCTCGCGCATGTACCGCTCCACGGGGAACTCGCGGGTGTACCCGGCGCCCCCGAGCACCTGGACGGCGTCGGTGGTGACCTTCATGGCCGCGTCGGTGGCCACGAGCTTGGCGATGCTGGCCTGGCGGGCGTAGGGCCGGCCGGCGTCCTTGCGGCGGGCCGCGACCAGGTAGGTGGCCCGGGCGGACTCGACGGCGGCGGCCATGTCGGCGAGGAGGAACGCCACGCCCTGGTGGTCGACGATCCGCCGGCCGAAGGCCTCGCGCTCCAGCGCGTAGCCGACGGCGACGTCCAGGGCGGACTGGGCCAGCCCGACGGCGACCGCGCTGACGCCCAGGCGGCCGGAGTCCAGCGCGGCGAGGGCGATGCCCAGGCCCCGGCCGCGCTCGCCGACCAGCCGGTCGGCCGGGATCGGGACGTCGTCCAGCCGGATCGCGGCCGTCGTCGACCCGGTCAGCCCCATCTTCTCCTCGGGGCGCGCGGCGGAGAACCCGGCGAGGTCGGGGGTGAGGTGGAAGCAGGAGATGCCGCGGTCCCCGTCGTCCGGCGTCCGGAGGAAGGTGGAGTAGAAGTCCGCGTGCCCGCCGTGGGTGACCCAGGCCTTCTCGCCCCGGGCCACCCACCCGTCGTCGGTGGTCTTCGCGGCGGCACGCATGGCGGCCGGGTCGGACCCGGCGTGCGCCTCCGACAGGCAGTAGGCCCCGAGCAGCCGCCCGCCGACCATCTCCGGCAGCAGGTCCCGGCGCTGGGCGTCGGTCCCGAAGCGGTCGACGGGGAAGCAGGACAGCGTGTGGACGCTGACGCCGAGGGCCACGCTCGCCCAGCGGGCGGCGAGCTCCTCCACCACCTGCAGGTAGACCTCGTAGGGCTGGCCGCCACCGCCGACGTCCTCCCCGAAGGGCAGGCCGAGCAGGCCGGCGTCACCGAGGACCCGGAACACCTCGCGCGGGAAGCGCTCCTCGCGCTCGTACTGCGCGGCCTTGGGCGCGAGCTCCGCGTCGGCGATCTCGCGGGTGAGGGCGAGGAGGTCGGCGGCCTCCTCGGTGGGCAGTTCGCGGTCGACCGGCACGGCGTCTCCTCCTCGGAGCTGTACTGACGTCGGTACGACAGTACTGTTCCGCGTCCAGGTGGATGCTGGCTCGCCGGGAGGTGTCATGGCGGTGGAGATCGCGGGCGCGCCGTCCGGCCGGCTGACCCGCCGGCAGGCCGAGCTGCTCGACCAGCTCGAGGAGCTGTTCCTCGCCGAGGGCTTCGCGGGGTTCACCCTCGAGAACCTCGCCGTCCGGCTGCACTGCTCCAAGAGCACGCTCTACGCGCTGGCCGGGAGCAAGGAGCAGCTGGCCTCCCGGGTGATCCGGCACTTCTTCCGCAAGGCCACCGCCGCCGTCGAGGCCGGGACGGCGACCGAGGAGGACCCCGCCCTGCGGGTGACCGCCTACCTGTCCGCCGTCGCGCGCGCCCTGGCACCGGCCGGCCCGGCCTTCTACCGCGACCTGGACGCCTTCGCCCCCGGCCGGGCGGTCTACGAGCAGAACACCGCCCGGGCCGCCGAGCGCGTCCAGGAGCTGATCGCCGAGGGCGTGGCGCAGGGCCGGTTCCGGGAGGTGCACCCGGCGCTGGTCGCCGACACCGTCTCCACCCTGGTGTTCCGCATCGGCCGCGGCGACACCGCCCGGGCCACCGGTCTGGACGACGCCGCCGCCTACCGGGAGCTGGCCGCCCTGCTGCTGCACGGCATCAGCCTGTGACGATCGACGGCGTGCAGATCGAGCGGGCGGTGTGGGACGACGAGGACGTGCAGCGGCTGACCGCTGCCCAGCAGGCGGAGCTCCGGGCGCGGTACGACGGGGCGGGGGAGCCCGGCACCCCGCCGTCGGCCGCTGACGTGAGCGTGGTGCTCGTGGCCCGGGACCCCGACGGGACGGCGGTCGGCTGCGGTGCGCTGCGGGCGCTGGAGACCGGGGTCGCCGAGCTCAAGCGGATGTACGTCGTGCCGGCGGCGCGCGGCCGGGGGGTGTCCCGGCGGCTGCTCGCCGCCCTCGAGGCCGAGGCGGGAGCCCGCGGCTGGAGGACGCTGCGGCTGGAGACCGGCCCCAGGCAGCCCGAGGCGATCGGGCTGTACGAGAGCGCCGGCTACCGGCCGATCGACGCCTTCGGCGGCTACCTGGACGCCGTCGACTCGCTGTTCTACGAGCGGGTGCTCCGACCGGCCTGACCGGTCGGTGGTCAGGCCGGGCGGTGGTCAGGCCGGGAGGAGGTCGTCGTCCTCGTCGGGCAGCGTCCACGCCAGGTGCCAGTAGGGCAGCAGCGAGGCGGTGAGCCACAGCAGGAAGCCGAGGCAGAGGGCGAGGGCGGTGTGCCCGGTGCCGGCGGCGAGGGCGATGCCCCCTGCCCAGGCGGTGAGGGTGAGCCCGTGCATCGGCCAGCCGACCCGGCTGTGTGAGTGCTCGCGCATGCCCCGCTGGTGCTCGTCGAGCGAGTGCCGCGCGCGGTCGAAGACCCCGCGGATGCCGAGGTTGAGCAGGGAGTGCAGCGGGATCAGCAGCAGCATCCCCGCCGTCCACGCCAGGTAGTAGGCCGTGGTCCAGCCCGCATCGGTGAGGGCGGCGGCGAGCGTGGCGGCGACGAGGGCGGTCATCAGTGCCGCCTCGGCCAGGACCGCGCGGTGCCGGGCCCGGCGGGTGCGGGTCCAGGCGTACCGCTCGTCCTCGAAGGCGCGGGCCAGGTGGGTCTGCTCGGGCGGGGTCGTCACGTCGTCCTCCGGGACAGCTCGGATCCGATCGGGGGCAGCGGGTCGAGGGAGAAGACGGCCTCGACCGGGAGGCCGAAGAAGCGGGCGATGCGCAGGGCCAGGGCCAGCGACGGGCTGTACTCCCCGCGCTCGAGGTAGCCGATGGTCTGCGGGTGGACCCCGACGCCGTCGGCCAGTTCCTTGCGGCTCACCCGGCGCTCCGCCCGGAGCACCGCGATGCGGTCGTGGACCTTGTCCGCCTCGGCGCGGGGTTGGCGACCCATGCTGCACTTCGTAGCAGTAATGCTATGAACAGTGCAAGTCCTGTACCGGTTCCTGCGACGACGCGGAGCTCTGTGGTGGGGTGACCGCCATGAGCGGGACGTGGCCGGCGATCGCGCCGGTCGAGGTGGAGATCGCGGCCGGCGCCGCGCGGCTGGCCGTCGACCTGCGCGGCGGGGGGCTGCGCGCGCTGACCGTCGGCGGCCGCGAGGTGCTCGACGGCTACCCGGCCGGCACGGTGCCGTCGGGACGACGCGGCGGCCTGCTGCTGCCGTGGCCCAACCGGCTGCGCGAGGGCCGCTGGAGCTGGGCGGGGCGGGAGCTCCAGCTCGACGTCGCGGCCCCCGGGACGCCGAACGCCGCGCACGGGCTGCTGTCCTGGCAGCCGTTCGCGGTGCTGTCCCGGCTCCCCGACGCCGTCACGGTGGGCACCGTGCTGGAGCCGCGGCCGGGTTACCCGTTCCGGCTCGCCGTCGCCGTCGACCACACGCTGCGGGCCGAGGGCCTGACGGTCACGGTCCGGGTCCACAACGTCTCCGCGGAGCCGGCGCCCCTCGGCGTCGGGATGCACCCCTACCTCGCCGTCGGCGCGCGGGAGGACGGCGGGGTCGCGGACGCCGAGCTGCACCTGCCCGCCCGCACGGAGCTCGTCGTCGACGAGGGCGGCCTGCCCACCGGCGAGCGGCGTCCCTTCGACGGCGCCGTCGGCCGGATCGGGGACCGGGCCATCGACACCCCCCTCACCGACCTGGAGCGGGACGCCGACGGCTGGGCCCGCGTCCGGCTGAGCGGCCCGGCCGGTGCGCTCGAGCTGGCCGTCGACCGCTCCTGGCCCTGGCTGCAGGTGTTCACCGGCGACTCGCTGCCGGCCGGCCAGCGGCGGCGCAGCGTGGCGGTCGAGCCGATGACCTGCCCGCCCAACGCCCTGGCCGACGGCGTCGACCTCGTCGTCCTGGAGCCCGGCGCGGACTGGGCCGGCACCTGGACCCTCACCTGGGAGGCCTGACGTGCGCGTCGCGGAGCTGTGGCGGTACCCGGTGAAGTCGCTGCAGGGCGAGCGTCTGGCCGCCGCCGACGTCGGCGCCGAGGGGCTGGCCGGGGACCGGCAGTGGGCGCTGTTCGACGTCGGGAGCGGTCTCGGGCTCACCGCCCGCCGGGTGCCCGACCTGCTCTTCGCGGCCGGCCGGCTGCGCGCCGACGGACAGGTGGAGGTCGTGCTGCCCGACGGCACCGTCACCGCCGAGGACGCCGTGCTGTCGGCCTGGCTGGGGCGCCCGGTGACGCTCCGGGCCGCGGCGGACGCCCCCGGCGACCGCCGGTACGAGAACCCCTTCGAGGTCGAGGACGACGGCGAGTACGGCTGGGACGCCTTCACCGGCGCCGGCGGGGCCTTCCACGACAGCTCCCGCATCCGCGTCTCGCTGGTGTCCACCGGCACGCTGGGCACCTGGGACCGGCGGCGGTTCCGCGCGAACGTCCTGCTGGACGGCGACGGGGAGGACGCGCTGGTGGGCCGGCGGGTGCGGCTGGGCGGGGCCGAGCTGGACGTCGGCGGGCACATCGACCGCTGCGTGATGGTGACCCGCCCGCAGCCCGGCGGCATCGGCCGGGACACGTCGGTGCTCAAGACGGTGCACCGGGAGCGCGGCGGCACCCTGGCGGTCGGGGCGCTGGTGGCCCGGCCGGGACGGGTGGCCGTCGGCGACGAGCTGCACCAGCTCGGGGGAGGATGACCGCCGTGCGCACCGTCGAGCTCCGTCCGGGCGAGGAGTCGATCCGGCTGGGGCAGCTGCTGAAGCTGGTCGACGCCGTCCCGACCGGCGCCCAGGTCAAGGACGTCCTGCTCACCGGTGGCGTGCGGGTCAACGGGGAGCCCGAGGAGCGCCGCGGCCGCCAGGTCCGCCGCGGTGACGTGGTGAGCATCGAGGGCATGGAGGACGTCGTCGTCGGCTGACGCCGCGGGGGCATCGCAGCGGGCGCCAGCGAGCGAGGAGCGGACCGTGGCGCGGGAGACGACAGCTGTCGTGGTGGGTCAGCGCGCGTTCCACGTGGAACTGCGAGGCTTGCGGCCATGACGCGCGTGCCCCACCTGTCGGCCCGCCTGCAGGGCTTCGGGACGACGGTCTTCGCCGAGATGAGCGCGCTCGCCGTCGCCACGGGGTCGATCAACCTCGGCCAGGGCTTCCCGGACTACCCCGGCCCGCCCGAGGTGCTCGACGTCGCCCGGGCCGCCATCGGCACCCCGCACGACCAGTACCCGCCCGGCCCGGGCATCCCCGAGCTGCGGGCGGCGATCGCCGACCACGTGGAGCGCTTCGGCGGGCACGCCTACGACCCGGCCGACGAGGTGCTGGTCACCGCGGGCGCCACCGAGGCGCTGTCGGCCGCGCTGCTGGCGCTGCTGGAGCCCGGCGACGAGGTCGTCCTGTTCGAGCCGATGTACGACTGCTACGCCGCGGGGATCGCGATGGCCGGCGGCGTGGCGCGGCCGGTGCCGCTGCGGCCGCCGGAGTCCGGCGCCGGCGCGTGGACGTTCGACCCCGCGGAGCTGCGCGCCGCGGTGACCCCGCGGGCGCGGCTGCTGCTGCTCAACACCCCGCACAACCCCACCGGCAAGGTCTTCACCCGCACGGAGCTCGGCACGCTGGCGGCGCTGGCGATGGAGCACGAGCTGCTGGTGCTCACCGACGAGGTCTACGAGCACCTGGTGTTCTCCGGCAGCCGGCACGCCTCGCTGGCCACCTTCCCCGGCATGCGGGAGCGGACCCTCGTGGTCAGCAGCGCCGGCAAGACGTTCAACGTCACCGGCTGGAAGGTGGGCTGGATCTGCGGGCCGGCGCCGCTGGTGTCCGCCGTCCGGACCGCCAAGCAGTTCCTCACCTACGTCAACGCCGGCCCCTTCCAGCCGGCGGTCGCGGCCGGGTTGCAGCTGCCGGACGAGTACTTCGAGCAGGTCGCGACCGACCTCGAGTACCGGCGCGACGTGCTGGTGCAGGGGCTGGCCGAGGCCGGGCTGCCGGTGGTCAGCCCCGAGGCGACCTACTTCGCGACCGTCGACGTCCGGCCGGTGCAGCCCGACGGGGACGGCGTGGCGTTCTGCCGGGCGCTCCCCGAGCGCGCGGGTGTCGTCGCCATCCCGACCGTGGTCTTCTACGACCCGGCGCACGCGCACCTGGGCCGCCACCTCGTGCGCTTCGCCTTCTGCAAGGGCGACGCCGTGCTCGGCGAGGCGGTGGAGCGGTTGGGGAGGATGAGGTCGTGAGGATCGCAGCGGTACAGCACGACATCGTCTGGGAGGACCGGGCGGCGAACTTCGCGCGGCTGGCCCCGCAGGTGGCCCGCGCGGTCGGGGCGGGCGCGGAGTTCGTGCTGCTCAGCGAGACGTTCTCGACCGGCTTCACGATGACGCCGGGCATCGGCGAACCCGAGGGCGGCCCGTCGTCGCAGTGGCTCGCCGAGCAGGCGGCGCGGCACGGGGTGTGGGTGGCCGGCAGCTGCCCGGAGGTCGCCCCGGACCCGGGCGGTGCGGGCGGGGGGACCGCGGAGCTGCCCTACAACTCGTTGGTGCTGGCAGGGCCCGACGGCACCGTGCACCGGTACCGGAAGCTGCACCCGTTCACCCACGGCGGCGAGCACGAGCGCTTCCGCGCCGGCGAGAAGCCGCTGACGGTGGAGATCGGTGGCCTGCGGATCACCCCGTTCATCTGCTACGACCTGCGCTTCGCCGACGTCTTCTGGGCCGCGGCGCTGGACACCGACGTCTACCTGGTGACGGCGAACTGGCCGGCCCGCCGCCGGCACCACTGGCAGACGCTGCTGCGGGCGCGGGCGATCGAGAACCAGGCCTACGTGGTCGGCTGCAACCGGGTGGGGGTGGCCGGCGACGGCACCGAGCACGCCGGCGACAGCGTGGTGGTCAGCCCGATGGGGGAGCTGCTGGCCACGGCCGCGGGGGTCGAGACGGTCGTCCTGGCCGACGTCGACCCCGCCGAGGTGGCCGCCACCCGCGACCAGCTCCGCTTCCTGCCCGACCGCCGCTCCTGAGCGGGGGCTGTGGGCGCAGGGGACCTGCGCCCACGGCCTCCGGTGCTCAGCGGACCCGCTCCTCGTCGACGACGATCTGCTCGCGCTGCACCTGCTCGGTGACCTGCTCCTGGCTGGTCACGACGTCGGTGCGCAGCCGCACCCGTTCGATCGGCACGACCTCGACCGAGACGACCGGCCGCTCGGCGTGCAGCACGATCTCGTCGGGCAGCCCGCCCGCGCCGCCGGACGACGCCGCCGCAGGGGCCGCCCGGTCCGGGTCGGCCGCCAGGGACTCCCCGGGCCCCGGGTCGGGGGCGTCGACGGGCACCTGCTCCACCCGGATCTCCTCGCGCCGGATCGGCACGGTGATCGTCACCTGCTCGGTGACCACGTACTTGACCAGGCGGGCCCGGGTGGTGGCCACGCGCTCGGTGCCGACCCGCAGCTGCTCCTCGCTGCGGGTCATCGCACCGTCGGCGGTGGCCGCGCCGGCGGGGGCGGGATCCGCAGCGGCACCGGGCACGGCGGCCGTGGCCGCGCCGGCGGGCGGCTGCACCGAGACCGCCCGCACCGTCTGCTCGTCCCGGCCCGCCCCGGGGACGGCGCCGCCCGCCCCGGGGACCCCGCCGCCGGCCGCGGGGACAGCGCCGCCGGCCGCGGGGACAGCGCCCTCGGCGGCCCCTGTGGCCCCGGCGCCGTCCCGCCCGGTGTCCTCCCAGCCGGCGGCGGGAGCGGCCGTGGTCCCGCCGGGCGTGGTCTGCTCGCCGGCCCTGGTCCGCTCGTCGGTCGTCGTGCCCTCCGCGGCACCCGCCTCGTAGTGCCGGCGCAGCAGGGCCTCGGCGTCGGGGTCGAGGTGCTCGTCGGAGACCTGCGGTGCGCTGCGGACGGCGTCCCGCGTGACGGGCAGCTGCAGGGCGCCGTCGGTGAACGTGGCCTCGGCGGCCGGGACGACGGAGTGCCGGGTGCCGAACAGGCCGGTGGACACCGCGACCCAGGTGGGGGCGCCCGTCCGGTCGTCGGTGAAGAAGTGCTCGACGGTGCCGATCTTCTGGCCGTCGGGGCCGTAGGCGGTGCTGCCGATGGCCGCGGACAGTTCTCGCTCGCTCAACATGGGCCGGCTCCCCTCGTCGGGAGGCCCGGCGCTGGGCGCTCCCACGAGCAGCGTGCCCAGCCGGGGCGTCCGGTGAACATCGGGACGGCGGACCGGCGCAGGCCCCCGACGCCGTGCTGACCAGGGCGGACCTGGCCTACCGTGGCGGCCGTGACCACCGAGCACCTGGAGATCGAGCGCAAGTTCGAGGCCGAGGAGTCCTTCGCGCTGCCCGACCTGGCCGGTGTCGGCGGGATCGCCTCGGTGGGTGAGCCGGAGAGCCACGAGCTCGAGGCCACCTACTACGACACCGCCGACCTGCGCCTGCTCCGCTCGCGGGTGACGCTGCGCCGCCGCACCGGTGGCCCGGACGCCGGCTGGCACGTGAAGCTCCCCGCGGGAGCCGGCGCCCGGCGGGAGCTGCACCAGCCGCTGGGCCGCGCCTCCCGCACGGTGCCCAGGGCCGTGCTGGCGCCCGTCCTCGGCCAGCTCGGCACGGCCGCCCCGGCACCGGTCGCCAGCCTGCGCACCCGCCGTGTGGTGCACCCCCTGCTCGACGGCGAGGGCCGGGTGCTGGCCGAGGTCGCCGACGACGTCGTCCTCGGCACCGCGCTGGCCACCGGCCCCGGTGAGCCGGCGACCGTCACGAGCTGGCGGGAGGTCGAGGTCGAGCTCGTCGACGGGGACGCCGCGCTGCTCGAGGCCGTCACCGAGCGGCTGCTCAGCGCCGGTGCGCGGGTGTCCGCGCTGCCCTCCAAGGTCGGCCGGGTGCTCGACGGCCGGCTCCCGGCGGCGGACGCGCCGGCCGTGCCGGACGAGGGCGGGAAGACGAAGAAGAAGAAGGACGGGAAGCGCGGGAAGGGCGGGAAGAGCCGGAAGGGCGGGGACGGGGCGGCGGAGGGGCCGACGGCCGGGGACGTCGTCCTCGCGGCGGTCGCCACCCAGCTGGCCGCGCTCCGCGAGGCCGACCTGGCCGTCCGCACCGGTCAGGAGGAGGGCGTCCACGACCTGCGCGTCGCCTGCCGGCGGCTGCGCAGCATCCTGGCCGCCTTCCGCCCCGTGCTGGACCGCGAGCGCACCGACCCGCTGCGCGACGAGCTGCGGTGGGTGGGGGAGCAGCTGTCCGCCGCGCGGGACGGCGAGGTGGCGCTGGCCCACCTGCGCGCGCTGGTCGCCGCCCAGCCGGTGGAGCTGGTGCTGGGCCCGGTCGCCGCCCGCCTCCAGCAGACGGCCGTCGCCGACCACGAGGCCGGCGCCCGGAAGGTCACCCGGGCCCTGACCGACCGCCGCTACCTGCGGCTGCTCGACGCCCTGGAGGGCCTGCAGACCGACCGGCCGCTCACCGCGGCGGCGGCCGACCCGGCGCCGCGTGTGGCGGCCGACGCCGTCCGGCGCACCGGCAAGCGGCTGCGGCGGGCGGTGGCGGCGGCGCGGGCGCTGGAGGGGGCGGAGCGGGAGCACGCGCTGCACGCGGTCCGCAAGGCCGCCAAGCGGGTGCGCTACACCGCGGAGGTCGCCGCCGAGGTGCTGGGGACGCCGGCGGAGGACCTCGTCGACAGCCTGAGGCAGGTCCAGGAGGCGCTGGGCACCGTCCAGGACACCGTCGTCACCCGCGCCTACTGCACCCGCCTCGGGCTGGCCGCGTTCGCGGCGGGTGAGAACGCCTGGACCCTCGGCCGGCTGCACGGTCTGGAGGAGGCGCGGGCGGCCCGCGCCGCGGACGAGTTCTGGGCGCTGGAGCCGTCACTGGCGACGGTGGTCCGCGCGGCGTCGCGGGCCGGCTGAGGTCCTCCCGCAGGATCGCGGTACCACCCACCCACGGATGAGCGAGGTCCGCACTGTCCATCCTCGGCCTGCTCGGCTTCGGCACGGTCGTGCTGCTCGCCCTGCTGATCCTGCACGGCTACCTGTGGTGGCGGCTGGTGCGCAGCACCACGCGGCCCGGCCGGGCTCGTCGGCGCCTCACCCTCGCCCTGCTGCTGCTGGCCGCGCTCCCGCTGCTGGCCGTCTTCCTCCGGGGGGACGGCGCCGGCGCGGTCGCCGCCGACTGGGTCGGCTTCGCGTGGCTGGGCGTGGCCTTCTACACGTTCCTGACGCTGCTCGCCCTCGAGCCGGTACGCCTGCTGCTGCGGCGGTGGACCGGCAGCCGGCGGGCGGACGTCGTCGCGACCCCGGTGGCGGTCGTGCCGGGCGGCGCCGCGCCCGAGCAGCCTGACCCCGACGACGCGGGGGTGGCCCCGGGCCGGCCGGCCGATGACGACGTCGTCGACCCGTCCCGGCGGCTGTTCGTCGCGCGCGGACTGGCGCTGACCGCCGGCGCGGTCGCGCTCGGCACCGCCGGCACGGGCGCCTACCTGGCCAACTCCGCGCCGGTCGTCCGCCGGGTGCCGGTGACGCTGGCCGGGCTGGACCCGGCCCTCGACGGCCTGCGGATCGTCACCTTCTCCGACGGCCACCTGTCCACGACCTACGGTGGCCGGCGCTTCGAGCGGCTGGTGGAGATCGTCAACGCCCAGCAGCCGGACGTCGTGGCCATCGTCGGTGACCTGGTCGACGACGAGGTCGACGACCTGCGCGAGGACGTCGCCCCGCTGGCCGACCTGGTCAGCGACCAGGGCGTCTACTTCGTGACCGGCAACCACGAGTACTTCGTCGACACCACGGCCTGGCTGCGGCACCTGCCCACCCTCGGGGTGCAGGTGCTGCGCAACGAACGGGTGGCGATCCGCCGCGGCAGCGCCTCCTTCGACCTGGCCGGGATCGACGACCGGACGGCGGACCGCTCCGGGCTGCCCGGCCACGGCGCCGACCTCGACGCCGCGCTCGACGGCCGCGACGACGGCACGCCGGTCGTCCTGCTCGCCCACCAGCCGGTGATGGTGGAGCAGGCCCGGGCGGCCGGCGTGGACCTGCAGCTGTCCGGGCACACCCACGGCGGCCAGCTGTGGCCCTTCGACTACGCCATCCGCCTGGACCAGCCGGCCGTGCAGGGGTACTCGCGGGTCGGCGACACCCAGCTCTACGTCACGCCGGGGGCGGGGTTCTGGGGGCCGCCCATGCGGATCGGCGCCCGCCCGGAGGTGTCGGTGATCGAGCTGCGGGCGCCGTAGGTCACAGCTCCCGGAGGGCGTCCAGCACCTGCTCGGCGACGTCCTCCAACGGCACCTTCCCCTCGCCCTCGGCCCAGCGGACCAGGATCTGGGTGTAGGCCGACAGGCTGGCGGTGACCACGATGCCGGGGACGATCGACCGGTCGTCGGGCTCGACGACGTCGAGCACCATCTCCGCGGTGGCCCGCTCGAACGTCGCCGCCCGGGTCTGCAGGCCCGGGGTGGTGACCACGATCCGCCAGCGCTCGAGCATCTCGTCGCGGTCCGGGCCCTGGATGCTGCCCAGCCAGCCGAGGATGCCCTGGCGCATCCGCTGGGCGAGCGGCAGCCCCTGGTCCTGCGCGCCCAGCGCCTGCTCGACCTCGCGGACGTCCGGCATCGGCAGGACGATGTGCTCCTTGCTCGGGAAGTGGTCGTAGAACGTCGGGACCGACACCTTCGCCGACGCCGCGATCTGGCCGACGGTCACCGCGTCGTAGCCGTGCTCGGCGAACAACCGCATGGCCGTGGTGTAGATCCGCCGGTGGGTCGCCTGGCGGCGGCGGGTGCGGGGGTCCTGCGGCTCGGTCACAAGCGACCATCCTCCGGTCACCCGGGTGCGGGATGCGCACGTACCCCCGCGGTCGGCCTCCCAACCTCGGCGTCGGCACACTGGGTCCCGTGCGGCTGACCATCCGGGTGCGGCCCGGCGCCGGCCGGACGGCGGTCGGGGGCAGCCACGACGGTGCACTCGTCGTCCGGGTGGCCGCCCGGCCCGTGGACGGGCAGGCCACCGAGGCGGCGCTGGCCGCGGTCGCCGGCGCGCTGGGTGTGCGGCGCCGGCAGGTGAGCCTGGTGAGCGGCGCCACCAGCCGCACCAAGGTGGTGGACGTCGACGGCGCCGACCCCGCCCGGCTGGCCGCGCTCATGACGCCCTCCCCCGACTGAGACAGACGTCTCAGACGACCAGACGTCTACTCGTCCAGTACCTTTGCGGCGTGACCAGCGCCGGATCGGGACCGAAGTACCTCGCGGTCCGCGAACACCTGCGCCGCCGGGTGTCCGCGCTGCCCGAGCACACCCTGCTGCCGCCCGAACCGCTGCTGTGCGCCGAGTACGGGGTCAGCCGGATCACCCTGCGCCGCGCCGTCGACGGGCTCGTGGCCGACGGGCACCTGGTGCGCGAGCAGGGCCGCGGCACCTACGTCACCCGCCCGCCGATCCGCCACGAGTACCGCGAGAGCTTCGTGCACCGGATCGCCGGGTTCAACTCGGTCATGACCGAGCAGGGCGCCCAGGTCGGCACCACCGTGCTGACCCAGCGGATCGTGCCCGTGCAGCCCCCGATCGCCGCCGAGCTGGGCCTGGAGCCGGCGACCGACGTGGTCGAGCTGGTCCGGCTGCGCAGCGTCGACGGCACCCCGAACCACGTCGCGCACAGCTTCATGGCGGCGTCGGTCTACCCGCGGGCCGCCGAGGAGGACTTCAGCGAGGGGTCGCTCTACGACTTCCTGCGGCGCGAGTACTCCGCCGACCTCGCCCACGCCCGCATCGTGGTCGACGTGGGCACCGCCGCCCCGGACGAGGCCGAGGTCCTGGGGGTGATCGCCGGCTCGCCGCTGCTCGTCGTCCGGACGACGGTGCGCGACAGTGCCGGTCACCCGCAGGTGCACAGCTACTCGCGGCTGCGTCCCGACGTCAGCCAGGTGGAGTTCGAGGTCTCCGTCGGCGGCCGCTGACGCGGACCCGTGCGGCGCTCCGGACCGGTTCGCCGCCGGCGGGCCCCTCGCCGGGGCCGACTACCGTCGGGCGGACGACCGGGCCGTTCCTGCCCGCGCCGAGCCACGTCCCGGAGGTCCCATGCCGCAACCGGTCACCGCCAGCGGCACCCGCGAGGTGCCCTACGACCGGAGCCGGGTGTGGCGGGCGCTCGCCGTCCTCGCGCCCTACTGCGCCGTGTGCGACGTCTCCTACCTCGTCGACGGCTCCGGGTCACCGGGCCGCGGGACGACGTTCGTCTGCGTGCCGGGCCGGCTGGCCGGCGACGCGCAGCCGCCGGCCGGGGCGCCCCGGGGGGAGATCGTCGACTGGGAGCCCGGACGGGCCGTGACGACCCGGCTGGAGCTCACGCCGGAGACCTGGACCACCCGCATCGAGCTCGCCGACGCCGGGGCGGCCGCCACCCGCGTGACGATCACCGTCACCCACGAGCCCAGGAGCGGCAACCGGCTCGTCCAGCGGCTGGTGCGCGGCGGCGTGCGGCAGATGGTCCAGCGCACCGTCGACGGGGAGCTGGACAAGCTGCCCGCGCACGTGGACCTGTTGTCCCGGGGCTGAGCGAGGGCCACGATCGGGTGACCGGCAGGTGTGCCGCAGTGATCTTGGGGTAGCCACCTCGCCGAATGGGTCCGCCGACTGGGGCGGGCCCGCGAGCGCAAGGGAGAGCACCATGATCTGGGACATCCTCGGGCTCATCGTCGTCGGCCTCATCATCGGAGCGCTGGCCCGCCTCCTCAAGCCGGGCAAGCAGCAGATGAGCATCCTCGCCACGATGGTGCTCGGTGTCATCGGCGCGCTGATCGGCGGCTTCATCGCCAGCCTGATCGGCACCGGCGACATCTTCGAGCTGAACATCCTCGGCTTCATCCTCGCCGTGGTGGCCGCCGTGATCCTGGTCGGCGTCTACGCGGGCATGTCGGGCGGCCGCAACCGCGCCGTCCGCTGACCCCCGGCCCCGGGGCCTCGGCCGACCCTCAGAGGTCGACCGAGTCCCCGGGGGCCAGCCGGCTGTAGGGGGTCGGCGTGCCCGGCCCCCGCTCGCCGAGCATCCCGCCCACGACACCCAGCCCGGTCTCGTTGAGCAGCCCGTCGTGCACGGCGAACGCCTGGTCGGCGTCCACGGCCCGGACGTAGTCGATGACCTCCGAGACCTTCGACCACGGCGCGTGCACCGGCAGCAGCAGGGTCGAGACCGGCTCCCCCGGCACCGTCAGCGCGTCGCCGGGGTGGAACACCTGACCCCCGACGAGGAACCCGACGTTCGGGATCCGCGGCAGGTCGGGGTGGATCACCGCGTGCAGCTCGCCGTGCACGGTCACGTCGAAGCCGGCCACCGTCACCGCGTCCCCGTCGCCCACGACGTGCACGCGCGTGCCCAGGCCCTCGAGCTGACCGGCCACCGACCGGTTCGTCCAGACCTCCAGCGCCGGATCGGCGTCCATCGCCGCGCGCAGGACGTCCGGGGCGAAGTGGTCGAAGTGCTCGTGGGTCACCAGCACCGCACTGGCTCCGTCGAGGGCCGAGGGGTCGGTGAAGGCCCCCGGGTCGATGACCAGCCGCCGGTCGTCCTCCCCGAGGACGACGCAGGCGTGGCCGTGCTTGGTCAGCTCCATGTCCCCACCTCCATGACCGCATCCTGCCCGGCGGGCGACCGACCGGCGATCGGGTGCCCCGTCTCACCCCTCCGGGGGAGACCGTGACGCCGGGCCGTGTCCCCGGTCCGCCGGTCTGCCGACCTCCTGGGCATGAGCACCCACACCCTCGCCCGGACCGTCGTCGCCGCCCGCAGCCGGGCCCACGGCCCCACCGCCGCCCTGTGGCACGCGGTGGAGCTGTACCGCCCGACCGCCGAGGTCGACGGCGCGTGCGAGCTGAGCCTGTGCGGGTCGCTGGCCCGGGTCGTGGTCGAGCAGCCCTGGCCGGCGACCACCCGCGACGTCTGCCCGGCCTGCGTCGTCCTCACCCGGTGAGGGCCTGCGGCGCCCCGTCGCCCGCGGGCCCGTGACGGGGTCCGGCAGGGGGTCGTCAGGCGCCGTCGGCCAGTTCCGCCCGCAGCCGGGCCAGCAGGTCCGACCGGCTGCTGGCGCCCAGCCGCTGCCGCATCCGCGACACGTGGTGCTCCACCGTCTTGGCCGAGATGTAGAGCCGCCCGCCGATCTCCCGGTAGGTCTGCCCCGCCACGACCAGCTGCGCCACCTCCCGCTCCCGCTCGCTGAGCACCCCGCCCGGCGCGGCCGGTGCGGGCGTCGGCGCGGGGGTCGGGTCGCCCGCCGCCCGCGGTGCGGGCACCGCCGGCCCGGCCTCGCACCCGGCGCTGTCGGCCAGTGACCGGGCGCAGCCCAGCAGCACCGCGCGGGCCTTCTGGTCCACCGTCCGCGCCGCGGCCTGCCCGGCCAGCCGGGAACCGTCCCAGCCCAGCCCGACCGCGGTGAGCTCCTCGGCCGCGGTCACCACGCTCGCCGCGTCCACGTCACCGGTCAGCACCCGCATCCACGACCGCCCCGCCCGGGCCAGCGTCGCCGCGTAGGGGCTGGTCCGCGCCGCGGCCACCAGCGCCGCCGCGTGCGGCCGGAGACCGTCCGGGTCGTCGGTGAGGATCGCCGCCTGCGCACCGCTCCAGTGCAGCGAGGTCGCCCACAGCTGCGGGTCCCCCAGCCGCGCCAGCAGGGCCTGTGCCTCCGCCAGGTGCGGACGCAGCCGGTCGCCGTCCTGCAGCCGGGCGGCGGCCACCACGAGCTCCCCCAGGGGCAGCAGCGTGAACAGGTCGACCGGGTGGCGGACCACCGCCTCCCGCGCCTTCACCCACGCCCGCACCAGCGCCGGCACGTCGCTGCTGCGGCGGGCCAGCCCCACCTCCAGGGCCTGCAGGAACACGTCGTCGCGCGGCTCGAGCTGTGCCGCCCCGTCACGGGCGGCGTCCATGTGCTCGCGGGCGCGGGTCATCCGGCCGGCCAGCATCGCGATCCAGGCCAGCAGCAGGCGGTGCCGCGGCCGGCACGGCGCCCCGCCCAGGTCGGCGTCCACGGCCCGCTGCAGCACCGACTCGGCCACCCCCAGCTCCCCGCTGTGCAGGGCGACCAGCGCGGCCAGGGCCGCCGGGGTGTCGACCAGCAGCGCGGTGCGGCCGACCGGCTCCAGCAGCGCCGCGGCACGGGTCAGCGTGGACAGCGCCGCGGCGATGTCGTCGGCGGCGTTCTCCCCGGTGCGCAGGGACTGCAGCACCCCCTGGGCCGTCAGCTCCTCGCTCACCGACAGCACGCTCGGCACCCCGGCGGCCACCCGCGCGCCGTCGAGGACGGCGGCCGCCTCCCCCGGTTCCCCGGTGGCGAGCAGGGCCAGCGCCGCCGAGCCCGCCCGGTCCGGTCCGGCCAGCCGGCACAGCGCGGCGGCCCGGGTCAGCAGCCCCCGCTGCGCCAGCACGGCCGCGGCCACCCCGGCGGCGCGGGCCCGGTCCGGCGCCGCCGGGTCGGTCAGCGCGGTGTCGGCCCACTGCAGGGCGCCGTCGAGGTCCCCGGCCAGCGCCGCGGCCTGGGCCCGCCGCGCGGCCAGTCCCGCCACCGGCGCGCCGGTGCGCGCGGCCGCCCCGAGCAGCTCGCCGGCCAGCGCGGGGTCGGCGGCCAGGGCGGCCTCCCCGTGCCGCTCCAGCAGCCGCGCGGCCTCCGTGTCGCGCACCCGGTCGGCGGCCAGGCGGCGGGCGAGCTCCACGGGCTCCTCACCGCGCTCGACCAGCAGCGCCAGGAGCTGCCGGCGGGTGCGGCGGGTGACGTCCGGTGGGGTCGCGTCCAGCAGCAGCTGGGCGACCAGGGGCACGACGGCGCCGCTGGGCAGCAGCAGGCCGCTGGCCCGGCCGGCGGTGACCAGCTCCGCCGCGTGACCGGGGAGCACGCCGAGCACCCCGCCGAGCACGTCGTCGTCCAGCGGTGCACCGGCGGCGACCGCGTGCAGCAGCGCCCGCGTCCCCTCGTCGACGGTGGCCAGCTGCGTCCGGACCCGGTCGGCGACCTCCTCCGGGACGGCGGTGCGCACCAGCCGGCCGTCCCCGCCGCCGCGGCGGGCCAGCGCGCGCAGCACCGGGTGCACCAGCGCGGGCAGCCCTCCGGTCCGGGCGAGGACGGCGTCCACCAGCTCGGGGGTCGCGGCCGCACCGAGCTGCTCGCGTGCCCAGCCCCGCACCGTGGCGCGGTCGGCGTGGCCGAGGACGACGGTGCGCCGGTCGGCACCGAGCTCGGTCAGCAGCGCGGTGAGCGGTGCCGGGCGGGGCCACGGCCGGTGGGCCAGCGCGATCCGCGCGCCGGGGCGGCCCCCGAGCGCGGCGAGCCCGGCCGCGGCCGGCCCGGACAGCCGGTGGGCGTCGTCGACGACGACGGCGAACTCCGCCGGCAGCCCGGTGGGGTCCTCCGGGACGCCGTCGAGCACCACGACCCCCGACCGCCGCCACGCGGTGGCCAGCTCGCCCAGGAGGTGGGTCTTCCCGGTGCCGCCGGGGCCCTGCACGGTCACCGTGGCCGGACCCGCCGCGACGAGACCGGGCACCGCGGCAGTCGCGGCGGGCAGGGTGCCCGTCGCGCAGACGTCGGCGATCACAGCAGGTCCGTGTCCAGCTCGATGATGCGCTCGGGCGCCGGCTCGGTGGCCGGCGGCGGGGTCGGGTCGGGCGCGGGGGCCGTCGGCTCGGGCTCCGGCTCCGGCTCCGGCTCCGGCTCCGGCTCGGGCGCCGGGTCGGTGACGGGGCCGGGGTCCGGGGTCGGGTCGGGCTCGGGGGTCGGGTCGGGCTCGGGGTCGGTGGTCGGCGGCGGCGTCGTGCCCGGTGCCGTCGTGCCCGGCGCGGTCGTGCCAGGGGCGCTCGTCCCCGGTGCCGTCGTGCCGGGGGTCGTCGTGCCGGGGGCCGTCGTGCCGGGGGCCACGGTGCCGGCCGGCGTCAGCGGCCCGGTGCTGCCGCCGGTCGACCCCGTCCCCGGGCGGGCCGGTGCGGGGGAGGGGGCGCCGGTCGTCCCGGCCGCGCTGCTCCGCGCGGCGGTGGTGATGGCCGCGACCAGGCTGGTCCGGGGCCGGGGGCTGTCGGCGGCGCCCGGGGTGCTGCCACCCGCCGCCGCCCCGCCGCGGCTGCCGGGGGCCGCCGGCGTCGCCGGCTGGGCCGCGGCCTCGGCGGACGGGGCGCTGTCGACCTCCGCGGTGCCGGTGGCGATCACCTGCCCGCCCCCGTCGCTCTCCTCCGCGGTCCGGGTGGGAGCGGGATCGGAGCCCAGGACGGCGGCCAGGGCCGGAGGCACGACCAGCAGCCCCAGCAGCGCGCCGCCGACCACCGCGCCGCGCCGCACCCGGGAGCTCCGCTGCGGTCGCGTCGTCCCACCGGGCCGGCGGGACGCCGGGCCCTGCGCGGTCGGGGGCCGCCGGTCCGCCCCGGGCGCCGGGACGTCCCCCGCGGGAGGCGTGGCGGCGGGCTCGGCCGGGACGGCCGCCATCAGCTCCTCGGCGACGAGGGCGTCGGCGGCCAGGGCGGCGGCGCCGAGCGCCACGGTGAGCGCCGGCTCCGCGGTGACGACCAGCGGCCGGTCCAGCTCGCCGGAGAGCACCTCGGCCACCAGCGGCACCCGCACCCCGCCGCCGGTCAGGACGACGGCGTCGAGGTCGGCCGGCTCGAGACCGGCGGCGGCCACGGCGTCCTGGAGTGTGGTCACCGACTCCCGCACGGGGCCGGCGAGGACCTCGTCGAGCTCCTCGCGGGTGAGCCGGACCGGTCCGTCCGACGCCTGGGTGGCCACGTCGACGGTGGTCCGGGCGGACAGCGCCTCCTTGGCCGCCGTGCAGGCCGCCCGGAGCCCGGCCGCCCCGGTCGCACCCGCCGGCGTCGCCCCGGAGCCGAGCACGTGGGCGAGGACCGCGTCGTCGACGTCGCGCCCGCCCCACGCCCGGGGCTCCGGGGGGAGGCCCCGGTGCCCCAGGGGCTCGTCGTCCGTGGGCCCGACGACGGCGGTGTCGAGCGTGCTCGCGCCCAGGTCGTAGACGGCCACGGTCGGCTCGGGCGCCAGGCCCCCGGTGACCACGTGGTGGTGGACGGCGGCGACGGCACTGGAGACGAGGGAGAAGCGCGGCACGCCGGCGGCCTCCAGGGCCCGGGCGAGCACGGCGCGGCGGTGCCGGCCCCAGGACGGCGGGACGGTGACCACCGTCCACGCGTCGGATCGCCCCTCCTGCCCGGCGGCCGCCTCGCGCACCCGCTGGACGACCTCGGCCGCGAGGTCGGCGGCGGGCACGGGCCGCTCCCCGGCGTACACCGGCTCCGGGGCACCCACCCGGGCCAGGACGTGGGCGACGGTGACCCCGCCGGGCACCGGCGCCAGCGCGACCTCGCCGTCGGGCCCGACCGCCACGTCGGCGGGCAGGGTGGTCCCGTGACCGCCGAGCGGCAGCGGCCGTGCCGTCGCCTCCCCCGTCGGGTCCTTGGCACACACCGCCGCCGAGATCGTCCCGTCGCCGATGTCGATGCCGAGCCCGTACTCGTCCTCGCGCACAGGTAGCCCCCTGGTTCCCCATCACGTCCCGGGGCCCCCGCGTTGGACCTCCCGGTCCAGCGAACGTATGGCCCGCCCACCCCATCTGTCTCATGCGGACCACCCGACGGACGAGTGCGGACCGTAAGTGGGGGGCGACACCCCGCAGCCCCTAACGGGGAGTCAGCGCACACCCCCCATTCGGGTGATGTGACGAGGGGGACATCCCCCGATGCCGGGGACGGCGGCCCGCGGCTGGACTGCGGTCGCCAGCCGGCCGAGATCGCGGACGGCTCGAGACCCAGGAGTGCCAGCCATGTCGACCCTCGCCAGCTCCCTGCTCGACTTCATCCTCGACCTCTTCCGCGACCCCGAGAAGGCGGCCGCGTACGAGGCCGCGCCGCAGGCCACGCTGGACGCCGCCGGCCTGACCGACGTCTCGCCCAGCGACGTCGCCGACCTGATGCCGATGGTCGCCGACTACTCGACCGTGGGCTGGAGCGGCGGCCGCGGCGACTCCTGCGACGGCGACGACCGGTCCGGGCTGGTCGCCGGCGCGTCGCACCGCCCCTCGCGGGACGAGGACGACGACGACCGGGGCTCCTACCGCCCGGTGCACGACCGGGACGAGGACCGCGACTCCGCCCGGGACGACGACGGCCCCGGCCACGGCGGCTCGCACGGCGGGCACCACGCCCCCGCCGCCGGGCAGGAGACGGTGGTCATCACCCACCTGCAGAACATCCAGTACACGAACCACGACACCCACGTGTCGGTCGACGCCTCGCACAACATCTGGGTGAGCGGCGACGCGCAGGCGATCTTCGGCGACGTCGAGGGCGACGTCTCGCAGATCGACAACTCCGGGGGCATCTACGTCGGCGACGACCTCGAGGTCGAGGACTCCGAGATCGTGGTGGACTCCAGCGACAACTCGGTGGAGGACTCCTACAACGAGAGCACCGACGTCTCCGGCGACGGCAACGCGGTGGGCACGGGCAACGACGTCGAGACCGACATCGACACCGACGTCGACGTCGAGAACTCCGGCAACACCCAGCACGGCGACGGCAACGTGTCCGGCAACGGCAACGCCACCGACAACTCCACGGACACCGACGTGGACCTCGAGGTGGAGGACTCGTTCAACGAGGACAACTCCGACAACTCCGACAACTCGACGAACACCGACGTGGACATCGACGGCTCGTTCAACGAGGACAACTCGGACAACTCGACGAACACCGACGTGGACGTCGAGATCGAGGACTCCTTCCAGGACAACTCCGACGACGACGGCTTCGACGTCGACGACTCGGGCAACGACAACTCGACCACCGACAACTCGGTGGAGGTCGAGGACTCCTTCACGGTGGAGGACTCCTTCACCGTCGAGGACTCCTTCCAGGCGGAGGAGAACGTCGAGATCCGTGAGGCCGAGGTCGACGACGTGACCGTCTGACCCCCGCACACCGCGCCCGGCCCGGGTGTCCTCCACGGACACCCGGGCCCGGTCGCGCTCCATCGCCGTCCCCGGTGGTAAGACCGGGTCCCAGGGAGGTGGCCGTGGTCACGTCAGCACAGGTGCTCGACCGGGCGCTGGCGCTCGCGCAGGTCTGCGAGCGGCCGGACCTGCACCGGCGGCTGGTCCAGGCGCGGGCGCGCAGCGAGACCCCGGGCGTGCGCGTCCTGGTCGTCGGCGAGCCCAAGCAGGGCAAGAGCTCGCTGGTCAACGCGCTGGTCGGGGCCCCCGTCTGCCCGGTGGCCGACGACGTGGCCACCGTCGTCCCCACGGTGGTGCGGGCGGGGGAGCAGCCACGGGCCACGCTCGTGCTCACCGCCGGGGCCGCGCCGGCCGGGCCGGTCGACGACGTGCCCACCGAGCGGGTGCCGGTGCCGATCGAGCAGGTGGCGGCCCGGGTGACCGGGGCGGGCACCGAGCGGCTGCTGCAGGCCGAGGTGGAGCTGCCGCGGCAGCTGCTGGCCGGCGGTCTGGAGCTGGTCGACACCGCGGGGGTCGGGGGGGTGGGGGTGGCCCGCGCGCTGCGCACGGTCGACCTGCTGCCCAGCGCGGACGCCGTCGTGCTGGTCACCGACGCCAGCCAGGAGTTCACCGCCCCGGAGATGGCCTTCCTCGAGCAGGCGCGGGCGCTGTGCCCGACCGTCGTGTGCGTCCTCACCAAGACCGACGCCTGCCCCGAGTGGCGGACCGTCGCCGAGCTGGACCGCGCCCACCTGGCCGGCCGGGGCATCGAGGCGCCGCTGTTCTGCGTCTCCTCCGCGCTCGCCCAGCTGGCGGTGCAGCACCGTGACCGCGAGCTGCACGAGGAGTCGGGCATCGCCGCTCTGGTCACCCACCTGCGCCGGGAGGTGGTCGACCGCGCCGAGACGCTGGCCCGCCGCTCCCTGGTCCACGACCTGGCGGCGGTCACCGAGCACCTGTCCCTCGCCGTCCGCTCGGAGCTGGCCGGGCTGCAGGACCCGGCCGGCCGGGAGGAGCTCGTGCGTGGCCTGGAGGAGGCCAAGGCGGCCGCCGACGACCTGCGCCGGCGCTCGGCCCGCTGGCAGCAGGTGCTCGGGGACGGCGTCACCGACCTCATGAGCGACATCGACTTCGACCTGCGCGACCGGTCCCGGGTGGTGACCCGCGAGGCCGAGGAGGCGATCGACGCCCAGGACCCCGGCCCGGCGTGGGGCGAGCTGGCCGAGTGGCTGGACCGCCGCGTCGCCGCCGCCGTCGCCGACAGCTACGTGTGGGCCGAGCAGCGCTCGGAGTGGCTGGCCGAGCGGGTCATCGAGCAGTTCGCCCGGGACGGCGGCGCCGCGGTCCCGGCCCTGTCGGTCGGGGCGGCCGGCGACGCGCTGGAGAGCCTGGTCGACCTGCCCGACATCGACGACGGGGCGATGACCCTGCGCGAGCGCACCCTGATCGGCCTGCGCGGCTCCTACACCGGCGTGCTCATGACCGGCCTGGTCACCAGCCTGGCCGGGATGGCGATCATCAACCCGGTCTCGCTGGCCGCGGGCGTGCTGCTCGGCCGCAAGGCCTACAACGACGACAAGAAGCAGCGGATCGCGCGCCGGCAGGCCGAGGCGAAGGCGGTGGTCCGCCGGCACCTGGACGAGGTGGTGTTCCAGGTCGGCAAGCAGCTCAAGGACCGGCTGCGCACCGTGCAGCGCACGCTGCGCGACCTCATCACCGACACCGCCGAGGAGATGTCGCGCTCCCTGGCCGACGCCGTGACCGCCGCCCAGCGGTCGACCAAGGAGGCCACCGCCGAGCGCGACGCCCGCATCCGGTCGCTGCGGCTGCGCCTCGAGCAGCTCGACCGGCTCGCCGCCGACGTCCGCCTGCTGGACCGGGTGGCGGTGCCCGCCGCATGAGCACGGTGGGGACGGCGGGGGTGGGCACGGTGCTCGACGACGTCCGGGGGCTCCTGGACGACGCGGTGGAGCGCTACCGCGACGTCCCTGCGGTGGCCGGGCGGCTGGCTGCCCAGCGGCGGCGGCTGGACGAGCCGCTGCGGCTGGCGCTGGTCGGCCGGGTCAAGTCGGGGAAGTCCACGCTGCTCAACGCGCTCGTGGGCGCGCGGGTGGCGCCCACCGACGCCGGTGAGTGCACCCGCGTCGTGACCCTCTACCGCCACGGCGCGACCCCGCGGGTGCAGCTGTGCGGCGTCGACGGCGCCGTGCGGGCTCTCCCGGTCCGCCGGGCCGACGGTGGCCTGCAGCTGGACCTGGGTGGCACCCCGGTCGAGGAGGTCGAGCACCTGCTCGTGGAGTGGCCGGCCGCCGACCTGCTGCCGGCGACCGTGGTCGACACCCCGGGGATCTCCTCGCTGTCGGCGGGCACCAGCGCGCGGACCCGCACCTTCCTGGACGCCGGGGAGGGGCCCTCGGGCGCCGACGCCGTCGTCTTCCTCACCCGGCAGCCGCAACCGGAGGACGTCGCCGTCCTCGCCGGCTTCCAGGAGGACTCCGGCGCCGCGGGCGCGCACACCACCACGATCACCGTGCTCTCGCGCGCCGACGAGGTCGGCGCCGGGCGGCTGGACGCCCTCCACGCCGCCGGGGCGGTCGCGCGCCGGATGTCGGAGGACCCCGCGCTGCAGGCGGTCAGCTCGGCGGTGGTGCCGGTCGCCGGTCTGCTGGCCCTGGCCGGGCGCACGCTGCGCCACGGGGACTTCGTCGCCCTGCGGACCCTCGCCGGCGCCGACCAGCAGCAGGTGGCGGGGATGCTGCTGACCGCCGACCGGTTCACCCGGCCGGAGGCGCCGGTCCCGCTGACGGCCGACGTCCGGGCCTCGCTGCTGGAGCGGCTGGGCCTGTTCGGGGTCCGGCTGTCGCTCACCCTCATCCGCGCCGGCGTCGCCGACGCCTCGGCGCTCGCCGACGAGCTGCTGCGCCGCAGCGGCCTGACCGAGCTGCAGCGGCTGCTCCGCGTCCACCTCACCGCCCGGGGCGACCAGCTCAAGGCCGGGACGGCGCTGCGCCTGCTGGCCGGGGTCCTCGCCGAGCACCCGGTCGAGGGGGCCGACGAGCTGCGCGCGGGCGTGGAGCGGGTCCGGCTGGCCGCCCGGGAGCTCGACGAGCTGGAGCTGCTGGCCCGGACCCGCGGGGCGGGGAGCCCGCTGCCGGAGACCCTGCGCCCCGACGCGGACCGGCTGCTCGGCGCCGAGGGCACCACCCCGGCAGCGCGGCTGGGGCTGCCGGAGGACACCGCCGCCGCCGACCTGCGGGCAGCGGCCCGGGCCGCGCTGGACCGGTGGCGGGCGGCCGCCGACGACCCGCTGGCGGCCCGGGCGACCGCGGACGCGGCCGCGCTGGTGGTCCGGACGTGCGAGGCGCTGCTGGCCGGGCTCGACGGCTGGCGCTCAGCGCCCGGCGGCTCCGCCGGCGCCGCCGCGGAAGAAGGCCCGCGAGCTGCGGGTGAGCAGCGGCAGCAGGGCGAGGAGGAGGAGCCCGCCGGCGACCAGTAGGGCCACCCGGTCCACGTCGGCGTCCCCGGCGACCAGGCTCTGCGCCACGTCGAGGACCACCAGCGCCGGCAGCGCGGTCAGCAGCAGCGCCCAGCGGGCCCAGGCGCGCCGGCGCAGGAGCAGGACCACCCACACCAGGGAGAGCAGGACCACCAGGGTCACGCCGCCGGTGACCACGGCGATCGTGGCCCGCACCCCCTCGGCGACGACCGCGGCAGGCGCGGTCGGGTCGTCGGCGGTCGCGGTGGCGGTCAGCCGGTCGCGGAGCGCCGCGTGGTCGAGCAGGGCGGCCCCCACGCCGGTCAGCGCGGCCAGGCAGCCGGCGCCCACCAGTGCCGCGGTGGCCCGCACGGTGGCGGGGCGGGGCAGGGGGGTGCGGCCGAGCGGCGGCGCGATGTCGCTGGTGGTCGCGGGGCGCGGGGGCGGCAGCTGCTGGGCCACGTTGCCGGTCATGACCACCCGCCGCGGGGCGGGCAGGTGGACCTCCGGCGGGGCGGTGGGCCGGCTGCGGGCCCCTCCGGCCGTGTCGCGTCCCCCCGATGGCCGAGCCAGCTCCGTCACGTGTCCCCCTCGCTGACGACGATGTCCGCCGGAGCCTGTCACCGGAGCGGCCAGGTACCGGACGGTCACGCGCCGCAGTCGGCCGGGCGCTCTCGTGTCGACACCGCGAGCAGCGCCGGCACTGCGGTCAGTGACCGGTGAAGCGGGGTGCGCGCTTCTCCAGGAACGCCTCGACCGCCTCGCGGTGGTCGGCGGTCCGGCCCAGCTCCTTCTGCAGCCGCGCCTCCAGGGCGAGGGTGTCCTCGAGGGAGTCGGTGGCCGCGGTGGCGAGCACGGTCTTCAGCGCGCGGTAGGCGGCGGTGGGCCCGGCGGCCAGGCGGCCGGCCAGGGCCCGCGCCTCGGGCAGCACCTGCTCGGGCTCGACGACGCGGTGCACCAGGCCCCACATCGCGGCGGTCTCGGCCGGGAAGGCGTCCGGGAGCAGCAGGATCTCCGCCGCCCGCGAGCCCCCGACGCAGTGCACCAGCCGCGAGGCCAGCGCCGAGTCGCTGGACAGCCCGATGCCGGCGAAGGCGGTGGTGAACTTCGCGCCGGCCGCGGCGATCCGCAGGTCCCCCGCGAGCGCGATGCCCAGGCCCGCCCCGGCGCAGGCCCCGTTGACGGCCACCACGACCGGCACCCGCAGCGCGGCCAGGGCCAGCACCAGCGGGTTGTACTCGTCCTCGACCACCGACAGCGACGTCGCGGCGTCCCCCCTCAGGGCCTCCACGTGCTGGGCGAGGTCCTGCCCCACGCAGAACGCCCGGCCGGTGCCGGTGAGCACGATCGCCCGCACCGAACCGTCCGCGCCGACCTCCCGGACGACGTCGAGCAGCTCGCGGCGGGACTGGTGCGTGAGCCCGGCCCGCAGCATGGTGATGGTGGCGACGCCGTCGGCGTCCTCGCGGGTCACGGTCTCGGGCATCGTCGCCCCACCTCGTCTCTGGTCGATGCGCGTGTGCGGCAGGGCGAGATCGCGCGATCTCGCACGGCTCCCGCGGCGGGAGCGTACGAGATCGCGCGATCTCGACCGGGCGGGTCAGCCGGAGGCCGGCTGCGCCGACGCGGCCTGGTCGCGCAGCTCCCGGCGGAGGATCTTGCCGGTCACCGTCTTGGGCAGCTCGTCGATGACCTCCACCTGCCGCGGGTACTTGTAGGCGGCCATGCGCTCCCGGCAGTGCGCGATGAGCTCCTCCGGCGTCACCTGGGCGCCCGACCGGAGGCTGACGAACGCCTTGACGGTCTCCCCGCGCTTCTCGTCGGGCACGCCGACGACCGCGGACTCGCGCACCGCCGGGTGCTCGGCCAGGACGTCCTCGACCTCCCGGGGCCAGACCTTGTACCCCGAGGCGTTGATCATGTCCTTCTTGCGGTCGACGATGAACACCCAGCCCTCGGGGCTCATGAACCCGACGTCGCCGCTCTTGAGCGCACCCCCGGGCAGGTTGGCCGCGGTCTCCTCGGGCTTGCCCCAGTAGCCGGCGACGACCTGCGGCCCCTCGGCCACGATCTCGCCGACCTCGCCCAGCGGCAGGTCCGCCCCGTCGTCGTCCTGGATGCGGACCACGGTGCTCGGCGCCGGCACCCCGACCGACAGCGCACCCGACGTCGGGTCCACCGGGGACGGCGAGCCGAACGGCGTCACCGTCATCGGCGAGGTCGTCTCGGTCAGGCCGTAGGCGTTGTGCACCTGGACGCCGGTGGCCTCCAGGAACGCCTTCTCCGCCGTCGGCGAGATCGCCGCGCCCCCGGAGTACACGGAGGTGAACGAGGCGAAGTGGTCCCGCGTGAACCCCGGCGCGTTGAGCAGCGCGTTGAACGCGGTGATGGCGCCGATGGTGAACGTCGGCCGGTGCTCGAGGAAGGCGTCGAGGACCACCTGCGGCTCGAACCGGTAGGCGAGGACCAGCGGGGCCGGCACGAGCATGCTCACCGCGATGTGCCCGATGAGCCCGGTGATGTGGAACAGCGGGGCGATGCCGAAGATCGCGCCGTCCCGCCCCGCACGCGCCCAGTCCCGGTAGACCTGCGCGGTGAACACCACGTTCCGGTGGGTGTTCATCGCGCCCTTGGGCACGCCGGTGGTCCCGGAGGTGTAGGTCAGGAAGGCGACGTCGTCCGGGCCGAGGCGGACCGGCGGCGGCTCCTCCCCGCGGTGCCGCTCGACGAACTCCAGCAGGTCGGTCGTGCCCTCGTGCCGCTGCCGCCGCGTCGCGGCGAACAGGCGCGGGTCGTCGCGGGTCTGGAAGTCCAGCTCGCTGGTGGTGAGGACCAGGCGCACGTCGGTGTCGGGCACGACCTCCCGCGCGACCTCGTCGTAGAGGGCCTCCAGCGAGACCAGCACCGTGGCCCCGGAGTCCCGGAGCAGGTAGGACAGCTCCCGCTTCCGGCTCATCGGGTTGATGGAGACCATGACGCCGCCGGCCTTCCAGGTCGCCACCATCGCGATGACGAACTGGGGCACGTTCTGCAGGTACACGGCCAGCCGGTCGCCGGCGGTGAAGCCGTTGGCCAGCAGCCCCGCGGCCAGCGCGTCGCTGAGCTCGTCGAGCTCCCGCCGGGAGACGGTGCCGTCGAAGTACCGCAGCGCGTCGCCGTCCGGGTCCCGCGCGAGCCCCGCCCGGAACACCTCCAGCGCGTTGTCGGACTCGATGTCGTAGTCGGCCGGCTGGCCCTCCTCGTAGAGGGCCAGCCACGGCCGGTCGGTGTAGGTGGTCATCTCACTTGATCGCGAGCGGGTTGACCGGGGAGCCGGTGGCGCGGTGCACCTTCAGCGGCGCGGCCGCGTAGAGGAACGTGTACTGCCGGTCCGCGGCGCAGTCCTCGCCCAGCTGCTCCAGGTCGCAGATCTCGGTCAGGGCGACGCCGAGGTTGCGCATCAGCGCGCAGTGCAGCGGCAGGGCGGTGCCGTTGTTCGGGTCGTAGGTGACCTCGTTGGCGATGGTGTCGGTGACCAGGTTGGGGATCTCCATGTCCTGGAACCAGCGCACCAGCTCGGGGCTGTAGACCAGGCCCGGCTCGTTGAAGCCCTCGTAGAACGCCTCGCCCTGGTCGTGGAACAGCTGCAGGAAGTTGGTCCGGATGACCAGGATGTCGTGCTTCTCGATCCGGGTGCCCTGGGCCTCGGCGCAGGCCATGAGGTCCTCGTGGCTGAACGTCTCGCCCTTGTCCAGGGTCGGCTTCCCGCGGAAGCGGGCCATGTCGAGCAGGATGCCGCGGCCGACCACGCCGCGCTGGGCGATCGCCTCGACGCTGGCCTTCTCCATGCCGCCGACCGTCGTCCGGGCGTCGTAGCCGTTCCAGATCTGCCCGCCGTACCAGACGTGGCCGAGGGCGTCGTACTGCGTGGAGCCCTGGAGGAAGGCGTTGATCTTGTCGTCGGCGTAGTGCAGGCCGCCGGGGAACTGCGGGGCGTCGGGGGAGTCCCACGAGGACTCGTCGAGGATCATCGTCCGCTCCGCCGGCGAGCGGCCCGGCCACACCGGGTCGCCCTTCGGGTCGCCGATCAGCCGCTGCAGCGTAAAGACCTTGCCCTGCTCCACGTGCCGGATGCCGCGCATGACCTCCTCGGCGGTCAGGTAGTTGAGCGAGCCGACCTCGTCGTCCGGCCCCCACTTGCCCCAGTTGGTGGGCGCGTCGGCCAGCACCTCGGTCATGTCCGGGACGGCGGAGGGCGCGGTGGGGGCCTGCTCCTCGGCCTGCTCGGCTGCGTTGGTCATCGGGGGACCGTCCTCTCGGCTCTGGGAGGTGTCCGGCGGCCCGGACCGGCCGCCGCTGTGTCCACCGTCACAGTCGCCGGTTGCGCCTGGCAAGCGTTGCCCGCGTCCGGATCGCGACGAGTGCAACGTCGGCGCAACGCCAGGTCCCGGGACCTCCCGCCACCCGGGACGGGTGACCGACCCGACGACCGGGACGTCCTGGGTAAGGTGGGACGAGCGGTTCGCGGCGACCGAGGCGGAGCTGGAACAGCACCGGTCCGGCGAGGGTTGGGTCCTCTGCGACCAGCTCACCCAGGAGCAGTTGCGCGGTCTGAGCGACAGCACCACCGCGCTGACCGAGTCCGTCAGCCAGGTCGCTGCGGTCGTCGCCGACCGCTGATGCGCGCAGTGAGAGAGCCATGAGCGAACCGACGTCCCCTGCCCGCGGCCTGTCCCGCCGCCGCCTGCTCGGCCTCGTCGGCGCCGGCACGGCGGGGGTGGTCGCCGCGGGAGCCGCGGGCGGCGCGATCGGGCGGGCCACCGCCGACGGGGCCGCCCCCGCCGGAGCCGCGGGCGCCGCACCGGAGGACGCCGTCGCCTTCACCGGCGTCCACCAGGCCGGCATCGTCACCCCGGCCCAGGACCGGCTGCACTTCGTCGCCTTCGACGTCACCACCGACAGCCGCGAGGACCTCGTCGAGCTGCTGCGGACGTGGACGGCGGCGGCACGGCGGATGACCGCGGGCCAGGACGCCGGGCCGGTCGGTGCGCTGGAGGGCGAGCCGCACGCCCCACCCGACGACACCGGCGAGGCGATCGGCCTGCCGGCGTCCGGGCTCACGCTCACCGTGGGGTTCGGCCCGACGCTGTTCACCACCGCCGACGGCACCGACCGGTTCGGCCTGGCCGACCGGCGGCCCGCGCCGCTGGTCGAGCTGCCGGCCTTCCCCGGCGACCAGCTCGACCCGGCGATCAGCGGCGGCGACCTGTGCGTGCAGGCCTGCGCGAACGACCCGCAGGTCGCGGTGCACGCCGTCCGCAACCTCGTGCGCCTGGGCGCGGGCGTGGTGCGGGTGCGCTGGTCGCAGCTGGGCTTCGGCCGGACGTCGTCCACCACCACGGGTCAGGCCACGCCCCGCAACCTCTTCGGGTTCAAGGACGGCACGGCCAACCTCAAGGCGGAGAACACCGCCACCCTCGACCGCTTCGTGTGGGTCGGGGAGGACGGCGGCTGGATGGCCGGCGGCACCTACCTGGTGACCCGGCGGATCCGGATGCTCATCGAGCCGTGGGACACCTCCTCGCTGCGCGAGCAGGAGCAGACCATCGGCCGCACGAAGGGTGCCGGGGCCCCGCTGGGGCAGCGGGCGGAGTTCGACCCGGTCGACTTCACCGCGCGGGTGGACGGCGAGCCCGCCATCCCGGAGACCTCGCACGTCTTCCTGGCCCACCCCACCAACGCCGGGACGGCGATCCTGCGGCGCGGTTACAGCTTCGTCGACGGCTCCGACGACCTGGGCCGTCTCGACGCGGGGCTGTTCTTCATCGCCTTCCAGAACGACCCGGGGACCGGCTTCGTCCAGGTGCAGCGCAACCTGCGCAGCGACGCGATGAACGAGTACATCCGGCACACCTCCTCGGCCGTCTTCGCCTGCCCGCCGGGTGTCCGGGACGACGACGACTGGTGGGGGCGCGCCCTCTTCGAGGCGTGACCGTCTCGTGACGGAACGTCCCCACCAAATGACCCTCTGACCTGGGAGGATGGACCCGGACGGCTCGCGCCCGGGCCGTCCGGTCGGACCTCCGCCACCGGCGTCCACAGGGACACGCCCGGGATGCGGTCGGCGACCGGACGCATGTGTAGTCGCGGCGGGCGCGGGACATCCAGACCCGGGGGACGCCGGCGCCCCCGGGCCGAGGACCAGGCAGGCAAGGGGTGAGCCACCGTGGTGGAGCCGGGTCGGCGCGCCCTCGGGGAGCGCTACGAACTCGCCTCGCTGATCGCCGCCGGTGGCATGGGTCAGGTGTGGCGGGGCGTGGACGCCCTGCTGGGCCGTCCGGTCGCGGTGAAGGTGCTGCGCAGCGAGTACACCGGTGACCCCACCTTCCGGGCCCGCTTCCGCGCCGAGGCCCAGCACGCCGCCGCGCTGAGCCACCCCCACATCGCCGCCGTCTACGACTACGGGGAGACCGAGGCCGCCGACGGGAGCGGCGAGACGCTCGCCTACCTGGTCATGGAGCTGGTCGAGGGCGAGCCGCTCTCGGCGGTGCTGCGCCGGGAGACCCGGCTGGACGCGTCGACCACCCTCGACCTGCTGCAGCAGACCGCCTCCGCGCTGGCCGAGGCGCACCGGGTCGGCCTGGTGCACCGGGACGTCAAGCCGGGCAACATCCTGGTCCGCGCCGACGGCAGCGTGAAGATCACCGACTTCGGCATCGCCTGGTCGGCCGGGAGCGTGCCGCTGACCCGCACCGGGCAGGTCATCGGCACCCCGCAGTACCTCTCGCCCGAGGTCGCCGAGGGCCACCACGCCATGCCGGCCAGCGACGTCTACGCGCTCGGCCTCGTGGGCTACGAGTGCCTCACCGGGCACCCGGCCTTCGACGGCGACAACGCCGTCACCATCGCCCTCAAGCAGGTGCGGGAGGACCCGGCGCCGCTGCCGGAGGACCTCCCCGGCGAGGTGCGCACCCTCATCCGGCGCGCCCTGTGCAAGAACCCCACCGCCCGCATCCCCGACGGCGCGGCGTTCGTCGCGGCCATCGAGGACGTGCGTGCCGGTCGGCCGCAGCCGGAGCCCCCGCCCACCTGCGCCGTCCCCCTCCCGCCGCCGCCACCCTCGTCGACCGGGGACCAGGCGGCGGTGCCGGGCGGGCTGCCCTCCCCGCGCAGCGCCAGCCCCGCGGTGGCCCGCACCACCAGCCCGCCGGCGCCGCGGCGGCGCGGGGCGGCCGCGCTGCTCGTGCCCCTGCTGGCCCTGCTGCTGGGCGCCGGCACCGCGGGCGCGGTCTTCGTCGCCGTCGCCGGGGACGGCGGCCCGACGCCGGTGGTCGCGGCCCAGACCGACGACGCGCAGATCGTGCTCGACGCCGCCGACTACGTGGGCCGGCGCGTGGACGAGGCCGCGCTGTCCCTCTCCGCGCTGGGGCTGCTCGTGTCACGCCAGGAGGAGGTGACCGCCGACGCCGTGCCCGGCCTCGTCACCGCCCTGGACCCGGCCGGGGTGCCGCTGGCGGCCGGCGACGAGGTCGTCGTCGTGTTCGCCGTCGCCCCGCCGTCCTCGCGGGCGCCGGGCCGCAGCTCGACGGTGGTGACCGGCGGCGGGGGCGAGCGCGCGGCCGCGCCGCCGGTCGAGCCGGAGGAGCAGCCCCAGGCGACGACCCCGGCGCCGCCCCCCACCACGACCCCGCCCCCGACGACGCCCGCGCCGCTGCCGGGGGCCACCGCGCCGCCGACGACGACCGCACCCACCACGACGCCGCCGCCGTCGACGACCGCACCCAGCACGACCGCGCCGTCGGCGACCACCGGGGCGCCGTCGACGTCCACCTCGACCGCGGCGGCGTCGTCCCCGTCCCACCACGACGACTGGGACGACGACTGACCCGCTGACCAGGGCGCCCGCCGGGGCGCCGCTCGCGGCCTAGGCCGAAGGGCGGGGGTCCGCCGGGAGGTCGGTTCCGGCGCCCGGTGGCAGGCTGGACCGGTCGGGGTCGGCGAGGAGCGGGGGGCGCGGGTGGTCGAGCCGGAGCGGCGCACGCTCGGCGGCCGCTACGCGCTGGAGGGGCTGCTCGCCACCGGCGGGATGGGCCAGGTGTGGCGGGCCCGCGACCTGCTCCTGGACCGGGCCGTCGCGGTCAAGGTGCTGCGCAGCGAGTACACCGGCGACCCCACCTTCCTCGCCCGCTTCCGCGCGGAGGCGCAGCTCACCGCCCGCCTGCTGCACCCCGGCATCGCCGCGCTGCACGACTACGGCGAGAGCACCTCGGCCGACGGCGAGGCGCTGGCCTACCTGGTCATGGAGCTGGTGGAGGGCGAGTCGCTGTCGGCGCTGCTGGCGCGCGAGGGGCGGCTCGGCCCCGAACGCACCCTCGACGTCGTCGGCCGGACCGCCGACGCGCTGGCCGCGGCGCACGCGGCCGGTGTGGTGCACCGCGACGTGAAGCCGGGCAACGTGCTGCTGGGCGACGACGGCTCGGTGAAGATCACCGACTTCGGCATCGCCTGGTCGGCCTCCAGCGTGCCGCTCACCAGCACCGGCCAGGTGGTCGGCACCGCCCACTACCTGTCCCCGGAGCAGGCGGCCGGGGCGAAGGCCGGTCCGGCCAGCGACGTCTACGCGCTGGGCATGATCGCCTACGAGTGCCTGGCCGGCCGCCGCGCGTTCGACGGCGAGAACCCCGTGCAGATCGCCCTCGCCCAGGTGCGTGACGAGCCCGACCCGCTGCCGGACGACGTCCCGGAGCCGGTACGCACCCTCGTCGCGCACGCGCTGGTCAAGGACCCCGCCCGCCGGTTCCCCGACGGCGCCGCGTTCCGGGACGCCGTCGACGACGTCCGGGCGGGCCGGGCGCTGCCGCCGGCACCCCCACCCACCGCGGCGTTCCCCGTCCCCGGAGCGCCGGCCCCGCGCCGCCGCCGGCTGCTGGTGCCGGTGGCCGCGCTGCTCCTCGGCGCCGGGATCGGCGTCGGTCTGCTCGAGGTCACCGGCGGTGAGACCGGGGTGCCGGTGGCCGTCGCCGACCCGGGGACCGGCTCCGTCGCGCCCCCGGACGACGGCGTGCTGCTCACCGCCGCGCCCTACCTCGGCCGGCCGGTGGACGAGGTGGAGGCGGAGCTGGCCGCGCTGGGGTTGCGCGTGCAGCGCGCGCCGGAGGAGCGGGCCGACGTCCCGGCCGGGCTGGTGACCGGGCTCGGTCCCGTGGGCGCGCTGGCCCGGGGCGACCTCGTGACGCTGTCGGTGGCGGTGGCCCCGCCCGTCGTGCCGGCGGCGCCGGCACCCCCGTCGTCGCCGGCCGGTGCCGGGGCGGGGGCGCCGGCGGAGGAGGTGCGCAGCGCACCGGGGCCGGCGGACGCCGGGACGGGCACCGGACCCTCCGCGGTCGGAACCGGCGGTGGGGACGTCGCCGCCGGCGCCCCGGCCGGCGTCCCGGCCGGTGGGGACGCCGGCGACCGCGACCCGGAGAGCGCGGACGGCTCGGACGGGTCGGGCGACGGTAACGACCCCGGGGACGGCGGGGGTGGCGGGCGGTCCGACGACGAGTCCGACGACGAGTCCGATGACGAGGGCACCCCGGGGAACGGCGGCAACGGCAACGGCGGAGGGAACGGGGGAGGGAACGGCAACGGCGGAGGGAACGGGAACGGCGGAGGGAACGGGAACGGCGGAGGGAACGGCAACGGGAACGGCCGTGGCAACGGCGGAGGCAACGGGAACGGCAACGGGAACCGCTGACGCCGGACGGCGTCCGAGGGCCTGCGGCGGCCGGCTGCCGGTGCCGGGAGGAGCTCGGGGTCGCCTCAGCCGCGACGGGTCGGGGCGGTGACCCAGAGCGCCGCCCCCAGCGCGGCCAGCGCGGCGGTGAGGAGGAAGCCGCGGTCGCTGTCGGCCCGCGGCAGCACCACGAGCACCCAGAAGGCGGCCAGGCCGGTCAGCCCGCCCGCGGCCACCTTCCACGCCGTGCCCTGACCCAGCCGGTCGCCGAGGAGGCGGCCGGCCGACGGCAGCAGCCCGAGCAGGGTGGCGAGCGTGGCGAAGGCCGACCACAGCGGCACCGTCGTCCAGGAGGAGTCGGTGCCGGAGCGCAGCGCCAGGCCCAGCTGGAGCAGCACGAGGCTCGCGGCGGTGAGGCCGGCGCCGGCCAGCGCGGCACGCTGAGCGGGGGTGCGCGGCGCGCGCGGGGCCTTGGCCGGGGCGGGCGGGGGTGGCGTGCCGGCGCCGGGCAGACTGGGGACGAACTCGACCGGCCCGGTCGGCTGCACGGGCTGCTCGGTGGCCACCGGCGCGACCGGCTCGGCCGGCGGGACGTCGGTCCGCGGGAGCTGCTGCGTGCCCGCCGCCGTGGCCCCGCCCACCGGGATCTCCTGCGTCCCCGTGGGAGCGACGGGCTGGGGGCTGGTCGTGGGGTGGCTCACGGCTCTCCTCGTTCGCGCGGGCCGGGTCAGCGGCGCCGGACCAGTTCGTCCCCGGCACGGTAACGGCGGGTGCGGTCGCGGCCCGGGAGGCGCCCGGCGGGTCCGGCGCCCCGGGCGCGGCGGCCGCGGGCCATCACTAGGGTCGGCCGGGTGGGCGCTCGCGCAGGCATCGTCGTCACCGGTACCGAGGTCCTCACCGGGCGGGTGACCGACCGCAACGGGCCCTGGCTGGCCGAGCAGCTGCGACTGCTGGGGGTGGACGTCGGCACCGTGCTCGTGGTCGGCGACCGGGCCGACGACCTCCGTGCCGCACTGCGCTTCCTCTCCGGTGAGGACGTCGTCATCACCACCGGGGGGCTCGGCCCCACGGCCGACGACCTCACCGCGGAGATCGTCGGCGACGCGCAGGGCCGGCCGGTCGCCCTCGACCCGGAGGTGGAGCGGCACGTCGCCGGCATCGTCGAGGGGCTCATGGACGGCCGCGGGTTCCGCGCCGACGCCGAGGCCACGGCCGCCGGCGTCCGCAAGCAGGCCATGGTCCCGGCCGGCGCCACGGTGCTGCCGCCGGTCGGGACGGCGCCGGGGCTCGTCGTCCCGCCGGGGGAGGGGAGGGACGGGCCGCTGGTCGTCGTCCTGCCCGGCCCGCCCTCCGAGCTCCAGGGCATGTGGCCGGCCGCGCTGGCCGACGAGCAGGTGCAGCGGGCGCTGGCCGGCCGCAGCGAGCTGCGGCAGGAGACGGTGCGGCTGTGGGGGACGCTGGAGTCGCAGCTGGCCGCCACCCTCCGCGAGCACGAGTTCCCCGGCCTGGAGATCACGACCTGCCTCCGGGACGGCGAGCTGGAGATCGTGACCCGCTTCGGGCCCGAGGCCCAGCCGGTGTACGACCGACTGGTCGAGGCGGTGCGGACGGCGCACGGGGAGCACCTGTTCTCCACCGGCCCGACCGTGGACGACCTGGTGGCCGGGGCGCTCGGTGACCGCGGGCTCACCGTCGCGACCGCCGAGTCGTGCACCAGCGGGCTGCTCGTGGCCCGGCTGACCGAGCGGCCCGGGTCCTCGGCGTGGGTGCTCGGCGGGGTGGCGTCCTACGCGAACTCGGCCAAGGAGGCACTGGTCGGCGTCCCGGCGGAGCTGCTCGAGCAGCACGGTGCGGTCAGCACCCAGGTGGCGGCGGCGCTGGCCGAGGGGGCGCGGGAGCGGTTCGGCGCCGACGTCGGCATCGGCATCACCGGCATCGCCGGCCCCGGTGGCGGGACGCCGGACAAGCCGGTCGGCACCGTGCACCTGTGCGCGGTCGGTCCGGACGGGCGGCAGCCGCGGTCGGTCGTCCTGCCCGGGTCGCGGTCCGCGGTGCGCCAGCGATCGGTGACCCTCGCGATGCACATGCTGCGGCAGCTCCTGCTCGGCGGCCCACCGGCGTGACCGTGCTGACCCTGCACGCGACGGGCCCCGAGCCGCCGGCCGAGGTGTGGGAGCGCTATGCGGTGCCGGCCCGATGGCCGGGGTGGGCGCCGCAGATCACCGCGGTCGAGTTCCCCGTCGCGCGGCTGGCCTCCGGGTCGCGCGGCCGGGTCCGGACCCCGCTGGGCCTGGCGCTGCCCTTCGTCGTCGACGCGGTGGACGAGGCGGCACGACGGTGGTCGTGGACCGTGTCGGTGGGCCCGGTGCGGCTGCGGCTGCTGCACTGGGTGGCCGAGGGGCCGGACGGCGGCAGCACGACCGGCCTGCGGATCGACGGCCCGGCGCCGCTGGTGCTGGGCTACGCGCCCCTGGCGCGTCTCGCGATCGGCCGCCTGGTCCGCCCGCTGGGCTGAGGCGGGCGCGGCGTCGCTGTGACGAGCGGGCGCGGGTGTGCTCGTGCTCGGTTCAGAGGAGCAGGCCGGCGACCTCACCGCGGGGTGTCCAACCGTTGACCATGCCGTTGTCCCCTGCGATCCGCACACGCCCCGGCTCCTCGGCCACCACGCGGTGCAGCCACCAGCGGCCGTCCACGCGGACCAGTGCCACTCGACCGGTCAGGGGCTCGTCGCGCGACGGACGCCGCAGTCGCACGCGCTGGACGACCCGCACCGCCGGCCGCATCGACGTACCGAGTGCCGTGAACCAGTCCTCTTCGGCGCCGCCACGGAGCCAACGCGCCACGGCAGCCATCGTCCGCTGGGATGCCAACCGTGGACCGCGCACCCCCGCATCGTGCCCGTGGGCACCGGTGCGACACGACCGCCCCGGGGCGGCAGACACCGCGCGCCGGTCGCGTTCCACGTGGAACCGAGCCGTCGTACGGTCCGCGCATGGGCGTCACGCACGAGGTCACCAACCAGGTCCCCCCGCTGGCCGGGCACGACCCGATCGCCGGGGACGCCGTGCTCAGCGAGGCCTGTCTGCGGCACGCCGACCAGTCCACGCTCGACTCGCTCAAGGCCCTGGGTGCGCTGACCGGCAGCGAGCAGGCCCAGGAGTGGGGCCGGCTGGCCGACGAGAACCCGCCCCGTCTCCGGACCCACGACCGCTACGGCCACCGGGTCGACGAGGTCGAGTTCCACCCGGCCTGGCACGAGCTCATGCGCACCGCGTTCGAGCACGGCCTCGCCGGCGCCCCGTGGCACCGGGACCCCGCCCACCGGGACCCGCACGCGCACGTCCGCCGCGCCGTCGGCTACCTCGGCTGGACGCAGGTCGAGATGGGCCACGCCTGCCCGGTGACGATGACCTACGCGGTCGTCCCGGCGCTGCGGACCGCCCCGGAGCTCGCCGCCAGGTACGAGCCCGGCCTGACCGCGCCGGCCTACGAGTTCGGCCTGACCGAGCCGACCGGCAAGCGCGGCCTGGTCGCCGGCATGGGGATGACCGAGAAGCAGGGCGGCTCCGACGTCCGGGCCAACACCACCCGCGCCGTCCCGAACGCGGACGGGACGTACGCCCTGACCGGCCACAAGTGGTTCACCAGCGCCCCGATGAGCGACCTCTTCCTGGTGCTCGCGCAGCTCCCCGAGGGGGTCTCGTGTTTCCTCGTGCCCCGTGTCCTGCCCGACGGCACGCGCAACGTCTTCCGGCTGCAGCGCCTCAAGGACAAGCTCGGCGACCGCTCCAACGCCTCCAGCGAGGTCGAGTTCGAGGGGACGACGGCATGGCTGGTGGGCGAGCCCGGTCGCGGCGTCCCCACGATCATCGAGATGGTCAACACGACGCGGCTGGACTGCGTCCTCGGGTCGGCCGCCACGGTGCGCGCCGCGCTCACGCAGGCGATCCACCACGCCCGGCACCGGCGGGCGTTCGGCGCCCTGCTGGTCGACCAGCCGCTCATGCGCAACGTGCTGGCCGACCTCGCCGTGGAGAGCGAGGCGGCCACCGCGCTGGCCGTCCGGCTGGCCGCCGCCGTGGACGCGGGGGAGTCCGCGTTCCTCCGGCTGGCCGGCGCGGCGGCGAAGTTCTGGGTCTGCAAACGCACCCCCACCGCGGTCGCCGAGGCGCTGGAGGTGCTCGGCGGCAACGGGTACGTCGAGGAGTCCGGCCTGCCCCGGCTCTACCGCCAGGCGCCGCTGAACTCCATCTGGGAGGGCTCCGGCAACGTCATCGCGCTCGACGTCCTCCGGGCCCTGGGCCGCTCCTCGGAGTCGCTGGCCGCCGTCCGCGCGGAGCTGGACCTCGCCCGCGGCGCCGACCGGCGCCTCGACGGGGCCGTCGCCCGGCTCTCCGCCGAGCTCGCCGACGCCGACGGCCTGCCCGTGCGGGCCCGCCGCGTGGCCGGTCTGCTCGCGCTGTGCCTGCAGGGGTCGCTGCTGGTGCGGTCGGCGCCACCGGAGGTCGCCGACGCCTTCTGTGCCACCCGGCTCGGGGGCGACTGGGGACCGGTGCTGGGCACGCTGCCCGCCGACGCCGCCCTGACCAGCATCGTCGATCGGGCGACCGTTCCGTCTCCCTGAATTACACGCGTGCCGTTACCCTCGGTGGTGCGACATACGCCGTTGCGCCGCCCGCCGGGCGGGTGGTGGTGTGGCCCTGGAGGAGAGGGGCCGACAGCCGCAGGGGGAAGAGGAAGCGGGCAGGGTGCACCGACACGTCCACGCGGGGGCTACGGCCGATCCCCTGTCGGCGGTGCCCGACGCCGTCTACCGCCTCGACGCCGAGGGCCGCTTCACCTACGTGAACGCCGCCGCCGCCGGGCTGCTCGGCCGCGCGGTGCACGACCTGGTCGGCCAGGACTCCCTCGAGTGCTTCCCCGAGGCCCGCGGCACCGCGCTGGAGGAGCGCTACCGCGCCGCCCTCGCCGACGGTCGGGCCCGCACCGTCGAGTTCCACTACCGCCCGCGCGACCGGTGGTACGAGGCCCGGGTCTTCCCCGGCCCCGACGGCCTCACCGTCTTCCTCCGGGACGTCGACGAGGAGCGCCGGCGCCGCCGCGCCCGCGACCAGGAGCTCGCCCAGCTCACCGCCGTCCTCGACGGCCTCCCCTCGCCCACGGTCCTGCTCGACCACACCGGCCGCATCGTGTCGGCCAACCGGCGGTGGAGCGCGGCGTCGGAGCTCGTGCAGCGCTCCGGGTACCAGCCGGCCAGGGTGGGCGACGACTACCTCGCGGTCTTCTCGCAGAGCATCCACGGGGAGGACCGGGAGGTGATCGTCCGCGGCGTCGGCGAGCTGCTGGCCGGCGGCCCCGGGGTGTCCGACCGGTCGTTCACCCACGACTACGCGCACGCGCTCGACGAGGAGCACGCCTGGTTCCGCCTGCAGGCGGCGCGGGTCGAGGACTCCGGTCGCGTCGTGGTCACCCACATCGACATCACCGAGCGGGTCCGCGACCAGGAGGCGCTCGCGTGGCAGGCCAGCCACGACGACCTCACCGGGCTGCCCAACCGCTCCCGGCTGCTGGCCCTGATCGGCGAGGCGCTGGCCGAACCCGGTGGCCGGGCGGCGCTGCTGTTCCTCGACCTCGACGGGTTCAAGACCGTCAACGACTCCCTCGGCCACGCCGTCGGCGACGAGCTGCTGCGGCAGGTCGGTGCCCGCCTGTCCGACCAGGTGCGCCCGACCGACAGCGTGGGCCGGCTCGGCGGCGACCAGTTCCTGGTCCTCGCCCGCCACTGCGACACCTCCGAGGCCGCGGCGCTCGCCTTCCGGCTGCAGACGTCGTTCACCCGGCCGTTCCTGGCCTCCGGCATCTCCGTACCGCTGTCGGTCAGCATCGGCGTCGCCGCCGCCCAGCCCGGCGTCCGCCAGGCCCACCAGCTGCTCAGCGATGCCGACGCGGCCGCCTACGCCGCCAAGGGCGCCGGTCGCGACCGCATCCACCTGTTCTCCCCCGGGCTGCGCGACGCGGCGCGGTGGCGGCTGGAGGTGGCCAACCGGCTCCGCGACGGCGCGGTCGACCAGTTCGTCGTCCACTACCAGCCGGTGGTCCGCGTCGACACGGGCGAGGTCGACGGGGTGGAGGCGCTGCTGCGCTGGCAGCACCCGGAACGGGGCCTGCTCTCCCCCGACGCCTTCCTCTCCGTCGCCGAGGAGACCGGCCAGCTCATCCCGATCACCCGCTGGCTGCTCACGGAGACGACCCGGCAGGCCGCCCAGTGGGAGGCCGAGGGCCTGCGGCTGCGCATGTCGGTGAACATCAGCGCCCGGCACTTCTCCGCCGAGACGCTGGTCCGCGACGTCCGCGTGGCGCTGCACGACTCCGGGCTGCCGGCCGAGCGGCTCGTGCTCGAGCTGACCGAGACCAGCGTCGCCGAGGACCCGACCCGCGCCGAGGACCAGCTGTCGGTGCTGCGCAACTCCGGCGTCCGGGTGGCGATCGACGACTTCGGGACCGGCTGGTCCTCCCTCGCCCAGCTGCTCGCGCTGCCGATCGGCACGCTGAAGATCGACCGCTCGCTGCTGACCGCGGCCGCCCGGCTGGCCGCCGGGGGCACCGGTGCGGTGCTCGCCGCGATCGTCTCCCTCGCCCGCACCCTGGGCATCCGCTCGGTGGCCGAGGGCGTCGAGACCGCCGAGCACCTGCAGATGGTCCGCGAGGCCGGGTGCGACATGGCCCAGGGCTACCTCCTGGCCCGCCCGATGCCCGCCGGGGAGGTCATGCGCTGGGCCTCCCGGGTCCGCGAGGCCGGCGGTGACTCCTGCGCCCTCGCCCTGCAGGGGCACAGCCGCTGAGCCGTCCCGTGTCCGCACCGCCGGCGGCCGGGGACGGCGGGTCCCGGCTGCGCCGCCGCACCCGCCGCGCCACCGCCCCCGCCGGGCCGCCGCGTCCGGCGGGTGTCCCGTCGGCGGTGCCGTCGGTGACCGGGCAGACTGCCCCCGTGACCGACCTGGACCTCGCCGGCGAACCGGCAGCCGAGGACACCCAGCCGCAGGGCCGGGCCCGCCCGGCGCTGGACCTGCTCATCTGGGACGCGCCCAACATCGACATGACCCTGTCGACGGTGATCGGCGCCCGGCCCACCGCGGCGTCCCGGCCCCGGTTCGACGCCATCGCGGCGTGGTTCGTCGAGGGCGCCGGCGACCCCGGTGCCCCCGACGCCCCCGAGGTCGAGGCCTGCGTCTTCGCCAACATCCCGCCGGTCGTCGGCTCGCTGCAGCGCTGGGTGGAGGCACTGCGCAACTTCGGGTTCGCCGTCTTCGCCCGGCCCAAGACCCAGCCCGACGACGACATCGACCAGGACATGCTCGACCACATCGCCGTCCGGCAGCACAGCCACCGGCTGCGCCGGCTCGTGGTCTTCTCCGGAGACGGGCGCAACTTCGCCGAGCCGCTGGAGGAGCTGGCCCGCACCGGCACCCAGGTCGTCGTCGTCGCGTTCAGCGAGGTGGCCGGCTACGCGATCGGCTCGGACCTGCTCGAGTTCATCGACATCGAGGACGTGCCCGGCGCGTTCGTCGAGCCGCTGGACCGGGTCCGCCTCGACGCCCTGCCGCCCGACGGCGCCTGGCTGCGGCCCACCCGCAGCCTGCGCGAGTTCGTGTCGGGCTTCCTGCGCCGCAACGGCTGACGGTGCCCGAGGACGGGGCCGGCCCGGTCCTCGCCGAGGAGCTCCTGGTGCCCGGCGAGACCTGCTGGCGGGTGGAGCGCGCCGACCGGCACGCGGTGTTCGTCGACGCCGCCGACTACTTCGCCGCGCTCAAGGGGGCGGTGCTGCGGGCCCAGCGGCGGGTGCTGTTCATCGGCTGGGACTTCGACCCGCGGATCCGCATGGACCCCCGCCGGTCGGGACGCCGGCACTCCGGGGCCCGCCGGGCGGACAAGCTGGGCCGGGTCCTGGAGGACGCCGTCCGGGCCAACCCGCAGCTGGAGATCGGCGTCCTGATGTGGGACTACGGGATGGTCGTCGGCCTGGGCCGGGGGCTGGCGCCGATCGTCTGGCTCAACCGGCGCACCCCCGAGCGGCTGACGCTGACCGTCGACACCCACCACCCCGTCGGCGGTGCCCACCACCAGAAGATCGTGGTCATCGACGACTGCCTCGCCTTCGCCGGCGGCATCGACGTCACCGCCGACCGCTGGGACACCCCCGAGCACCTCGACCGGCAGCCGCTGCGCCGCCGCCCCTCCACGCACCGTCCCACCGGCCCGTGGCACGACGTCACCAGCCTGGTGTCCGGCCCGGCCGCCCGGGCGCTCGGTGACCTCGCGCGGGAGCGCTGGGCCAGCGGCACCGGCCGCAGCCTCGAGCCGGTCCCCGACGTCGAGGCGTGCTGGCCGCCGGAGGTCGAGCCGCTCCTGACCGACGTCGACGTCGCCATCTCCCGCACCCGCCCCGAGCACGGCGGGCAGAGCCTCGTGCACGAGGTGGAGCTGCTGTGGCTGGCCGCGATCGCCGCCGCCCGGCGCACCGTGTACGTGGAGAGCCAGTACTTCGCCAACCGGCGGGTCGCCGAGGCGATCGCCGAGCGGCTGCGGGAGGACGACGGGCCGGAGTTCGTCGTCGTCAACCCGGAGAGCGCCGACGGCTGGCTGGAGGAGAAGGCGATGGGCACCGCCCGCGCCAAGCTCCTGGCGCTGGTCGCCGACGCCGACGTCCACGGCCGGTTCCGGCTGTACGTGCCGGTCACCGTCGGACGGCGGCCGGTCTACGTGCACGCCAAGGTGCTCGTCGTCGACGACCGGCTGCTGCGGATCGGCTCGGCCAACCTCAACAACCGCTCCATGGGGCTGGACACCGAGTGCGACCTGTCGATCGAGGCCCGCGACGGCGACCCGCGCCGCGACGAGCTCGCCGGGACGATCACCGGCCTGCGGGACCGCCTGCTCGGCGAGCACCTGGGCGTGCCGCCGGCGGACGTCGCCGCGACGGTGGCCGCGTGCGGCGGCTCCCTCCTGGCTGCGGTGGAGCGGCTGCGCCGGCCGCAGGGACGCTCGCTGGTGCCGTTCACACCCCCCGAGCTCGGTCCGCTGGAGCGGGTGCTGGCCGACACCGAGCTCCTGGACGCCGAGCGGACGCCGAACCGCTGGCAGCGGGTCCGCCGCAGCTTCCGGCCGCGGGTCCGCCGCGCCCGCGGACGGTGACCGGCACGATGGGCCGGTGGACGGCGCCTGGCAGGAGACCCCGACCCTCCGCGGCCGGCGGGTGGTGCTGGTCCCGCTGACCGAGCAGCACGCCGACGGGTGGCTGGCCGCCGCCGACGGCGACGTCTTCACGCACCTGACCATCCCGCGGCCGGTCACCCGGCCGGACGCGGCCGCGCAGATCGCCGCCGCCCGCGCCGAGCCGGACCGGCGTCCCCTCGCCCAGCTCGACCCGGCGACCGGTGCCTTCCTCGGCACCACCAGCTGCTACGACGTCGACGAGGCCCGCCGCGCGCTGGCCATCGGTCACACCTGGCTGGCCGCGGGCGCCCAGCGCACCGGGGTGAACCGCGAGGCCAAGCTGCTGCTGCTGACCCACGCCTTCGAGCACCTGGGCGCCGTCCGCGTCGTCTGGCACACCGACGAGCGCAACGCGCGGTCGAGGGCGGCCATCGCCGCCCTCGGCGCCGCCGAGGAGGGCCGGCTGCGCAAGCACCGCCTCCGCCGCGACGGGACCTGGCGGACGACGGTGCAGTTCGCCATGACCGACGACGACTGGCCGGCCGCCCGGGCGCGGCTGCGCGCCTCCCTCGACGGGGGTGTCGCCCCCCGTCCCTGAGCGTCGTCCGGCGCGGTGGCGGTTACGGTCTCCTGACGGCGTCCCCGAGGCGCCGTGGAACCGGAACGGAGACCGATGAGCACCCCCGGCGTCGACCACCCGATGCAGGACAGCGAGGCCGAGATCAGCACGGCGTCGCGCAGCCTGTCGGTCAGCGCCCGGGTGGAGTCGACCGGCCCCACCGCCGTGGTGGTCCGCCCGTCGGCCGGCGAGTACGTCGAGCAGACCGTGGTCCGGGTCGGCGAGCAGGTGTCGGTGTTCTGGATGGGCCCCGAGGGCGGCCGTTCCCTGATGGCCGAGGTCACCACCGTGCAGCGCGGCGCGGTGCCGCGCTGGCACCTGGCGGTCACCTCGCCGGCGGAGGAGACCCAGCGGCGGACGGCGGTGCGCGCCCGCGTCTGCCTCCCGGTGCTCGCGGCGGTCAACGGGGTGGACGTCGAGGGCGAGACCCTGGACTTCAGCGAGGCCGGGTGCCGCGCCGTGGTGGAGGCCTACGGCAACCCGCCGCTGCCCGGCGCCCGCATGGGCCTGACGCTGGAGCTGGAGAGCGGCGTGCTGGCCACCGTGGCCGAGGTCGTGCGCCAGCAGACCCGGGCCTCCCGCTGGCACCTCTCCCTCCGCTTCGTCGACCTGGCCGAGAAGGAGCAGGACCGGCTGCGGCGGCGGGTGTTCCAGGCGCTGCGCGAGGAGCGCGCCCGCCAGTCGGACGCGGTGCTCGCCGACTAACAACCGCCTCACCGGGATAGACCCCGGGGATGACCCTCCCCGCGCGGCTGCCCGACGCCCTGGCCGCGTTGCGGGACGCCGTCGCCGCGGCCCCCCTCGGCTTGTCCGCGCCCGCCGCCGACCGGGCCCGCCGCGCCGCCCGCGGCGTGGTCGAGCAGGTCGACGACTACCTGCTGCCCCGGCTGCGCGACCTCGACGCCCCGCTGCTGACCGTCGTCGGCGGCTCCACCGGCGCCGGCAAGTCCACGCTGGTCAACAGCCTGGTGGGTGCCCCCGTCACCACCGCCGGGGTGCTGCGGCCCACCACCCGCGCGCCCGTGCTGGTCTGCGCGCGGGCCGACACCGCCGCCTTCTCCGGCGACCGGGTGCTCCCCGGCCTGGCCCGGGTGACCGGCGGCGCCGGGGGCCCCGGCACCCTGCAGCTCGTGCCACGGGACGACGTCCCGCCCGGCCTGGCGGTGCTGGACGCGCCGGACGTCGACTCGGTGGTGGAGTCCAACCGGGAGCTCGCCGCGCAGCTCCTGGCCGCCGCCGACCTGTGGGTCTTCGTCACCACCGCGGCCCGCTACGCCGACGCCGTCCCCTGGGACCTCCTGCGGACCGCGCAGGAGCGGGGCACCGCGCTGGCCGTCGTCCTGGACCGCGTGCCGCCGGGCGCTGCGGCGGAGATCGCCCCCGACCTGGAGGGGATGCTCCAGCGGGCCGGGCTGGCCGGCGCCCGGCTGTTCGTCGTCGAGGAGCGCCCGCTCGTCGACGGCTTCCTCCCCGACGAGCAGGTGGCCCCGCTGCGGCAGTGGCTGCACGCCCTCGCCGCCGACCAGGAGCAGCGCGCCGCCGTCGTCCGCCAGACGCTCACCGGTGCGCTGGCCAGCCTGGAGGAGCGGGTGGCCGGCATCGCCGCCGCGGTGGACGAGCAGGTGGGGGCGGCCGCGGCGCTGCGCGACGCCGCCGCGGCCGCCTACACCGCCGCCTACGAGGGCATCGACGAGGGCGTGCGCAGCGGCAGCCTGCTGCGCGGTGAGGTGCTCGCCCGCTGGCAGGAGTTCGTCGGCACCGGCGAGTGGATGCGCTCCCTGCAGACCTCGATCGGCCGGCTGCGCGACCGGGTGACCGCCGCGCTGACCGGCCGCGCCTCCCCGGCCGACGACCTCACCGGCGCCCTGGAGTCCAGCGTGGAGACCCTGCTGCGCGCCGAGGCCGACCGCGCCGCCGAGCGGACGGTCACCGCCTGGCGGGCGCTGCCGGGCGGCCCGGGCCTGCTGGCCGCCGCCGACGAGGACCTCGAGCGGGTCTCCGACGACTTCCCCGAGGCGGCGTCGGCGCAGGTCCGCGACTGGCAGGGGTACGTGCTGGACCTCGTCCGCGAGGAGGGCGCCGGCAAGCGCACCCGCGCCCGCGTCCTGTCCTGGGGCGTCAACGGGGCCGGTGCCGTCGTCATGGTCGCCGTCTTCGCGCAGACCGGCGGGCTCACCGGGGGCGAGGTCGCGGTGGCCGGGGGGACGACGGCGGTCGGCCAGCGGCTGCTGGAGGCGGTCTTCGGGGACGCCGCCGTCCGGTCGCTGGCTGCCCGCGCCCGGGAGGACCTCCAGGCCCGCGCCGACACCCTCCTCCGGTACGAGCAGGGCCGCTTCGACGACCTGGTCGACGCCGCGGCGCCGGGCCCGGACGACGCCGGGCGGTTGCGGGCCGCCGCCGCTGCCCTCACCGCGGCACGGGCGGGGGCATGAGCCGGCGGAGGCCGCCGCTGGCCGACCGGCTGGCGGCCCTGCGCGAGGCCGTCGAGGTGGCCGAGGAGCGGCTGGAGGTGCCGGAGGTCGCGCAGGCGCGGGCGCTGCTGGCCAAGGCCGGCGCGCGGGAGGCGCTGGGCGACGCCACCGTGGTCGCGCTGGCCGGGGCCACCGGCAGCGGCAAGTCCACGCTGTTCAACGCGCTGTCGGGCAGCGAGGTCAGCACACCCGGCGTCCGCCGGCCGACGACCGGCGTCGCGCACGCCACCGTCTGGGGCGCGGACGGCGCCGACCGGCTGCTCGACTGGCTGGAGGTGCCCCGCCGGCACCGGCACGCCCCCGAGCCGGCCCTCGACGGGCTGGTGCTGCTCGACCTCCCCGACCACGACAGCATCAAGCTGGAGCACCGGCTCGAGGTCGACCGGCTGGTGCAGCTGGTCGACGTGCTGGTGTGGGTGCTCGACCCGGAGAAGTACGCCGACGCCGCCGTCCACGAGCGGTACCTGGTGCCGCTGGCCGGGCACGCCGGGGTGCTGCTGGTCGTCCTCAACCAGGTCGACCGGCTCGACCCGGCGTCCGCCCGCGCCTGCCTGACCGACCTGCGCGCCCTGCTGGACCGGGAGGGCCTGGCCGGGACGCCGCTGCTGGCCGTCTCCGCCCGCACGGGCACCGGCGTGGGGGAGCTGCGCGCGGAGCTGGCCACGCGGGTCTCCGCCCGCCGGGCGGCCACCGACCGGCTCACCGCCGACGTGCGGGCCGCGGCGGGCGCGCTGTCGGCCCAGTGCGGGGACGGCGGCGGCCCGGGGGTCGGCCGGGGGGACCGCGAGCAGCTCACCGAGGCCCTGGCCGACGCGGCGGGGGTGCCGGCGGTGGCCGGCGCCGTGGAGCGCTCGGTCCGGCGCAGCGGGACGGCGGCCACCGGCTGGCCCCTGGTGCGGTGGACCCGCAAGCTGCGGGCCGACCCGCTCGACCGGCTGCACCTGGGCGCGGCGCAGGACGGGCAGGGAACGGCGCGCACGTCGCTGCCGGCCGCGGGCGCGGTGCAGAAGGCCGCGGTGACCCGGGCCGTGCGGCAGGCCCGCGAGTCCGCCGGCGAGGGCCTGCCGCAGGCGTGGCGGGACGACCTGCGGCGCACGGTGGAGGTCTCCGAGGAGCGCCTGGCCGACGAGCTCGACCGCGCGGTGGCCGGCACCGACCTCGGCCCGCAGCGCACCCCCCTGTGGCAGCGGGGCGTGGGCGGCCTGCAGTGGCTGCTCGTGCTCGTGGCCCTGGCCGGGGCGCTGTGGCTGCTGGCGCTGGTGGCCCTGGGCTTCTTCCAGCTGGACGACGTCGTCCCGCTGCCCCGGGTGGAGGGGCTGCCGTTGCCGACGCTGCTGCTGGTCGGCGGGCTGCTGGCCGGGGCGCTGCTGGCGCTCGTGGCCCGGCCGCTGGTCGGGGCGCGGGCCCGCCGCCTCGCCCGCCGGGCGACGCAGCGGCTGGAGGCCGCGGTCGACGTGGTCGCGCAGGAGGAGGTGCTCGCGCCGATGGCGGCGGTGCGGGAGGACCACGCCCGCTTCTGCGCGGCGGTCACGAGGGCCGGGAGGTAGCCCGGGGCCCGACCCCTACTCCCGCGGGACCTCCGGGGCCCGCGGCTCGGGGACGCGGTCGTGGGCGGCCTCGATCGGCTGCCGGCCGTTGGGCAGGCGGGCCCAGACGTGCTTGCGGCCCGGGCGGCCCTCCCAGCCGTAGTCGCTGGACAGCTGGGCCACCAGGTGCAGCCCCATGCCGCCGAGCGCGGGGTCCCGGTCGACCGCGGGCACGGGCGGCCGCTCGGGCGCCTCGTCGCTGAGGTCGAGCAGCCAGCCCTCGGGGCCGGCGACCACGAGGGCACGGACGGCGCCGCCGCCGTGGCGCAGGGCGTTGGACGCCAGCTCCTCGAAGACCAGCAGCAGGCCGTCGCGGGCGTCCTCGGTGGAGGACGAGGAGACCGACGGGTGCGCGATGCGGGCCCGCAGGTCCGACCGGACCCGGGAGACGACGTGCATCGTCTCCAGCTGCCAGTGCCAGACGTCGCCGGGCACGGAGGGGACCGGTGCCTGCGGCCACGGCTCCTGGCCCACAGCGACCTCCTCCGCCGATGCTGAGCGTCAGCCGGCCGGTCGTCCGGCCGACCCCCATCCTGGCCGACGGGAGCCGGTCGCGCAGCGGCGGGGGCCCGAAGCCGGTGGGGCGTTCCCGGAGACCCGTGCCGGACGGCAGACTGACCGCCGTGGAGGAACTCTGGCGTGCCCTGAGCCGGGTGGTCCTCGCCGACCGCGCGCTCGACGACGTCCTCGGCGAGGTCACCGCCATCGCCGCCCGCAGCATCCCCGGCACGGAGTCGTCCTCGATCACGCTGATCCGCGGGGACAAGGCGTTCACCGCGGCCCACCACGGCGAGATGGCGCTGGCGGCCGACGAGCTGCAGTACGAGCAGGGGTACGGGCCGTGCATGGACGCCGGCCGCGGGGGCGTGGTGCTCCGCATCGACGACATGGCCACCGAGCAGCGCTGGCCGGACTACGTGGCCCGCGTGCAGGCCATCGGCGTCCGCAGTTCGCTGTCGATCCCGCTGCCCTACCAGGGCAACTCGATCGGGGCGCTGAACAACTACGCGTCCGCGCCGGAGGCCTTCGCCACCCCGCAGTCGCTCGCCGCAGCCCTCGAGGTGGCCGACGCCGTGGCCGTCGCGGTGGCCAACGCCGACGCCCACGACCGGCTGGGCGAGCAGGCGCGCAACCTGCGGCTGGCGATGGAGTCCCGCGCGGTCATCGAGCAGGCCAAGGGCGTGCTCATGGCGCAGCGGCACGTCGACGCGGACCAGGCGTTCGAGGTGCTGCGGGACGCCTCCCAGCGCTACAACCGCAAGCTGCGCGACATCGCCGGCGGCATCGTGGCCTCGGTGCAGGACCGCCCGGTCAGCTGACCGCCCGGGCCAGCCCCTCCAGCCGGCCGACCAGGAACTCCACCGCCGCCGGGCTGTCCACGGTCTCGGCGACGTCGACGGCGGTGGGGGAGTCGGACACGCGGCGGCGGTCGACCAGCGTCTGCCCGCGGCCGGCGCCCAGGGTGGTGTCGACGACGACGTCCCGCCGCACCGTGCCCAGCGTGCCCGGCACGATCGCCTCCGTCAGCGCCAGCGCGTCGTGGACGACGACGCCCGAGGTGCCGTACGCCGAGCGGGCGTGGTCCACGTACTGCTGCAGGACGGCCGCCGCGGTGGCGCCCACCGGCCCGGCCGCGGCGAACCGGGCGATCCCCTCGGCGTCGAGGACGGTGGGCAGGGTGACGTCGAGCCCGACGAGGACGGTGGGGACGCCCGAGCCGAGCACCCGCTGGGCGGCCTCGGGATCGGCCCACACGTTGAACTCGGCGGCGGCGGTGACGTTGCCGCCGCGGGCCGCGGACCCGCCCATGAGCACCAGGCGGCCGATCCGCTCGGCGGCCTCCGGGTAGGTCGCCAGCAGCAGCGCGATGTTCGTCCACGGTCCGATCGCGGCCACGGTCACCGGCGTGTCGGCCTGCAGCAGCAGCTCGGCGAGGGCGACGACGGCCGGCCGGGGGTCCGCGGCCACCGGTGAGGGGGCGAGCTCCACCCCGCCGAGGCCGGTGGACCCGTGCACGTGACCGGCCCGCTCGGGCTGCCGGTACACCAGCGAGTCGCGGGCGCCGGCGGCCACCGGGACGTCGGAGCGCCCGGCCAGGTGCAGCACGCGCAGCGCGTTGTCCGTGGTCTGCACCAGGTCGACGTTGCCGTGCACCGTGGTGACCAGCCGCAGGTCCACCTCCGGGCTGCCCAGCGCCAGCAGGATCGCCAGCGCGTCGTCGATGCCGGGGTCGGTGTCGATCACCAGGGGGGTGCGGTCGGCCACCGCGCCATCCTGTCAGCCGGTGGGAGCCGTCTCGGCGGACCGCGACCGGTCCTGGCGCCGGCGGGTGGCCTGGGTGCCCAGGTGCAGCAGCACGCCGACGGCCAGCAGGATGCCGGCGCGCAGCCAGGTGCCGGCCTCCTGCTGCCAGAGCAGGAGCAGGCACGAGCCGATGGCGAGCACCGGCACCACCACCGGGGCGCGGAAGTGCGGCGCGTCGACCCGGTCGCGGCGCAGCACCAGCACCGCGGTGTTCGTGCTGAGGAAGACCAGCAGGAGCAGCAGGACGACGGTGTTGGCCAGCGCGGCCAGCGTGCCGGTCGCGGTCAGCACCATCGCGACCGCCGTCGTGACCACGATCGCCACCCACGGCGTGCGCCGGTGCGGCAGCACGCGGCCCAGGCCGCGCGGCAGCAGGCCCTGGTCGGCCATGCCGAACGCCATCCGGCTGGCCATGATCATCGTGAGCAGCGCCCCGTTGGCCACCGCCACCAGCGCGATCGCGCTGAACAGCTGGTCGGGGATGCCCGCGTCGGCGGCGCGCACCACCTCCAGCAGCGGGCCGCTGGAGCCGGCCAGCTCCTCCGGCGGCAGCACCGCGGTCGCCGCGAGGCCGACCAGCACGTACACGACGCCGGCGGTCAGCAGCGCGCCGAACAGCGCCCGCGGGTAGACCCGGCGCACGTCGCGCACCTCCTCGGCGATGTTCGCCGAGGTCTCGAAGCCGACGAAGGAGTAGTAGGCCAGCAGCGCCGCGGCCAGCACGGCGGACGCGGCGGACACCCCGGGCGGGAACTCCACGACCCGGCCGGGATCGCCGTCCCCCCGACCCAGGACGACGGCCCCGAGGACGACGACCAGCACCAGGCCCGAGGTCTCCACGAGCGTCATGACCATGTTGGCGCGCAGCGACTCCTGGATGCCGCGGGCGTTGAGCAGCGCCACCAGCACGAGGAACGCCAGCGCGGCCGGGGTGGCCGGCACGTCGAGGAAGACGCCGAGGTAGTCGCCGGCGAAGGCCAGGGCGAGCCCGGCGGCGCTGGTCACCCCGGCGGCGAGCATGCAGAAGCCGACGAGGAACGCCACGACCGGACGCCCGAACGCCCGCTCGGCGAACACCGCCGAGCCGCCGGCCCGCGGGTACTTGGTGACCAGCTCGGCGTAGGAGGCCGCGGTCAGCAGCGCCAGCACGAGCGCCACGGCCAGGGGGACCCACACCGCCCCGCCCACCTCGGCGGCCACCTCGCCCACCAGCGCGTACACGCCGGCGCCGAGGACGTCGCCGAGGATGAACAGGTACAGCAGCCGGCCGCTGACGGCGCGGCGCAGCTTCGTGGTGGGTTCGGCCTGGTCGGTCACCGGTCGAGTCTGGGCAGCCCCGCGGGCCCCGGCAAGCCGGCGCGGTGGCCCCCTGCACGGGGGCGGACACGCCGGGCCCCGGGGCGTGTCCCGGGGTGACCGACGCGCTGACCAGGGGCTTCCACGCTCGGCACGGCACGGCTTGTCGACAAGGTCCCGCCGCGGGGGAGGGGTGACCGGCCGGCCCGGGGAGCCCTCACAACGGTTCGGTCACGCGCCCTCCAGGACGTGTCCGGGAACGCCGTCCGGGAGGGCCGCCGTCCCTACCTTTCCCCTTGTCCGCGGCACCTTCCCCGCCGCGGCGACACCTGCAGGAGGACGGCATGGCGATGGACCGGGCACCGGTGCTCCGCTCGTCGCGCGTGTCCGACGACCTCAGCCTGAGCGGCCTGCTCGACGTGCTCGAGCGGGCCGACGACCTGCCGCTGCGCGGCCGGCCCCGGCCGACCCGGGCCGCGGTGCTGCGGCCCGGGCAGGCACGCACCGCCCGCGGCGTCCGTCCGCTCCCGCCCGCCCGTCCCGTGCCGGTCCCGCGGCCACGTCCGGCCGTGGCGCCGGCGCCGGTCGCCCCGCCGGAGCCGGCGGTCGTGGCCGAGCCGCGCCCGGGCCTGGGCGCCCGGCTGCGCGCGGTCCCCCGCGGCCTGGGTGCCCGGCTGCGCACGCTGACCCGTCGCCTGGCGCTCTGGGGCGCCGGGCCCGGTGGCGCCCACCTCGCCTGGGGGCGCCCCGTCGCCCCGGCCCCGCGTGCCGACGGCCCGGTGCTCCTCACCGAGCTGCCCAGCACGCCCACGATCCGGCCCGCGGCGCCTTCCCCCGCCGCGGCGCTGCTCCCGGCCCGGACTCCCCGGCCGGTCGCCCTCCCCCGCGTCCCGGTGGTCCCCCCGCTCGCCCGGCAGGTGCCGGCACCGCGGCCCACCCCCTCCCCGGGAACCGCGCCGGCGGGGCACCGCCCTCGGAGCGCACGGGCCTCCGGCCTGGCCCGGGCGCGCGGTGACCCGCGGCCCCCACCGGCCCGGGGACAGCCACCCGGCTGACCCCAGCGCGACCACGGCCCTGCCGCGGACGCCGTCCTCCGCACCGCCTGCCGGCCGCCGGCCGCCGGTTCCCGCCCCTCGCCCGGGAACCGCACCCCGTCGCCCCGGCACCGGTCCTCCGTACTCCTGGCCGACCCCGCACCGCCCGGTCGTCCCCTCCGACGCAGCGCCTGCGCCGGCCCCGCCGTCCCGCACCACCGGTCCCCGCCTCGACCCCCCGCCGACTGCGCTCCGACGCAGTGCGCGGACCCTCCAGGGAGGCGCGGACCGCTGGTCGGCCGGCCGCCGGCACCAGGTCCCGCCGGACCGGGACGCCCCGTCCCGCCGCACCCGCGCCCCCGGGTCCGCCGGCACCGACGGAGGCGCTGCGGGGGACCGAGCCGCCGGCCCGCCGCCGGCGACCGGGAGTCGACGGAGCGACCGGTCCGACCGGCCCGGGACCGGGCCGGCAGGCACCGCGACGCTGGACGCCCGCGAGCGCAGGACGTGCCCTCGTGCCGGCGGACGACGCATCCGCCCTCCCCGCCGAGACGGCGGGCGCCCCTCCCGGACCGGGGCGCCCGCCGTCTCGTCGTACCCGGGGCGTATCCATCCGGTCACCGGCTCGTTCCCCACGGTGGAGGGCACTGCTCCCCGGAGCGGTCCTCCGTCCCGGTCCCGCCTCCCCTGACCCCGGGGGCGGGACCTGCCGATGCGGTGACGGTTGCGACACAGGAGTTGGCGGGAGCGCCGTCGCCATGAGAGAAAGGGGAGCCGGCCCGTGCGTCCGGAGAGCCCCCAGGTGGTGCCGACGAGGCCGTGTCCCGTCGGTTCCCCTCTCGTCCGGCCCAGGAATGCGAGAGAGTCGACCGTGAGCCCGGACCGGCCGCGCCTGGGCGACGGCCGCCCCCCCACCGAGCTCGCGGCCGCGCGCCTGCGGCAGGAGCTCGCGATCGAGGCAGCCGGCATCGGCAGCTTCGACTGGGACCTGGTCACCGGGCGGCTGGTGTGGGACGACCGCCTGCTGGCGATCTTCGGTTACACCCGGGACGGCTTCGACGGCAGCATCGACGCGTTCGCCGCGCGGCTGCACCCCGACGACGCCGCGCGGACGCTCGAGTCGCTGCAGCACGCGATCGAGACCTGCGGCGACTACGAGGCGGAGTTCCGGGTCGTCCTGCCCACCGGGGAGACCCGCTGGGTGCAGGGTCGCGGCCGGGCCCTGACCGACGAGCGGGGCGCCGCGGTCCGGCTGCTCGGTGCCGGCTACGACACCACCAACCACCGGCAGGCCGACGCCCGGGTGGCCCGGGTGCTGGAGGCGATGAACGCCGCCTTCTTCGCCCTCGACCGCGAGTGGCGGTTCACCTACGTCAACGCCGAGGCCGAGCGGGTGCTCGGCCGCCCCCGCGAGGAGCTGCTCGGCGGCGACATCTGGGAGCTCTACCCGGCTGCCGTCGACAGCGACTTCGAGGTGAACTACCGCGGCGCGGCGGCGACCGGCGAGGAGCGGGTCTTCGAGGCCCACTACCCTGCCCCCCTCGACGCCTGGTACGAGGTGCGGGCCTGGCCGGGCCCCGACGGGCTCTCGGTCTACTTCCTCGACGTCACCGAGCGGCGGGCGGCGCAGGCGCGGGCCCGGGACAGCGCCGCGCGCCTGGCCGTGATCGCCGAGGTGAGCGCCATGACCGGCGGCACGCTCACCGCCGGGGAGGGCGAGGAGGCCGCCCTGCAGCGGCTGGCCGAGGCGGTCGTGCCGGTGCTGGGGGACTGGGTGATCGTCAGCCTCTCCGGTGAGGACGGCCGCATGCGCGACGTCGCGACCTGGCACCGGGACCCGGCCGAGCGCGCCACCGTGGCCCGCTACGCCGACCTGAGGCTGGCGTCGATCCGGCCGGACGCGCCCGTCCTGCGGGCCCTGGCCAGTGGCCGGACGCTGACCGTGGACGACGTCGGCGCGGCGGTGGGCCACACCCTCCCCCCGGGCGAGGTCAGCGACGTGTTCTGGCGGCTGGCGCCGCGGTCGGCGGTCACCCTGCCGCTGTCGGCCCGCGGCCGGACCCTCGGCGCGCTGAGCATCTACCGCTCGGCCGACCGGCCGGGAGCCGACGCCGACGACGTGGCCGCCGCCCAGGAGGTCGCCTCCCGGGTGGCCCTGGCGATCGACAGCGCCCGCCTGTACCAGCAGCAGCGCGGGCTGGCCGAGGGGCTGCAGCGCAGCCTGCTCACCGATCCGCCGGCGCCGGACTCCGCCGAGATCGTGGTCCGGTACCGGCCCGCGGTGGAGGCCGCCGAGGTGGGCGGCGACTGGTACGACGCCTTCCTGCAGCCCGGCGGGGCGGCGGTGCTGGTCATCGGCGACGTCGTGGGCCACGACACCGCGGCCGCGGCGGCCATGGGGCAGCTGCGCGGGCTGCTGCGCGGCATCGCCTACCGCCAGGGGATCGGACCCGCCCAGGTGCTCAGCGACCTCGACGCCGCCGTCCAGGGGCTGGGCATGCCCACGATGGCGACCGCTGCCGTCGCCCGCGTCGAGCAGACCCCGGAGCAGCGCGCGGCCGGCCTGACCAGCCTGCGCTGGTCCAACGCCGGGCACCCGCCGCCGCTGCTGCTGCACGACGACGGGCGGGTGGAGGAGCTCGTGGCCGGCCGCCCGGAGCTCATGCTCGGCGTGGACCCGTCCGCACGGCGCACCGAGAGCGTGGTGACCTTCCGGCGGGGCGCGACCGTGCTGCTGTACACCGACGGCCTCGTCGAGGGCCGGGACCTGCCGCTGGACGACGGCATCGCCCGCCTGCGGACGGCGCTGGAGGAGCTGGGTGCCCTGCCGCTGGAGGAGTTCTGCGACGCCGTCATCGAGCGTCTGCGCCCCTCGGGGCTGCAGGACGACATCGCCCTCGTGGCGATCCGCCTGCACCCCCAGGACTAGCGGGGACCCCGGCGCGGCACCCGGTCGCGGGCGCCCGCGGTGTCACGGCGCGAGGACGGCCCAGACGTGCTTGGCGCCGGCGGCGGTGTACCAGCCGTGCGACGTGGCCAGCTCGGCGATCAGGTAGAGGCCCAGCCCGCCCTCGCTCGGGTCGCGGCCCACCGCGGGGGACGGGGGCGTGCTGACGGCGGTGTCGGAGACCTCGATCAGCCAGCAGTCGCCGGTCGTGCGCACCGCGGCCCGCACCTGGCCACCACCGTGCCGGAGCGCGTTGGAGGCCATCTCGTCCAGTGCCAGGACCAGCCGGTCGCGGAGGTCGGCCAGCCCGGGGTCTCTGAGGTGCCGGCGCAGGTCGGCGCGCACGCCGGGGAGCTCCGCGACGGCGGCGAGTTCCCAGGTCAGCGCCTCGCGGGCGGGCGGGGGGGTCGCGGACGGCCACACCGGCCCGGCCGTCTCCCGTGTCACGCCGTCGGTCCCCTCACGTGCTCGACATCGCCCGGAGGGCGTAGCGGTGCCCGTCCCGCTGGCGGGCCGAACACCTGCGTATGCGCCCGGTGGAGTGCCGTTAAACCTGGCTGTTACCGGTGTCACACGGCGGCCATCTCGGCCAGCTTCCGGACCGTGTTCCAGTTCCGCCCCGTGCCCTCGACGCCGAGCAGGGCGTCCCACCGCCAGGCACCCAGCGGGGTGGCGCTGACGCCGTCGGGCAACCACAGGAACAGCTCCCGGCCGACCACGCGGTACGCGCCGACGTCGGCCGGGGGCAGCGCCGCGACCCGCTCGGGGTCCGGGGCCCGCGGGAGGAAGGTCACGAGGTACCGGGCCGGGTCGGTCGCGACGTCGCCCAGCGGATCGGCGGCCACGAGGGCGGCCACCTCCGCCCCGGTGCGGACGACGACGGGCACCGGGGCGCCGAAGCGCTCGCGCACGGCCGCCGCGACGTCGTCCACCAGCTCGGCCTCGCCGAGGGAGCTGTCCAGGACGACGTTGCCGCTGCGCAGGTGGGTGCGGACGTCCCGGTGGCCGCGGGCGGTGAGGGCCTCGCGGAGGTCGGCCATCCCGATCTGCCGGGCGCGGCCGACGTTGATGCCGCGCAGCAGGACGACGTAGCGGGTGCCCACGTCCGGGACCGTAGCGGCGCGGGACGCCCGGGCCGGTCACCCGAGCAGCGGGTCCCACGTGCCGAGCGCCACGCTGGTGACGACCGCCGCGACGCAGACCGCGGCCGCGGCGGCGACGAACCAGCCGTCGCTGCGCCGCAGCACCGACCCGCGGGCGTTGGTGCGCCGCACGCCGGAGTCGAAACCCCGGGCGTCCATGGCGGTGGCCAGCCGGGTGCCGCGGCGCAGCGCGGCCACCAGCAGAGCGAAGGCGGTGCCGGCGAACAGCCGGGCCGCGGCGACCGGGTTCGCGCCGGCGGCCACGCCGCGGGCGCGGCGGGCCGAGCGGATGGTCTCCCACTCCGCGGCCAGCAGCGGCACCAGCCGCAGCGCGGCCAGCGCGCCGTAGGCGAACCGGGTGGACACCCGCCAGTGCACGGTGAGCGCGTCGGCCAGCCGCACCGGGTCGGTCGAGGCCACGAGCAGCACCCCGGGCAGCGCCAGCGCCACCACCCGCAGCCCCCAGGTGGCGCCGCTGAGCCACGCGGCCGCGCCGTCCAGCGCCCCAAAGGCGACGTTGACCCACGCCACGCCGGCCGCGCTCAGCAGCAGCGGCCAGGTGCGCCGCAGCACCTCGCGGGGACGGGTGAGCCCGGCGGCGGGCAGCAGCGCGAGCTCCGCGGCGAGCAGGACCGCCGGGGTCACCAGGTCGCCGCTGACCAGCAGCACCGCCGTCACCAGGGCGATGGCGGAGAGCTGGGCCACCGGGTTGACCGCCGACAGCGGGACGGGACGGGCCGGGCCGAGCGCGAGCGGGGCGGTCACGGCACGGCCACCGGTGCGCCGAGGGGGAGGACGTCGTCGGCCAGCGCGGCGACGACCGCGGCGTCGTGGGTGACCAGGCACAGCGCCCGCTCGCCGTCCTGCTGCTCGGCGAGCAGCGCGACCAGCCCGGCCCAGGTGTCGCGGTCCTGCCCGAAGGTCGGCTCGTCGAGGACCAGCACCCGCGGGCGGGTGGCCAGCGCCGTGGCGACCGACAGCCGCCGCTGCTGGCCGCCGGAGAGGGTGAACGGGTTGGCCTCGGCCAGCGGGGCCAGGCCGAGCCGCTCGAGCAACTCCTCGGCGGTGGCGTGGGCCTGCGCGGCGCCGGCCCCGGACCGCAGCGGCCCCAGCGACAGCTCGTCGCGGACCCGGCCGGTGAGGAACTGGTGCTCCGGGTGCTGGAACACCGTCCCGATCCGTTCCACCAGCTCCGCCGCCGGCCAGCGCGACGGCGGCCGGCCGGGACGGCGCAGGCCCGCGGTGAGCGCCGGCGCGGCGGTGACCTGCCCGGTGGTGGGCGCGCGCAACCCGGCCAGCAGCAGCGCCAGCGTGGACTTGCCGGTGCCGTTGGGGCCGGTCACCGCCAGCGTCCGGCCGGCGCGGAGGACGGCGTCGGTCGGCGGCAGCGCGGGGACGGCGGACCCGCGGTGGGTGTACCCGGCGGCGGCGGCGGTGAGCAGCGGCTCGCCGGGCGGGTGCGGGCAGCGGTCGGGGAAGCGCAGCGGCGCCGGCGTCCACCCGGCCCCGTGCTCGACGGCGCCACCGCTCGGGAGCAGCTCCACGACCCGGTCGACCAGCGGCAGCCAGCCCTCGATGTCGTGGTCGACGACGACCAGCGTGGCGCCGCGGCCGGCGACGGCCCGGGTGACCGCGCCGCGGACCAGTTCGGCGCCGGCGGGGTCCAGCTGGGCGGTCGGCTCGTCCAGCAGCAGCAGCCCCGGCCGCGGGGCGAGGGCACCGGCCAGCACCAGCCGCTGCTTCTGCCCGCCGGACAGCGCCCCGGTCGGCCGGTCGCGGCCGAGGTCGAAGCCGACCGCGTCCAGCGCCGCGTCGACGGCCGGCCAGATCACCGCGGGCGGCGCGCCGGCGTTCTCCAGCCCGAAGGCGACGTCGTCCCCGGCGCGGGTCATGACCAGCTGCGCGTCGGGGTCCTGGAAGACCATGCCGACCCGCTGCCGCCTCCGGTCCGGCGGGACGCCGTCGACGGTGAGCACGCCGACGGCGTCGCCGCTCTCGGGGTCCAGCAGCCCGCCCAGGGCGCGCAGCAGCGTGGACTTGCCCGACCCCGAGGCGCCGGTGAGCAGCACTCGCTCACCCGGCTCGATCCGCAGGTCGACGTCGCGCACGGCCCACGCGCGGCGGGTGGCGTGCCGGAACCCCCACCCGGCCAGCGCGACGGCGGCCGGGCCGGTGCCGTTCAGTGCCGGGTGCGGCCGGAGGCGAACGACGACAGCGCGCCGCTGGCCGCCAGCGCCCGGGTCAGCAGCACGCTGCCCACGCCGGCGACGACCGCGGTGCCGGCCACGACGAGGCCGACGTAGGTCGTCTTCCAGCCCGCGGTCCAGTCGGGGTAGTAGTAGAAGAGGTCGAGGACGGCGGCCATCGCCCCGGCCAGCACCGCCGACAGCAGCGCGGGCACCCAGCCGAACCAGCGGTACCGGAACGCGGCGAACCCGGCCTCACCGGCCAGGCCCTGCAGGATGCCGTAGACGATCGTCGTCGTCCCCCAGGCGGAGCCGAGCAGCGCGGAGACCACCGCCGCGACCAGCTCGGCGAACAGACCGGCGCCGGGCTTGCGGACCACCAGCGGCGCGAGCACCGCCGGCACCAGCCAGACGCCGTACATGAAGGCCTGCCCGGGCGGGAAGGCGGCGAACGCCGTCCCGGTGCCGGCCCACAGCAGGCCCCAGGCCCAGAAGACGACGCCGAAGGCGACGCCGAGGACGGCGGTGACGACGATGTCGACGGTGCGCCAGCGGCCGGGGCGGCCCCGGGTGGGCGCAGCCGACGACGGACGGACGGCCTGCTCGGCCATGTTCTTCCTCCAGACTCCCTGCGCCGGCATGACCCGGATCAGGTTCGAGGGTCTGCGGGATCCCGCACTCTCAGCGCCGAGGCGCTCCCCTGCTGTGTGTTCGGTTGTGCCGCCCAGCCTAGACCGCTGCGCCGGTGCCGCCGTCCGGCCGCTCCCCCGCCGGCTCCGGCGCGGCCCCCACGACGGCGAGATCCCGCGATCTCGCACGCCCCGGGGCTCCGGGACGTGCGAGATCGCGGGATCTCGCCAGAGGGGGAGGGGCCGCCTCAGCCGAGGACGAAGCCCAGGAGCAGGTGCCCGTTGAGGCCGATGATCAGCGCGGCCACGACCGCGCCGGCGATCGTGGTGACCGGCCGGTTCACCCAGTTGCCCATGACCGAGCGGCGGGAGGTCAGCCACAGCAGCGGGACGAGGGCGAAGGGGATGCCGAAGGAGAGCACGACCTGCGACCAGACCAGCGCGGTCGTCGGGTCCCCGCCCAGCACGAGCACCGCCAGCGCCGGGGCCAGGGTGATCAGCCGGCGGGCCAGCACCGGGATGTGGCGGCGCAGGAACCCCGCCATGACCACCTGCCCGGCGTGGGTGCCGACCGAGGAGGAGGCGAACCCCGACGCCAGCAGCGCGACGGCGAAGGCCAGCGCCGCCCCGGTGCCCAGCTGGTCGCCGAGCCCGGCGTGCACGCTCTCCAGCGACTCGATGCCGTCGTCGGCGGTGAACAGCTGCGCGGCGATGACCAGCATCGCGGCGTTGACCAGCCCGGCCAGGCCCATGGCCACCAGGACGTCGATCCGCTGGGCCTTGAGCAGCCGGCGCCGGCCGCTCTCGGTGCGCCCGGCGGTGACGACGTCGCCGTAGCGGCCCGGGGTGAGCGCGGAGTGCACGTAGATGACGTGCGGCATGACCGTGGCGCCCAGGATGCCGGTGGCCAGCAGCAGGCTCTCCGACCCGGAGAACGACGGCACCATGCCCGAGGCGACCCCGCCGGCGTCGACGCCGGAGCTGACCAGCGTGTAACCGAAGCCCAGGCCGATGACCAGCAGCAGCCCGGCGATGACCCGCTCGAAGGGCCGGTGCCCGCGGGACTGCGCGGCCAGCAGCACGAACGCGACCACGGCGGTGATGACCCCGCCGATCGGCAGCGGCACCCCGAACAGCAGGTTCAGCGCCACCGCGCCGCCGACGATCTCGGCCAGGTCGGTGGCGATGGCCACCGCCTCGGCCTGCACCCACAGCCCCTTGGTGACCGGGCGGGGCAGGTTCTCCCGGCACAGGGTGGCCAGGTCGCGCCCGGTCGCCAGCCCGAGCTTGGCGGTCAGCGACTGGATGAGCATCGCCATGAGGTTCGCCGCGACGATGACCCACAGCAGCGTGTAGCCGAAGGAGGCGCCGCCGGAGAAGTTGGTCGCGAAGTTGCCCGGGTCCACGTAGGCCACCGCGGCCACGAACGCCGGCCCCAGCAGGGGCCAGATCCGGCGGCGGCTGCCCGGTGCCGGCCTCCGTTCGGGCGAGCCGACCAGGGTGGTCGGGAGGACTGCGGCCTCGGTCTTCGACAGGTACACGGCGGCCTCGCAGCGGTGCGACGGTGGATGGGCACTCCTCGCTGTGCCCGCGCCCGCTGACACGCCGGGGCCAACGTGTGGCCCCCGGGGGCCGAGGTGAGGCTGTCCTACGCGGTGCCGTGGTCCCGCCGCTCCGCCGCGGCGACGAGCGCCCCGATCCGGCGGGCGTGCGCGCCGTGCCAGTAGACCCGGTCGCACGCCGGGCAGCGGGAGAACGCGTCGTAGCTGCGGCGGGTGCCCGGCGGCAGGCGGTCGGCGACCGCCGCCTTGGCCACCGGCGCCAGCGGCGCGCCGCAGGCGGTGCAGCGGGTCAGCGGGGCCAGCAGGGGGGCGAACCGGTCGAGGACGTCGGCCAGCTGGTCGTCGGGCCGGCTGCCGCGCACCAGCGCGCCCCGGACCAGGGCCTGGCGCATGAGCAGCCCGCGGTCCTGGGTGAGCAGGGCGCGCTCCTCGGCGTTCGCGCGCTCGACCAGCTCCGGGTCGTCGGCGTCGTTGGACCAGGCCGCGTCGACCCCGAGCAGCCGCAGCCGCCGGGCCAGCGCCCCCAGCCCGACGTCGAGGAGGAAGCCGCCCGGCGGTGCGGGCTGGGGCCGGGGCAGGGGGACGACGTCGACCACGCCGTCCCGGTGCACGCGGGCCTCCGGGCCGGCGGGGACGCCGTCCAGCCGCACCCCGCCCACCTCCGTCGGCGGGACGCCGGCGGCCCGCAGCACGTGCCCGAGCGTGGCGTCGGGGTCGAAGGCCAGCCGCCGCTCGCGGGACGGGCGGTCCCGCGGGCGGAGGAGGAAGGCCAGCTCCGGCGGCACCCGGACGACGACGGCCACGACTCACGCGACGACGCGGAGGGTCTCCATCGACGGGTCCGCGGCGTCCGGGACCAGCATCCCCGCCTGCACGCCGCTGGTCAGGTAGTCGACGGCCTCCTGGGTGATCCGCTCGCCGGGCGCCAGCACCGGCACGCCCGGCGGGTAGGGGCTGACCAGCTCGGCGGCCACCCGCCCGACCGCCTGGGCCGCGGGCACCTGTTCCACGCGGGCGAAGAACGCCTCCCGGGGCGTCATGACCTGCTCCAGCTCGAGGCCCTGCGGCGAGGGGAGGTCCACCCGCGGCGGGCGCTCCATCGACGCGGCACCCTCCACCAGGGCCCGCATCGCGTCCAGCAGCGCCTTCTCCGTCTCGTCGTCGTCGGCGTGGGTGATGCGGACGTTGATCCGCAGGGTGTCCGCCGACCCGACGTCCACGTGGCAGGCGGCGCGCAGCCAGTCACCGGCCTGGAAGCCGGTGATGCCCAGACCCCGGACGTCGACGGTGATCGCCAGCGGGTCGACGTCGAAGGCGCCGCCGGTGCCGATCACCTCCCGGCCCATGACCGCCAGGCCGGGCAGCGCGGCCAGCTCCGCCCGGATCCGCCCGGCCCGCTCGATCGCCGTCCCCAGCAGCTGCTCGCCCTGCTCGACCATGTGCCGCCGCCACCCGTCGAGGGTGAGGTAGACCAGCGACGAGGAGCTCGTGGTGCCCAGCAGGTCCTCCCGCTGCTCGAGCACCTCCGGGTCCACGCGCGAGCCCTTGAGGTGGAACACCGAGCTCTGCTCGATCGCCGCACCCATCTTGTGCACGCTGGTGACGACGACGTCGGCGCCGGCGTCCATGCCCCAGGCCGGCAGGTCGGGGTGGAACGGGAGGTGCGCGCCCCACGCCTCGTCGACGATCAGCGGGAGGTCCCGCTCGTGGCAGGCCTCCGCGACGCCGGCGATGTCGGCGCAGGTGCCCCAGTCGGTCGGGGTGATCAGCAGCATGCCCTTCGCGCCGGGGTGGGCCGCCAGGGCGCGGCGGACGTCCTCGGGCTCCGGCGGGTGGGCCAGGTGCCGGTCGGCGTCGAGGTGCGGGTGCACCCAGACCGGGCGGATGCCGCTGATGATCAGGCCCGCGACCACGGACTTGTGCGCGTTGCGGCTGACCAGCAGCTCCTCACCGGGACCGGCGACGGAGATCATGGCGCTCTTCACCGACAGCGAGCTGCCGCAGGTGGAGAAGAAGGCCCTGTCGGCGTCGACGGCGTCGGCCATGAGGTCCTCGGCCTGGCTGGTGACGCCCTGGGACTCCCGGCGGTCGTCCAGACCGTTGAGCGAGAGGACGTCGGAGGCGAACACGCCCTCGCCGACGACCTCGACCACCCGCGGGTCCGCGCCGCGGCCCTGCTTGTGACCGGGCGGGCCGAAGACGACGTCGCCTCGGCGGCGGAACTCCTGGAGGGCCTCGAGGACGGGCACGCGTGAGTGGTCCATGGGCCCACCCCTACCCGGACGGGCCGGACAGATACTTGAACAATCAACCAAACAGGGGCAGACTGACGCGCAGTCGTCCAAGGGAGCACCGTCATGCCGGTCCAGCGCCTCAACCACGCCGTCCTCTACGTCCGCGACGTCGCCCGCAGCCACGCCTTCTACCGGGACGTGCTCGGTTTCCGGGCGAAGATGGAGATCCCCGGTGCGGCGGTCTTCCTGCAGGCGGAGGGGTCGTCGAACGACCACGACCTCGGGCTGTTCCAGATCGGCGCGGGCGCCGGGGCCTCCGAGGCCGGCCGGCGCACCGTCGGGCTCTACCACCTGGCCTGGGAGGTCGACACCCTCGCCGAGCTGGCCCGCATCCGCGACGCGCTGCTGCAGGCCGGCGCGCTGGTCGGCATGTCCGACCACGTGACCACCAAGGCGCTCTACGCGCACGACCCCGACGGGCTGGAGTTCGAGGTCTCCTGGCTGCTGCCGGCCGAGGCCATCACCCCCGAGCTGATGGAGGGGGCGGCGACGACCTCGCCGCTGGACCTCGACCGCGAGATCGCCCGCTACGGCGCCCACACGCGCGGCGGCGTCGGGGTCTCGGTCCCCGCCTGACGGGAGGTCCCTGCCCCCACCGCCCGCACGCCCGCGGCGGGATCCCGCAGGGGGCCGGGTGTCAGGATCTCCCCCCGTGGAACCGGTCGAGCTGAGCGCCGGCGCGCTGCGCCTGCGGTCCTGGCGTGCCGACGACGCCGACGACGTCCTGGCCGCGATGCAGGACGCGCTGCTGCGCCGGTGGAACGCCGTCCCCGCCACCACCCGCGAGGACGCCGTGGCGTTCCTGCTCCGGCGGGCCGACTGGTCCGCCGGTGACCACGCCGCGTGGGCCGTGGTCGACGCCGGCGCCGGCACCCTGCTCGGGTCGGTGTCGCTGCACTCGATCGACCGGGCGCAGGCCGGCGCCTCGGTCGGGTACTGGACGGTGCCCGCCGCCCGCGGTCGCGGGGTGGCCCCGCGGGCGGTGGACGCCGCCTGCCGCTGGGCGTTCGCCGACCTGGGCGTCGACCGGGTGGAGCTGTGCCACGCCGTGGCCAACCCGGCCTCGGGGCGGGTCGCGGAGAAGGCCGGGTTCACGGTCGAGGGCCGGCTGCGCCGCTCCTACCGCTACGGCGACGGCGTCAAGTACGACGAGCTGCTGTGGGGGCGGCTCTCCGACGACCCGGCCCCCGACCTGGGCTGACCGTCCGGTCCCGCACCGACCCGCCGCGGACGGTCGACGCGACGTCGGCGCGCCCGCTGCCGATGAGTCCGGGGCCGCGGCGGGGTCGTACTGGTGAGCGCACTCCGGCCGACCCGGGACAGCACCGGTCGACCGTCGGGACCCGGCCCGTCCCTCCCCGCCACCCGCCCTCCGCGGAGGAGTACGACCATGACCACCACCGCCCGCACCGCGCAGGCACCGGACCGCACCCTCGCCCTGGTCACCCGCGACGTCGTCCTGCTCGTCGCCCGGGTCGGCCTCGGCGTCCTGATGCTGGCGCACGCGAAGCTCGAGTACGACTTCGGCGGCAGCCTGGCCGGGGTCGGGGCGATGTTCGAGCAGGCCGGCGTCCCCCTGGGCTCCCTCACCGGCCCGGCCAACGTGCTCTTCGAGCTGGTCGGCGGGATCGCGGTGATCGTCGGGGCCGCGGTCCCGCTCGTCGGGGTGCTGATGGCGCTGAACATGGTGGGCGCCTGGGTGTTCGTGCACACCAGCGGGCTGTTCGCCATGGACCACAACGGCCCCGAGCTGGTCATCGCCCTCGGCCTGCTGAGCCTCGTCCTCGCCGTGACCGGCTCCGGCCGGTTCGGGGTGGACCACCTCGTCCTCCGTCGCCTCCGTCGGCCGCGCGCCGCCCGCTGACGCACGCGGCGAGCGGTCGGGCTTGACGGGACGGCCGCTGACATCTGAGATGTCAGTTGTGTCCCTCGCTCCCGTCGGCCGGGTCCTGCTGCGGGACCTCGCCCTGACCCGCATCCGGGCGGCGATCGTCTCCGGCGACCTCGAGCCCGGCGCGGTGGTCAAGGACGCCGAGCTGGCCACGCGACTGGGCCTGTCGGTCGCCCCCGTGCGGGCGGCGCTGGCCCGCCTCGCCGACGAGGGCCTGGTCGAGGCCAAGCCGCAGAGCCACACCCGGGTCACCCCGCTGCGGGTGCGGGAGGTGCGCGACGCCGCGGTCGTCGTCCGGGCGATGCACGAGCTGGCCGCCCGGGAGGCGGTGCCGCTCACCACCGCGGAGGACCTCGCCGCCATGCGGGCGGCCAACGAGCGGTTCGCCGCCGCGCTCGCCGCGGGGGACGCCGACGCCGCCCTCGCCGCGGACGACGACCTGCACGACGTCCTGCTCGCCCGCTGCGGGAACGGTGCGCTCACCGCCACCGTCGCCCGCCTCACCCCCGCCGTCCGCCGGCTGGAGCGCCGGCGCTTCGCCACCGCGCACGGCCGGGAGTCCGTCGGCCTGCACGACCGCCTGATCGCCGCCTGCGCGGCGGCCGACGTCGACGCCGCCGTCGCCACGACGACCGAGATCTGGACGGCGCTGCTGTCCGAACTGGAGGAGACCGATGACCAGCCTCGCTGACCACCCCCGCCACCCGCTGCTCTTCGGCCCCTCGCCGGTGCACCGGCTGGACCGGCTGACCGGGCACCTCGGCGGCGCCGCGATCTGGGCCAAGCGGGAGGACGTGAACTCCGGCATCGCCTTCGGCGGCAACAAGACCCGCAAGCTGGAGTACCTCGTCGCCGACGCGCTGGCGCAGGGCTGCGACACGCTGGTCTCCATCGGCGGCGTCCAGAGCAACCACACCCGGCAGGTGGCCGCGGTCGCCGCGCGGGTGGGCCTGAGGTGCGTGCTCGTCCAGGAGAGCTGGGTCGACTGGCCCGACGCGGTCTACGACAAGGTCGGCAACATCCTGATCAGCCGGCTGGCCGGGGCCGACGTCCGGCTGGTCAAGGCCGGGTTCGGCATCGGGTTCAAGGAGAGCTGGGAGGCCGCGCTCGCCGAGATCGAGGCGCGCGGCGGCAAGCCCTATGCCATCCCGGCCGGGGCGTCGGACCACCCGCTGGGCGGGCTCGGCTTCGCCGGCTGGGCGGAGGAGGTCGCCGCCCAGGAGGCCGAGCTCGGCGTCTTCTTCGACACCGTCGTCGTCTGCTCGGTCACCGGCTCGACGCAGGCCGGCATGGTCGCGGGGTTCGCGAAGCTGGAGGAGGACGGCGCCCGGCCGCGGCGGGTGCTCGGCGTCGACGCCAGCGCCAAGCCGGCCGAGACCCGCGACCAGGTGCTGCGCATCGCCCAGCGCACCGGGCAGCTGATCGGCCTGCGCCGCGAGCTGACCCTGGACGACGTCGAGCTCGACGAGCGCTACCACGCCGGGGTCTACGGCATCCCCGACGAGACGACGATCCGCGCGATGGAGCTGGCCGCGCGCACCGAGGGCATGGTCACCGACCCGGTCTACGAGGGGAAGTCGATGGCCGCGCTGGTCGACCTCGTCGGTCGGCGCGAGATCGACCCGTCGTCCACCGTGCTCTACGCCCACCTCGGCGGGCAGCCCGCGCTCAACGGCTACAGCGCGCTGTTCTCCTGACACCGGAGGCCGAGGGGCGAGGGGTCCTCGCCCCTCGGCCTCCACTCACGCGCCGAGCAGGTCGGCCGCCGAGCCGTCGAGGGCGTCGAGCGCGTCGCGGATGCGGCGCTCCTCGAACGAGAAGTGCGACTCCAGGATCGCGGCGAGACCGTCGAGCTCCCCGGTCAGCCGCGGGCCGTCGCCGCCGGCGGCCAGCTCGCCGGCGATCTGCTCCACGCGCAGCACGATGCCGGAGATCATCGCGTGGTCCTCGGCCATCTTCGCCAGCACCGGCCGCAGCTCGGGGAACCGCTCGGCCAGGGCGGGGAAGGCGCCGGCGTCCTCGCCGGTGTGGTGTCGGGTGAGGGCCGCGCAGAACGCGAGGCAGTGCACCGTCAGCGGACGCCGGGCGTCCGGCGCGGCGCGGGGGTCCGGCGCGGCGCGGGGGTCCGCCGCGGCCTGCAGGCGCCGCAGCTGCGCGCGCAGGTCGTCGTGGACGCGGGTCAGTTCCGCCCCGAGCGCGGCGGCGCGGGAACGGTCGGGGGCGTGCTCGGAGGAGGTCGTCGGCATGGGGTCCTGTCCAGGAGAGGGGTCTCCCGGCGGCGGTCGCCGCCGGGGGCGGGGACAGGACGGCAGGCGGGCCGCGGGCCCGCCCGGCGCTCAGCCGTCTGCCGGGACCCCGATCCGTGCGCGGCGCGAGGCCGACCCGGCAGTCACGGGCGGCAGGGTAGCGACGGCCCGCCCGGCGCGGCAACGCCCCGGGCGCACGGAGCCGCTCACAGCGGGACGGCGAGCTCCTGGCGGTCCAGCGCCTCGCTCAGGTCGGCCCGCCACGGGGCGAGGCCGGCGCCGGCCAGGACGACGTCCCGGACGAACGCGTGCCACACCGGCGCCCGCCGCACCATGCTGTGCCCCCCGGCGATGGTGAACCGCGCGATGCGGGCGCCGGCCTGCGACGCCCGGACGGCGAAGTCGGCCGAGAGCGCGGCGGGCACCCAGCGGTCGCCCCGGCCGTGCAGCACCGCCACCGTGCGGTCGCGCAGGTGCTCCACCGGCTCCCCGGGCGGGGTCCACGGGGCCAGCGCGCAGACGGCGCGCACGGAGTCGTCCCCGCCGGCGCGCAGCACCGCCCGGCCGCCCATCGAGTGGCCCACCAGCACCACGGGGACGTCGCCGTGGCGCCCCCTGACCTCGTCCAGCGTCCACCGCAGGTCGGCGTAGGCGTCGGCCGCCGGGCCGTTCCACCCGGCCACCCGGTACCGCAGGAGGTAGGTGCCCAGCCCGCGGTCGGCGCCCGCGGCGCGGACGAACTGCTCGATCGCCCGCATGCGCAGCAGGGACAGCGCCCGCTCGCGCGGCGGCTCCACGCTGGCGACCGTGCCGCCGTGGCAGAAGACCGCCAGCGCCCGCACCGGGCCGGACGCCGGGACGTGCTCCAGGGCCGGGACGTCGCCCGCGGTCACCGGCGACGGCGCCCGCCGCGCAGGGCGGCGCGGGCCCGGTCGCCGAGGTCCCCGGTGCGGAGCAGGCCCCGGGTCAGCGCCGTCGGCCCGGTCCGGCGCTCCAGCGACCGGCCGATCCGGCGGAGCAGGCCGGTGGCGAGCGGGACGACGACGGTGAGCACCAGCCACGTGCGGAGACGGCGGGTCAGGAACAGCCACATGCCCCCAGACTGCCCCGGACGGTGCCCGCTCAGTCGGGGTCGGGGGCCAGCCGGACCACCATCTTCCCGGTGTTGCCCCCGCGCAGGAGGTCGAGGAAGGCCGGCACCGCGTTCTCGATGCCCTGGTACTCGGTCTCCCGGACGACGAGGTCACCGGCGCGCAGCCAGCCAGCGACCGTGTCGGTGAACTCCTCCCGCAGGTCGGTGTGGTCCCCGACGAGGAAGCCGCGCAGGGTGAGCCGCCTGCCCACCATCAGCGACATGTTCCGGGGGCCGGGCGGCGGCTCCACCGCGTTGTAGCCGGAGATCGACCCGCACAGCGCGGCCCGCCCGTGCACCCGCAGCGCGCCGATCGCCGCCTCCAGGTGCTCACCCCCGACGTTGTCGAAGAAGACGTCGACGCCGTCGGGCGCGGCGGCGCGCAGCAGCTCCGCGACGGGCCCCTCGTGGTAGTCGAAGGCGGCGCTGAACCCCAGCTCGCCGGTGAGCCAGGCGACCTTCTCCGGGCTGCCGGCGCTGCCCACGACCGACCCCGCGCCGCGCAGCCGGGCGAACTGCCCGACCAGGCTGCCGACGGCCCCGGCCGCGCCCGACACGAACACGTCGTCGCCCGCGCGGAACCCGGCCACCCGGAACAGCCCGGTGTACGCGGTGAGCCCCGGCATCCCGAGGACGCCGAGGAACCACGACGGTGGGACGTCGGTGAGCGAGGGCAGCCGGCTCACCGCGGCGGCGTCGAGGACGGCGACCTCGCGCCAGGCGGCGTCGGTGAGCACCAGCGCCCCCTCGGGCAGGTCGGGCGCGCGCGAGGCGACCACCCGGCCCACGGCGCCGCCCTTCATCACCTCGCCGACCTCCCACGGCGGGGCGTAGGACGGCCCCGGCCGCATCCGCCCGCGCATGTAGGGGTCCACCGACATCGCGACCACCCGGACGACGACCTGCCCCTCGGCCGGCTCGGGCACCGGCACCTCGACCAGCCGGAAGTCCTCCGGCGTCGGCTCACCGTGCGGCCGGGCCGCCAGGTGCCACTCCCGGGTCGTCGTGCTCACGGGCCCTCCTGCGCTGTCGTCGTCCTCCGCCCGATCCTGCTCCCGCGGCCGCCTCCCCGCCGATCGGTGGTGCACGACCGGCCCCCGGTCGACGGGCCTGCTGTCCTCCCCGGCCAGGGCCCGGCGTCTGCCCCCGCTGCATCCCCTCCTCCCCGTCGAGATCACCGCATCTCGTACGGTTCCGGGACCGTGGACATGCGAGATCACGGGATCTCGACGGGAGGGGGTGGCGTGCCCGACGGCGTGCCCGACCCCGTGACCGACGTGGTGGACCTGTTCGCGCAGCTGCGGCGGGAGCCGGACGTCGAGGCGCCGGACCTGGTCGCCGTCGACGCGACCGACCGGCTGCTGCTCGACGAGGCGGCCCCGGCGCTCGCCGCGGCCGGCCCCGGTGACCTCGCCGTCGTCGACGACAGCTACGGCGCGCTCACCCTGGGCGCGGTGGCCGCTGGTGCCCGCGACGTCCGGGTCGCCCAGGACCTGCTGGTCGGCGAGCTGGCGCTGGCCCGCAACGCCGAGCGAACCGGCCTGACCGGCGCCCACCGCAGCCTGCCGCTCGGGCCGGAGCTGTTCACCGGCGCCCGGGTGGTCCTGGTCAAGGCGCCCCGGTCGCTGGACGCGCTGCGGGAGATCGCCGAGCTCGCGGCCGGGGCCGATCCGGGGGTCACCGTCCTCGTCGGCGGCCGGGTCAAGCACATGACCCGCGCGATGAACGACGTCCTGCGGGCCTCCTTCACCGACGTGTCGGCCACGCTGGCCCGGCAGAAGTCCCGGGTGCTGGTGGCGCGCGGGCCGCGGGACGGCGTCCGGCCGTCCTTCCCGCGCCGCCAGGTGCACGCCGACCTCGGCCTCACCGTCTGCGCGCACGGGGCGGCGTTCGCCGGCACGCGGGTCGACGTCGGGACGCGGGCGCTGCTGGCCACGCTGGACCGCGCCGCCCCGGACGCCGGGACCGCCCTGGACCTCGGCTGCGGCACCGGGGTGCTCGCCACCGCCCTGGCCCTGGCCCGCCCCGGGATCGCCGTCACCGCCAGCGACCAGTCCGCGGCCGCGGTCGCCTCCGCGCGCGCCACGGCGGAGGCCAACGGCGTGGCCGACCGCGTGCGGGTGACCCGGGACGACGCGGCCGCCACCGTCGCCGGGGCGAGCGTCGACCTGGTCGTGTGCAACCCGCCGTTCCACGTGGGCGCGGCCGTCGTGACCGCCGCCGCCGACCGGCTGTTCGCCGCGGCCGGCCGGGTGCTGCGCCCGGGCGGGGAGTTGTGGACGGTCTACAACAACCAGCTGCCGCACCGGGCGGCGCTGCGCCGGCTGGTCGGGCCCACGCGGGTCGCGGCGTCCGACCGCCGCTTCACCGTCACCGTCTCCACCCGGCGCTGAAGCAGGGCCACAGGGCACTGGCCGGGCCCCGCGGTGCGGGCCACGGTGCGGGGGCATGACGACGACCGAGACCCCGCCCGCGGGCACCGCCGCCGCGCTCGCCGAGCGCCTCCTCGCCGGGGTGGCCGCCACCCTCGACCTCGCCGCCGTCCACCTGGGCGTCGAGCTGGGCTGGTACCGCGCGCTGAGCGACGCCCCGGCCACGGTCCCCGAGCTCGCCGAGCGCACCGGCACCGCGCCCCGCTACGCCCGGGAGTGGCTCGAGCACCAAGCGGTGGCCGGCATCCTCACCGTGGACGACGCCGCGGCCGAGCCCGACCGGCGCCGGTACACGTTCCCCGCCGAGTACCGCGGCGTGCTGGTCGACGAGCTGGACCTCTCCTACACGCCCCCGTTCGCCCGCCTGGCGTTGGCGGCGTCGCGCAACGTGCCCCGCCTGCTCGAGGTGTACCGCACCGGAGGGGGGCTGAGCTGGGCGGAGATGGGCCCCGACGCCCGGGAGGCGCAGGGGGACGCCAACCGCCCGTACTTCCTCGGGCCGATGGCGACCGAGGACCTCCCGCGGGTGCCCGGCGTCGACGCCGCGCTCCAGGCCGGGGGCCGGGTGGCCGACGTCGGCTGCGGCATGGGCTGGTCGGCGATCGGGATCGCACGGGCGTACCCGCGGGCCCGGGTGGACGGCTTCGACATCGACGAGCCCTCCGTCGCGCAGGCCCGGCGCAACGCCGAGCAGGCGGGGGTGGCCGACCGCGTGCGGTTCACCGCCGGGGACGCCGCGAGCGCGGGGGAGCAGGGCGGCTACGACCTGGTGACGGCGTTCGAGTGCGTCCACGACATGCCCGACCCCGTCGCCGTCCTCGGCGCCATGCGGCGCATGGCCGGGCCCGACGGCACCGTGCTCGTCGTCGACGAGCGGGTGGCCGAGCGGTTCACCGCGCCCGGCGACGAGACCGAGCGGCTGATGTACGGCTACAGCCTGACCTGCTGCCTGCCCGACGGGCTCGCCACGCGGCCGTCGGCGGGCACCGGCACGGTCATGCGGCCGGCCACGCTGGAGCGGTACGCCCGGGAGGCGGGCTTCGCGGGGATCGACGTCCTGCCGATCGACAACGACTTCTTCCGCTTCTACCGGCTGGTCGGGGAAGCCCCGCCACATTCCGGAACGACGAAGTCCATGAACATCGAAGGAGTTCCGCTGTAGTCGCTCCACCGACGTGCCGATCGAGGAGCCAACGGTGCGCACCTCCGCGCCGATCGCCGCGACGCAGGAGTGCCCCATGGCGCGCAACCTCTGGTCGGACCGTCCCCTGGGCGTCAAGCTCTCCGCCCTCGTCGCCGCCGGGGCCGTCGCCCTGTCGGTCTTCGCCGTCCTGACCGTGCAGGCCCTGCGGGAGACCGGGGCGCGCACCGACGAGCTGCTGGTGACCACCCGCGCCACCGCGGCCGCCCTGGAGGCGGACATGATGCACGACGCCGTCCGGGGCGACGTGCTGCAGGCGCTGCTCGACGGCCCGGCCGGCGGGACGGCGGCGGCCGACCTCGCCACGCACGACGCCACCCTGCGCGAGGTCCTCGCCGCGGTGGCCGGCGCCGGCCTGGACGCCGGGGTCGCCGCGGCCGTGGCCGAGGTCACCCCGGAGGTCGAGGCCTACCTCGCCGCTGCCGGCCGGATCGTCCCCCTCGCCGCCGTCGACCCGGCCGCCGCCCGCGCGGCCTACCCGTCCTTCGCCGCGTCGTTCGCCGCCCTCGAGGACGAGCTGCCCGCCGTCGGTGCCGCCGTCGACGAGGCCGCCGCGGCCGCCGCCGGGGCCAGCGCCGAGCAGCGGGGGACGGCGATCACGCTGTCGGTGCTGGTCGCCGTCGGCGGGGTGCTGGTCCTGGCCGGGCTGGGCTGGGTCGTGACGCGGTCGGTCGTCGGGCCGCTGCGCCGGGTGGGTGCGGTCCTGGCCGGGCTGGCCGAGGGGGACCTGCGCGGCGTCACCGGCGTCCGCAGCCGCGACGAGGTCGGCCGGATGGCCGCGGCCCTCGAGACCTCGCTGGACCACCTGCGCGGCGTGGTGACCACCATCGGCGACACCACGACGACGCTGGCCTCGGCGACCGAGGAGCTCGCCGTGACCGCGCAGGACATGACCCGGCTGGCCGACGAGTCGGCGGTGCAGAGCGAGGTGGTCGCCGACGCGGCCGGGCAGGTGTCGCGCAACGTGCAGACCGTGGCCGCGGGCTCGGAGGAGATGGGCGCCTCGATCGGCGAGATCGCGCGCAACGCCGGGGAGGTGGCCCGGGTGGCCGGCCAGGCGGTCACCGTCGCCGACGGCACGACGGCGACCGTCGCCAAGCTGGGGGAGTCCTCGCGGGAGATCGCCGGCGTGGTGCAGGTCATCACCGCGATCGCCGAGCAGACCAACCTCCTGGCGCTCAACGCGACCATCGAGGCGGCCCGCGCCGGGGAGGCGGGCAAGGGCTTCGCCGTGGTCGCGAACGAGGTCAAGGAGCTCGCCCAGGAGACCGCCAAGGCCACGCAGACCATCACCGCGCGGGTCGAGGCGATCCAGGCCGACACCGGCGGGGCGGTGCGGGCCATCGGGGAGATCGGCCGGATCATCGGGCTGATCAACGACTCGCAGGGCACCATCGCCGCCGCCGTCGAGGAGCAGACGGCGACCACCACGGAGATGAACCGCAACGTCGCCGAGGCGGCGGTCTCGGCCGGCCGGATCGCGGAGAACATCACCGCCGTCGCCGGGGCGGCCGGGGCGACGACCCGCGCGATGACCGACGCCCGGACGGCGATGGACGAGGTCGCCCGCATGGCGGCGACGCTCAGCTCGGCGGTGGGCCGCTTCCGCTACTGAGCCGGGCCACGGCAGGCTGGGCCCATGACCACGCCGCGCGCGCTGCCCCCCGCCGTCCGCAGGGTCCTGCCCTGGCTGCTGGCCTGGTGGGCCCTGCAGGGGGTGGTCGCCCTGACCGGCCGGCTGGTGGCCCGCCGCAAGGACGAGGGTGACGAGAGCACCGCCGGCATCCGGCGGGTGGTCGCGGTCGGTGGCGTGCAGCTGCGGCCGGTCAACCCCGAGCTCACACGGGTGCGGCTGGACGTGGTCATGGGCGGCGGCGACCTCGACCTCACGGCGCTGGAGCGGGTGCCCGGCGGCATCGACCTCACCGTGCGCGTCCTCATGGGCGGGGTGTCGGTGCGGGTCCCGGCCGGCTGGCGGGTGTGGTGGGCCTCCCGCGGCGTCGGCGGGGTCGGTCCCGACCGCGGTGCCGGCGTCGAGCGCACCGACGACGAGCGCGGCGCGGACCTGCGCATCCACGCCGGCGTGCTCTTCGGCGGGGTGGGCGTCACGGGGACGTAGTCAGCCCGGGCCCGGCGTCCCCGGCCAGGCGGCCTCGGCGGGCGGGACGTCGTCGCGCAGCACGGTGCCCTCGATGAGCCCGTAGGGGCGGTCCTCGGCGCGGTAGACCACGTCGGGGTTGTCCAGCCCGAACGCCGAGAGGTCGGCCAGGACGTGGTGCCGGTTCGGCATCGACATCCGCACCTCGGCGACGTCGGGGAACCGCTGCAGCACCGCCTCGCCCATCGCGTACAGCGTCTGCTGCAGCGCGAGGGAGTGCGTGGCGGCGAAGGTCTCCAGCAGGACGGTGCGCACGCCGGAGAACACGGCGTCGAAGTCCGGGTCGAGGGTGGTGTAGCGCCAGCGGGCGGTGACGGCGGTGGCCAGGATCCGGTCCCGGGTCTCGGCCAGCGTCGTGTAGCGGTCCCGCGGGAAGCCGGAGAACTCCGAGCCGGTGGTCTTGAGGACGACGAGGTCGGTCAGGCCGGCGAGCACGTGCACGGCGTCCCCGTCCACGGTCACCACCGCCGTCCGGACCTCCGCGCCGTCGCGGCGGAAGGCGTGCTCGTGCGGCCGGCCGCCGACGGGGATCGGAGCCCAGCCGGCGGAGTCGACCACCACCCGGGCGCCGGTGATCCACGGGTACGCGCCGGCGAGGTGGCGGGCCAGCCGCAGGCCGAAGGACTCGATCGCGCCGACGCCGTCGCGGGCGAAGGCGAGGACGGTGTTCTTCTGGGTGTCGGTCGGCAGCACGTGGGCGTTGTCGCCGGCCGTGTGCGCGGCGGTGAAGTCGCCGCGCAGGCTGGTGCTGACGGTGAGGTCGGCCAGGGTGTGCCGCGGGCGGCTGCGGTCGACGGCGACCACCCGGACCTCCGCCTTGCCGTACTGGTTCGGCCCGAGCCGGATCGCCATGCGCGACTGTTGCACGTGGAACGTCGCGGGCGGGCGCTCAGCTGCCGCGGTAGGTGGAGTAGGCGAACGGGGCCAGCAGCAGGGGCACGTGGTGGCGCTCGGCGGGCTCCCGGACGTCGAAGGAGAGGACGACCTCCGGGTAGAAGGTCTCCCGCCCCTGCCCGGTGAACCACGGGCCGGTGGCGAACACCAGCCGGTGGGTGCCGGCCCCGGTGGCCCCCTCCACGAGCCGGCAGCGGCCGTCGGCGTCGGTGACGCCCTCGGCGACCAGCTCCGCGTCGGCGTACAGCCGCACGGCGATGCCCGCGGCGGGCCGGCCGCGCACCGAGTCCAGCACGTGCGTGGAGACGCTCACCCCAGGAGCTCCCGCATCCGCAGCCCGGTGATCTGCGCCAGCTGCTCGGTGGCCTCGGCCCGCTCGGCCGCCTCGTCGGCGCCGAGCCGGCGGTGCAGCTCGGCGAGCACCTCCTCCGGTGACCGGCCCGCGGCCCGGATGAGGAAGACGTGGCCGAAGCGCTCCTCGTAGCGGCGGTTGCCCTCGGCGAGGGCGGCTCGCGTGTCGGCGTCCGCCCCGCCCAGCGCCTCCTGCTCGCGGCGGGAGGCCGCCGCCTCGGGGGATGCGCCCTCCGGCCGCTCGCCGATCCGCGGGTGCACCGTCATCGCCAGCTGCACCTCCTCCCACGGCAGGCCGCGGACCACCTGCTCGGCCCGGGCCACCAGGGCGTCGGCGTCCGGGTAGGGGCGGCCGGCGACCACCTCGGCGGCGAACCGCGGCGCGGCGTTGCAGGCCCGCAGCTGCTGGACGGCACGGTCGGCGGTCTCGGTGTTGAAGGCCTCCAGGGCTCCCATGTGCCGAGGATGCCAGCGCCGGCGCGGCCGTGGCAGGGTCGCCCGATGGGGCTGGACGACGCGGTCTACGCGGAGCTGGACCGCCGGCTGGCACCGGTCGACGCCGCCCGGCGGGCCGCCTACCCCGGCGAGCGCGCCGGCCGGCAGCCCGTGCACACCTGCTACGTGCCGGCCGACGCGGTGCGGCCCGGCCTCGCCGCGGCGTGGGGGACGGCGGCCCTCGCCGCCCTCGACGAGCACGGCCTCCCCGACCTGGGCCTGGACCCCGCCCTCGTGACGCAGGTGCTGCCGCGGGTGCGGGCCAAGCTGTCCGCCGAGCCGGTCGAGGACCTCCGGGTGGACGCCGAGGACGGCTACCACGGCGGCCCCGAGGCGGAGGACGACGACGTGCGGCGGGCGGCGGCCGCGGTGGCCGCCGACCTGGCCGCCGGCAGCGGGCCGCGGTCGGTGGGCATCCGGGCGGGGTCCCTGGAGGAGGCCACCCGGCGCCGCGGCGTCCGCAGCCTCGACCTCTTCCTCGCGGGCCTGGCGGGCGTGGCCGTCCGGGCGACCGTCACCCTCCCCAAGGTCACCGGCGCCGAGCAGGTGCGCGCGTTCCTGCCGGTGCTCGACGCGCTGGAGGCCGCGCACGGCGTCGCGCTGGACCTCGAGCTGCAGGTCGAGACCCCGCAGGCGGTGGTCGGCGCCGACGGCGCGGTGACCGCCGCCGTGCTGGTGCACGCGGCCGGGCCCCGGCTGACCGGGCTGCACTTCGGCACCTACGACTACACCGCGGCCCTGGGTGTCCCGGCGGCCGCCCAGGCCTCCGACCACCCGGTGGCGGACTTCGCGGAGCACGTGGTGCAGGTGGCCGTCGCCGGCACCGGCGCCCGCGCCGTCGACGGCTCCAGCAACGTGCTGCCGGTCGGCTCCCGGGAGCAGGTGCACGCGGCCTGGCGGCGGCACGCCGGGCTGGTGCGACGGGCGCTGGAGCGCGGCCTGGCGCAGGGGTGGGACCTGCACCCCGCCCAGCTGGTCACCCGGTACGTCGCCACCTACGCCTCCGCCCGGGCCGCCCTCCCGGACGCCGCGGCCCGGCTGCGCGCCTACCTGGACCGCGCCGGCGGCGGTGTCCTCGACGAGCCGGCGACCGCCCGGGCGCTGGCCACGGTGCTGCTGCGCGGACTGGACTGCGGCGCGCTCGACGCCGAGGAGGTGCGGGCCGGCACCGGGGCCGGACGGGACGTGCTGGACCGGCTCGCCGGGCGCTCCGCCGCCCTCCCCCGTGGCGGCGGCGGCGCTCTCCCGCCACCTACCATCCCCTCGTGAGCGCAGGGTGACCGAGCACGAACGGGGCTGGTCGCTGTTCGCCGGCGGGGGCGAGGTCGGCCGCGCGATGGCCGAGCGCGACTGGACGCAGACCCCGCTCGGCCCGCCCGACACCTGGCCCCCGGAGCTGCGCAACGTCGTCCGGGTGCTGCTGACGTCCCGGTTCCCGATGTGGGCGGCGTGGGGCCCGGAGCTCACCTTCTTCTACAACGACGCCTACAAGCATGACACCCTGCAGGGCAAGCACCCGTGGGCCCTGGGCCGCCCGGCGTCGGAGGTCTGGTCGGAGATCTGGCACGACATCGGCCCGCGCGTCCGGTCGGTGCTCGACACCGCCGTCGCCACCTGGGACGAGGACCTGCTGCTCTTCCTGGAGCGCAGCGGGTACCCGGAGGAGACGTACCACACCTTCTCCTACAGCCCGCTCGGCTCCGGCGACGGTGGCGCCGAGGGCATGCTCTGCGTGGTCACCGAGAACACCGAGCGGGTGGTCGGCGAGCGACGCATGGCCGCCCTCCGGGACCTCGCCGCGGCCATCGCGACCAGCCGCACCCGCGACGACGTCCTCGCCGCCGCCTGCGAGCAGCTGGGCCGCGACCCCGCCGACCTGCCGTTCAGCCTCACCTACCTGTTCGACGCGACCGGCACGGCCCGGCTCGGCTGCGCCTCCGGGATCGACGCGGGCTCGGCCGCGGCCCCGGAGGTCATCGCGCCGGGGGACGACGTCTGGCCGCTGGAGCGGGTCCTGGCCGGTGAGCACGTGCTGGTGGAGGACGTCGACCGGCGCTTCCCCGGCCTGCCCACCGGGGCCTGGCAGCGGCCGCCGACGCAGGCGGTCGCCGTCCCGATCGCCTCCTCCGCGAGCGACGCCGGGCCGGTCTCGGGCTTCCTCGTCGCCGGGCTCAACCCGCACCGCCGCTACGACGACCGCTACCGCGGGTTCATCGAGCTCGTCGGCAACCAGATCGCCTCCGGCCTGCTCAACGCCGGCAGCTACGAGGCCGAGCGCAACCGCGCGGAGGCGCTGGCCGAGCTCGACCGCGCCAAGACCGACTTCTTCAGCAACGTCAGCCACGAGTTCCGCACCCCGCTGACGCTCATCGCCGGGCCGGTCGCCGAGCTGCGGGGCAACCCCACGGCCCAGGCCGACCCCCGGATCCGCGAGGAGCTGGAGGTCATCGAGCGCAACGCGCTGCGGCTGGGCAAGCTGGTCAACACCCTGCTGGACTTCTCCCGCATCCAGGCCGGGCGCATCGACGCCCGGTTCGAGCCGGTCGACCTCGCCGTCACGACCGCCGAGCTGGCCAGCGTCTTCCGCTCGGCAGTGACCCGCGCCGGACTGGCCTTCACCGTCGACTGCCCGCCGGTGCGCGAACCGGTGCACGTCGACCGGGACATGTGGGAGAAGGTCGTCCTCAACCTGCTCTCCAACGCGCTGAAGTTCACCTTCACCGGCGGCATCACCGTGCGGGTCCGGCGCGACGGCGCAGCGGTGCGGCTGACCGTGGCCGACACCGGCACCGGCATCCCGCCCGAGGAGCTGCCCCGCCTCTTCGAGCGCTTCCACCGCGTCACCGACGCCCGTGGCCGCTCCGGTGAGGGCAGCGGCATCGGCCTGGCCATGGTCCGCGAGCTGGTGGCGCTGCACGGCGGCAGCGTCGACGTCGAGAGCACCCCGGGCGTCGGGACGACCTTCACGGTCACGGTGCCCCTCGGCACCGCGCACCTGCCCGCCGACCGGCTGGCCGACCCGGCGCCCGAGGCCCCCGGGGTGTCGCCGGCCGCGGCGCCGTTCCTCACCGAGGCCCTGCGCTGGGTGCCCGACGGCGACGGCGCGGGGGCGCCGGAGGTCCCCGGGCCGCCCGGCGACGCCGCCGGCCGCGTGCTGGTCGCCGACGACAACGCCGACATGCGCGCCTACGTGGTGCGGCTGCTGGCCCCCCGCTACGCCGTCCGCGCCGTCGCCGACGGCCGGCAGGCGCTGGAGGCGGCCCTCGCCGACCCGCCGGACCTCGTCGTCAGCGACGTGATGATGCCGGGGCTCGACGGCGTCGAGCTGCTCGCCGCCCTCCGCGCCGACCCCCGGACGGCGCGGGTGCCGGTGGTGCTGCTGTCCGCGCGGGCCGGTGAGGAGGCCGCGGTCGAGGGGCTGGCCGCCGGCGCCGACGACTACCTGGTCAAGCCGTTCTCCGCCCAGGAGCTGGTCGCCCGCGTCGACGCCCACCTGCACCTGGGCCAGGCCCGCCGGGCCGCCGAGGAGCGGTTCACCGCGATGGCCGACCTCGCCCCGGCCCTGATCTGGGTGGCCGACGCCGCGGGCCGGCGGACGTTCGTCAACCGCGGCTGGACGCAGTTCACCGGCCGGCCGGAGCGGGAGGAGCTCGGGGAGGGCTGGGCCGACCGGCTGCACCCGGAGGACCGCGACCGGTACGCCGCCGCGGTCGCCGACGCCGGCGTGCGCCGGGAGGGCTGGGAGGTCGAGTTCCGGCTGCGGCGGGCCGACGGCGCCTACCACTGGCTGCTGGAGCGCGCGGTGCCGTTGGGCACGGACGACGCCCCCGCCGGGTACGTCGGGAGCTGCACCGACGTCAACGCGCGGATCCGGGAGACCGAGCGGCAGACGCTGCTGGCCGAGGTCGGGGCCACGATGGACCGGGAGACCACGGTGGACGGGCGGGTCGCCGCGCTCGCCCGGCTGGTCGTCGGCAGCCGGCTGGCCGACCTGTGCACCGTGCGGCTGGTGCGGGACGACGGCCGGCTCCGCTGGGCCGGCATCGCCGGCATGGACGCCACGACCGAGGCCGCGCTGGCCGATCTGGACCCCGACGTCGGGGTGGGCCCGGAGGTGGTCCGGCGCGGCCGCCCGGTCGTGCACGCCACCCTGGCGGGGGCGACCGACCTCGGCGAGGACCACCCGGCGGTCGCGCCGCCGCTCGCGGTCGCCTCGGTGCTCGCGCTCCCGCTCACCGTGCGCGGCCGCGTGCTCGCCGTCCTCGCCCTGGGCCGGCGGGGCGACGCGCCGCCCTACACCGAGGACGACCGGGCCCTGCTCGAGGAGGTCGCCGCCCGCGCCGCCCTCGCCGTGGACAACGCCATGCTGCTCGCCGACGAGCGCGCCGCGGCCCACCGGCTGGCGCTGCTGCACCGGGCCACCGCGGAGCTGTCGGCGGCGACCACGCCGGTCGAGGTCGCCACGGCGGCCGCCGGCCACCTGCGCGCCCTCACCGGCCCCGACAGCCGGGTCGCCGTCTACGAGCTGGACGGTTCCCACCGCGGGCTGTCGGCGCTGGCCATCAGCGGCGGCAGCGAGGAGGGCCGGCGCCGGTGGAGCAGCCTGCCGCTGTCGGCCCCGCTGGTGGCCACGAACGCGGTCACCGAGCGCCGCTCCATCTGGGTCGAGGACGTCGCCGGCCTGCCGGCGCACGGACGCGCGCTGGCTCCCGAGCTGGCCGAGTCGCTGCAGGCCTTCGGGCTGGCGGCGAACGTCGGCATCCCGCTGGTCGTCGCCGGCCGGGTGGTGGGCGTCCTCGCCGTCGCCTGGCCCACGGTGCAGCGCTTCTCCGCGGTCGACCGCGCCATGCTGCTGGCCGTCGCCGAGCAGTGCGCCCAGGCGCTGGACCGCGCCCGGCTGTTCCGGGCCGAGCGGGGCATCGCCGAGACGCTGCAGCTGAGCCTCCTGCCGGCGGAGCTGCCGCGGCTGGACCGGCTGGCGCTGGCGGCGCACTACCTGCCCGGCGCGGAGGGCGCCCAGGCCGGCGGCGACTGGTACGACGTCGTCGAGCTCCCCGACGGCCGTGTGGCGATCGCCGTCGGTGACGTCGTCGGCCAGGGGCCGGCGGCGGCGGCCGTCATGGGCCAGCTGCGCAGCGCGCTGTCGACCGCCCTGCTGCAGGGCTGCGGCCCGGCCGAGGCGCTGGAACTGCTGGACCGCTTCGCCGCCCGGCTGCCGGGCGCACTGGCCTCCACGGCCGCCTGCCTCGTCGTCGACCCCGCCGCCGGGACCGTCCGGTGGGCGCGGGCCGGCCACCTGCCGCCGCTGCTGCTGGTCCCGGGCGGCGGCCGGTTCCTGGACGACGCCGGCTCCGGCGCGGTGCTGGGCGCCCCCGGCCGTCCGCCCTACCGCGAGGGCACCACGGAGGTCCCGCCGGGGGCGACCCTGCTGCTCTACACCGACGGCCTGGTCGAGCGGCGCGGTGAGGTCCTCGACGAGGGGCTGGACCGGGTCCGCGCCGCGGCCGCCCGGCACGCCGCGGCCGACCCCGTGCGACTGACCACCCGGCTGCTGGCCGACGTCCTGGCCGACACCGAGCAGCCCGACGACGTCGCCGTGATCGCCGCCCGCGTGCTGCCGGCGCCGCTGGAGGCACGGCTGCCGGCCGACCCGGCGCGCCTGTCGGGCGTCCGGCGGGCCGTGGCGGCCTGGACGGCGACGGCCGGGGTGCCCGAGGAGGTCGCCGAGGACCTGCAGCTGGCACTGGGCGAGGCGCTGGCCAACGCCGTCGAGCACGCCTACGCGGCCGGCGACGGCGCGGGGGAGTGCTCCTACCGGCTGGCCCGGGACGCCGACGGCGGCCTCCGGGTGGAGGTCCGCGACACCGGCGCGTGGCGACCACCGCCCGCGGACAAGGGCTACCGGGGGCGGGGCCTGGAGCTCATCCACGCGCTCGGCTCCGACGTCGAGATCGGCCACACCGCCGGAGGCACCGCCGTCCGGTTCCGGCTGGCCCCCGGCGTCGGGGCCGGGACCGTCTCGCGCCCGCGGTCCTCCCCGACCGAGGACGGCGGCGGTGGCGCGCAGCTGCTGGTCCACGACGAGCCGGGCGAGGTGCGCCTGGAGGTGCGGGGCGAGCTCGACCTCGCCACCGCCGGGCCGGTGCGCGTGGAGCTGCTGCGCTGCCTCGACCGGCTGCCACCCGGCTCCGCGGCGGTCCTGGACCTGGGAGCCACCACCTACCTGGCCAGCGCGGGGGTGGGCCTGGTGCTGGAGGCCCTCGCCCGTGCGGGTGATGCGGGCGTCGGGCTCGACGTCCGGACGCGCGAGGGAACGGCGCCGGCGCGCATACTCGACCTGGCCGGGGTGGGGAGACAGCCCGCCGGAACAGCCGTGCCGCCGTCCTCGTGACGACGCGCCGAGCCCTCCCCGGCAGCGGGGACCCGGCCTGCGTGTACCAGGATGTCGGAGCTGTCGGCCGGAGCGACCCGGCCAGGAAGAGGTCGGGGACCGTGCACCCAGGGGCACACGAGCGCATCGCGCCGCGCGGCTCCGTCGACCCCGGGGTCGGGCTCCGGCACGCGGCCGGGGTCGTGGACAGCCCGGCCGACCTGCTCGCGATCGCCCTGCCGTTCCTCGAGGAGGGCCTGCGTGCCGGCGACCTGGTCGGGCTGGCCTGCCCGCCGGAGACCGTGGCCCTCGTCTGCGACGCGCTGGGCGAGCGCGGCGCGGCCCTGACCAGTGACCCCGGGTTGAGCCTGCTGGGAGCGCGCGCCCCCGATGCCATGGGCGCCCTCCGGACCCTCGCGGCGCGCGCGGCGGAGCACCCGTCGGGCCGGCTGCGCGTCCTCTCCGAGGTCGACTTCGGCGACGACCCGGCGGACTGGCGCGAGGGGCAGCGGTTCGAGGCGGCGTGCAACCGGGTGCTGCAGGACAGCCCGATCTCCGCGGTGTGCCTCTACGACCGGCGACGGCTGCCGCGCCCCGTGGTCGACAGCGCCGCGGCCACCCACGACTCGCTGGTGAGTGGGGGGACCTGGACCCCCAACCCGGCCTTCCAGGAGCCGGCGGCCTACATCGCGGGCCTGCCCGTGCCCCGCGAGCCGGTCGAGGACCTCCCGCCGCTGCTCGCGGTCGACGACGCCCCCACCCTCGCCGGGCTGCGCCACCGCATCGGCGACGTGCTCGCCGACGCCGTCCCCGACGCCGAGCAGCGCGCGGACCTCCACCTGGCCACCAGCGAGATCGCCGCCAACGCGTTCCGGCACGGCCGGCGGCCGGTCTCGGCACGGGTCTGGGGCGACGACCGCCGCATCGTGTGCGCCATCACCGACGCCGGGGACCGGTTCGACGACCCGCTGGCCGGTTTCCAGCCCGCCCACGGCGACGACCTCGGCCTCGGCGGGATGGGCCTGTGGCTGGCCCGCAAGCTGTGGGACGCCGTCGACCTGCTGCCCGGCCCGGCGGGGTTCACCGTCCGCCTCAGCACCCGGTTGCACTGAGGGTGCCCGGGGCTTGACGCCGGGATACCTCACTGCTGAGGTACCGGTGTGATCGTGGTGACGGCGGCGGGCGGGCAGACCGGCACCGCCGTCGTCCGTGCCCTCCGCGACCGGGGCGAGCAGGTGCGCGCGGTGGTCTCCCGGCCCCGCCCACGCCCCGAGCTCGACGCCCTGGGGGCCGAGGTGGTCGTCGCCGAGCTCACCCAGCCGCTGCCGTGGGCCGACGTCCTCGCCGGGGCCGACGCCCTGTACCTCATCTGGCCCAACTTCGACCCCGACGAGGCCGAGGGGGCCCAGGCGCTGTTCGGCGAGGCGCGGCGGGCCGGCGTCCCCCGCGTGGTCTACCACTCGGTGCTGCGGCCGCAGGCGCGCGCGATGCCCCACCACGCCGCCAAGGACCGCGTCGAGCAGGCCCTGGACACCGCCGGCCTGGCCTGGCGGGTCCTGCAGCCGTGCGCCTACGCCCAGAACCTGGACGAGCAGGTGGCCGAGGCGGCGCGCACCGGCCGGCTGCGCAGCACGTGGGGGCTGCGCACGGGGCAGTCGCTGGTCGACCTCGCCGACGTCGCCCAGGCCGCCGCCGTGCTCCTCACCGAGGACGGGCTGGACGGCGGCACCTTCGAGGCGGTCGGGCCCGAGGCCCTGACCGCGCCCCGGATCGCCGAGCTGATCGGGGAGCGGCTCGGGCGCGAGGTGGTCGCCGAGGACGTCGTCCCCCGGGGCGCGGTGCCGGAGGCCTACGCCGGGCGCTGCCGCCGGCTGATGTTCGACCACTACCGGGCGCACGGCTTCACCGGCAGCCCGCGGGTGCTGACCGCCCTGCTCGGCCGCCCACCGCGCAGCTACGCCGACCACCTGGCCGACGTGGCCCTGCCGGCATGAGCGCCGACGGTCGCCCGGCGGAGGACGCCGTCGACCTGATCCTCACCCAGTGGGCCCGGGAGCGCCCCGACCTCGACTGCACCCCGATGGGCGTGATCGGCCGGATCACCCAGCTGCAGCGGGAGGTCTTCCTCGCCCAGCGGGCCACCTTCGCCCGGCACGGGCTGGACGCGCCGTCCTTCGACGTGCTGGCCGCCCTGCGCCGGGCCGGCGCGCCCTACCAGCTCACGCCGACCGCGCTGATGCGCACCGCGCTGGTCACCTCCGGGGCGATCACCCAGCGGCTGGACCGGCTCGAGGAGAAGGGCCTGATCACGCGGGAACGCAGCGAGGCCGACGGGCGGGCCGTCGTCGTCACGCTGACCGAGGCCGGCCGTGCCGCGCTGGACGCCGCCCTGCCCGACCACCTGGAGACCGAGCGCCGGCTGCTCGAGGGGCTCTCCGGCGGCGACCGCGCGCTGCTGGCCGACCTGCTGCGCCGCCTGCTGGTCGCCCTGGGCCGCACACCGCAGCAGCCCTGACGTCAGATCCCGGGGACGTCCTCCGGGTGCAGGTCCGCGCGCACCCGCACGAAGCGCAGCGGGTGGCGGAAGACGCCGGCCTGCAGCGCGGCGTCCGCGCTGACCTCGACGACGACGTCGGGCCGCACCCGGGTGAGCGGCACCGACAGCCGTCCGCCGCCGAAGCGGCCGGTGCCGATGCGGTCCGGCCAGGGGTGGTCGTCCGCGGCCGGCCGCAGCACCGCGGCGAGCTCGGCGGCGTGGGCGGGGGACAGCGGGCTGGTGCGGCCGACCACGACCAGCTCGCCGTCCCGGTAGCGGCCGGCCACCAGCTGGCTGGGCCGCTCGAGGGGGCCGATGACACCGCCGGCGAGCACCTCCGTGGTCTCCCAGGACTTCACCTTCACCCACTCGCGACGGCCCGGGGCGTAGCGGGTGCCGGCGCCCTTGGCGACCAGCCCCTCGACGCCGGCGACGCGCCAGTCGGCCGACCACTGCCGGGCCTCGGCGGGGTCGGTGGTGACGGGGGAGAGCTGCATCGGGGGCGCCCAGCGCGCCGCGACCTCCTCCAGCGCCGCGCGCCGCTCGCGCAGCCGGCGCGGGCGCAGGTCGGCACCGCCGAGGGCGAGCAGGTCGAAGGCGACGTAGGAGGCGGGGGCGGTGGCGACGAGGGCGCCGATGCGGCCCGGCGGGGTCACCAGCCGGCGCTGCAGCAGGCCGAAGTCCAGCCGGGTGCCGTTCCAGACGACCACCTCGCCGTCGACCACGGTGCCGGGTGGCACCTGGGCGACGGCGGCGGCGACGACGTCCGGGAAGCGGTCGGTGAGGTCGCGGCCCTGCTTGGACCACACCCGGGTGCTGCCGCCGGTGCGGACGACGACCAGCCGGTAGCCGTCCCACTTGGGCTCGTAGAGGACGCCGCCGGGCAGCGCGTCGGGCCGCGGGAGGTCCCGGACCGGCTTGGCCAGCTCCACCACGACCGGCCCGGCGAGCTCGGGCGGCACGTCGGGCAACCCGGGCACGGACAGCGGCACGTCGGCCAGCCTGAGGCGTCGGGAGCCGCCGCGGAGCGCGCTGAACTGCGCCTTCACCCGTTCGTGGCGGGTCGCCACCCTCCGCGAGGACGCCGGCGGGACGCACGCCCCGGCTGCCGGGTCGGGTGACGGCTCAGCTCCGCTCGGCCGCCAGGCGGTCGGCGAGGGTGCCGGCGAAGTCCTCGGCGACGGCGAGCTCGGCGCGCAGCGCGTCCACCCGCACCCGGGCGGCCTCGTGGAACACCCGCAGCCGGTCGACCAGCCGGCTGCGGTCCGGTCCGGCGGCTGCGAGGTCGGCGAGCAGCGTGAGCAGCTCGCGCATCTCCTCCAGGGAGAACCCGAGCGGCTTCATCCGCTTGACGACCTCGAGGCGGGCGACGTCGTCGTCGCTGTAGAGCCGGAAGCCGCCCTCGCTGCGGCTAGTCGGCACGACCAGCCCGGCCTCCTCGTAGAAGCGGATGGTGCGCAGGCTCAGGCCGGTGCGCTCGGCCACCTGCCCGATCTGCACGAGTCGCGGCGCCATCAGTGCGCCCCGCTGAGCCGGCCGGTGTGCCGGTCGAAGCGGTCCGCGGAGTGGCCCTGCAGTCCGACGATCTCGACGCGCTTGCCGCGGGTCTCGTACTTGTGCGTGATCGCGTCGAGCGTCGCGACCGTGGAGGCGTCCCAGACGTGGGCCCGCGACAGGTCGATGACCACGCGCGCCGGGTCGTCGGCGTACTCGAACTGCGTGTAGAGGTCGTTGCTGGAGGCGAAGAACAGCGCCCCGTCGACGGAGTAGCGCGCGGTCCCGTCGTCGACGACACGGGTGACGTCGACGAGGTGGGCGATGCGCCGGGCGAAGAGCACGCAGGCCACGAGGACGCCGACGCCCACACCGATGGCGAGGTTGTGGGTGAGCAGGGTGCCTGCGACGGTCGTGAGCATCACGGTGGTCTCGCTCTTGGGCATCCGGTGGATCGTCTGCAGGCTGTGCCAGTCGAAGGTCGCGATCGACACGAAGACCATCACGGCGACCAGCGCGGCCATGGGGATGACGGCGACGACGTCGCCGAGCGCCACCACCAGGACCAGCAGGAAGACCCCGGCCAGGAAGGTGGACAACCGGGTGCGGGCGCCGGCCGACTTCACGTTGATCATCGTCTGGCCGATCATGGCGCAGCCGCCCATGCCGCCGAAGAAGCCGGTGACGACGTTGGCGACGCCCTGGCCCCACGACTCGCGGGTCTTGTCCGAGTGGGTGTCGGTGATGTCGTCGACCAGCTTCGCGGTCATCAGCGACTCCATCAGCCCGACGAAGGCGATGCCGAGGGCGTAGGGCGCGAGGACCCGCAGCGTCTCCCAGGTCAGCGGGACGTCGGGGAACACCAGCGACGGGAGACTGTCGGGCAGCGCGCCCTCGTCGCCGACGTCGGGCACGTCCAGGCCGGCGACCACGGTCATCACCGTGAGCACCACGATCGCCACCAGCGGCGCCGGGACCGCTGTGGTGAGCCGCGGGAACAGGAAGATGATCGCCAGCCCCGCCGCCACCATCGGGTAGACCAGCCAGGGCACGTCGACCAGGTGCGTGATCTGCGCGCTGAAGATCAGGATCGCCAGCGCGTTGACGAAGCCGACCATCACGCTGCGCGGGACGAACCGCATCAGCCGCGCCACCCCGGCCGCGGCCAGCAGGATCTGCAGGACCCCGCCCAGGACCACCGCGGCGATCAGGTACTGCAGGCCGTGCGACGCCACCAGCGGGGCGATCACCAGGGCGATCGCGCCGGTGGCGGCGCTGATCATCGCCGGGCGGCCGCCGGTGAAGGCGATGACGACGGCCATGGTGAACGAGGCGAACAGCCCCACCCGGGGGTCGACCCCGGCGAGGATCGAGAAGCTGATCGCCTCGGGGATCAGCGCGAGGGCGACCACGAGGCCGGCCAGCACCTCGGTGCGGGCGACCGTGGGCGACAGCCAGGCGGGGCGCGTCAGGTGGGGGGTGCGCAGGGAGGACATGCCACCGATCTCGGGTCGTGCGCCGTCCGCCGGGCTCAGCGGCGGGGAAGGGCGGGGAGCGGGCGCGCCGCGGGCTCACTCCCCGGGCGCCGAGTCGCCGTCCAGCCTACGGGAACTCTCCGGTTACGTGAGAGGAGGGTGCTGCGTCCTCGCTCACGTCGGCGCGGCGCCGGCCCGGTCCACCTCGAGCAGCACGCAGGCGTCCTCGCCCTGCCCCCGCCTCACCCCGGAGGAGGTGACCGGTCGCCCCGCCCGGGGGACCATGGGGGAGATGACCGAGCGCAAGCCGACCGGGATGTCGTTCCAGACCTGGGTGGAGTCGCAGATCAGCCAGGGCCTGGCCCGGGGCGACTTCGAGGGTCTGGCCGGTGCCGGCAAGCCGCTGCCCCGCCGGGACCGCGAGGAGACCGCCTACGACTGGGCGGTGGCCAAGGCCCGCCGGGAGGGCGTGGACACCGGCGCGATGCTGCCGCCGGGGCTGGCGTTGCGCAGGGAGCGCGACGAGCTGCCGGCCCGCGTCGGGGGCCTGGGGTCCGAGGACGCCGTCCGCGCCCTGGCCGAGGACTACAACGCCCGCGTCCAGGCCTTCTGGCGTCGTCCGCAGGAGAGCCGGTGGGCGCCGGTCCCCGGCCTGGCCGACGTCGACGCGCTGGTCGCGCACTGGCGGGCCACCCGTCCTCCGCCGGCGCCGCCGCCCGAGCCGGCGCCCCCGGCGGTGCGCCGCCGCTGGTGGCACCGGCGCGGGGCCTGACCGGCCAGGATCGACGCATGCGATTCATCCTCGAGGTGGACCTCGACGCCGGCGCCCTCGCCGGCGACGACCGGGCCGCGGAGCTGGGCCGGATCCTGCGCTACTGGGGCGGGAGCATGGGGCAGGTGACGCTGGAGCCCGGCGCCCGCCAGGACCTCTACGACAGCGCCTACACCCCGGTGGGCACCTGGCGGGTCGAGGAGGCCTGACACGACGGGACCGGCGACCCCGCCGCCCCGGGTGGAGGCGGGCGGGACCACCGGTCCCGGCGGGCGGTCAGGCGGCAGTGGGCACCCGGTCGAGGAAGCCCAGCACCGTCCGGATCCGGCCGTCGCCGTCGGTCACCGCGACGTCGAAGCCGGCGATCGGGGCGTCCTGCCCCTCCGGTCCGAGGATCCACGTGAAACGGAGCTGGTCGTGGTGGGCGTCCACCGGGCCGGCGAGGCGGAACACGAAGCCGGGGAACTGGCCCTGGACGGCGGCGATGGTCGCCTCGATCTCCGCGTGCCCGGTCACGTCGGCCAGCGGGTCGGTGTAGCGGGCGTCCTCGGTGAACACCTCGGCGACCGCGGCGCGGCGGGCGGCGGGGTCGGTGGCGTTCCAGGCGGCCAGGTAGCGCTCGGCGAGCTGCGGGGTGGCGGTCATGTCGGATCTCCTCGACTCGGTCCGGCTCAGGAACGGCGCAGGCCGGCGGCCTGCAGCACGGCGAAGGCGGCGACGACGACGGCCTGGAGGAGCAGCCAGACGACGCCGGTGGTGGTGGGCGTGCCGGTGCCGGCGAGCACGACGGCGACCGAGCCGGCCGCCCAGATCGCGTTGGCCGCGACGACGGCCCGGACGGCGGAGGGCACCGGGCGGGCCGCGACGGAGCCCACGGCGACGGTGAACGCCAGCAGGAAGACGCCGGCGCCGCGCAGCCAGTCGGAGGGCAGGCCGAGGAGCCCGGCGAGGGGGGACGCGGCGAGGACGTACGCCGCGCCGTTGAGCCCGGTGACGACGGCGTCGAGTCGCAGCGCCGGCCGGAGCAGGGACGGAGGTGCGGGGCGGGTGGTGGTGGTCATGGGGACCACCGTGGCCGCGCCGCGGGGGCGGGTCGATTACCTCCGAGGTAGGCGACGCCGGGGACGTCCGTCACTAGCGTCCCGGGCATGACGGCCGTGGAGACCCGGACCCCCGTGGGCGCCCTGCTGCGCGACTGGCGGCAGCGGCGTCGGCTCAGCCAGCTGGACCTCGCCAGCGACGCCGGCGTCTCCGCCCGCCACCTGAGCTTCGTGGAGACCGGCCGGGCGCGGCCCAGCCGGGAGATGGTGCTGCACCTCGCCGAGCAGCTGGAGGTGCCGCTGCGGGAGCGCAACGAGCTGCTGCTGGCGGCCGGGTACGCCCCGGTCTACGGGCGCCGGCGGCTGGAGGACCCCGACATGTCCGCCGTCCGGACGGCGCTGGACCACGTGCTGGCCGCCTACGAGCCCTACCCGGCCGTGGTCGTGGACCGGGCCTGGCAGCTGGTGGCCGGCAACCGCAGCCTCGCGCTGCTCACCGAGGGCGCCGAGCCCGCGCTGCTGGAGCCGCCGGTGAACGTGCTGCGGCTGGGCCTGCACCCGCGCGGTCTGGCGCCGCGGATCCTGAACCTGCCGCAGTGGCGCACCGCCCTGCTGACCCGGCTGGCCCGCGAGGCGCACCTGACCGCCGATCCGGGGCTGGCCGCGCTGCACCGGGAGCTGGCGGCGCTGCCCGGTGGGTCCGACCGGCGGCCACCGGACGGGATCGCCGTCCCGCTGCGGATCCGGTCCGGGGACGACGTCCTGTCCTTCCTCAGCACCGTGACCACGTTCGGCACGGCGGTGGACCTCACCGCGGCGGAGCTGTCGGTCGAGGCGTTCCTGCCCGCCGACGCGCACACCGCCGAGGTGCTGCGAGCGCGGTCCGCACCGACCGGCCCCTGACCCCCCGCGGCGCTCGTGCTCTGCCCACCGGGGTGGGCAGAGCACGAGCACGCCGGGAGGGACCCCTACAGGACGTCGAACTCGTTGAACGCCGCGCCGCCGGAGAGGGTGGCGTAGCCCGGGCCGCGGTCGAAGAACGGCTCCTCGCCGGTGCGGGCGGCCCGCAGCTCGTCGCGCAGCGCCGTGGTCGCGGCCTCGTCGGCGGTGCCGTCCTCGCGCACGACCACGCCGTAGTCCTCCCGGGCGCCGGTCACCGACACCTTGCGCCAGGCGATGTCCCGCAGGACCTCCTCCACGGGACGCTCCAGCGGGTCGCCCCAGCCGCCGCCGCCCGTCGTCCGGATGCGGACCACGGTGCCGGCCTTGAGCGGCTCGGCGTCGGCGAGCGCGTCGACCTCGTGCTCGTCGGGGCCGCCCGGGTCGACGGTGATCTGGAACGGCCGGCCGGCCTTGCCGCCCTTGACCCCCCAGCAGGCGAGGATCGAGCGGTCGGCGATCGACATGAAGTGCGCGTCGCGGAGCACCCGGATGTGCTTCTCGTACCCGCAGCCACCGCGGTAGCGGCCGGGGCCGCCGGAGTCCACCGCCAGCCCGAGCCGCTCCACCCGCAGCGGGAAGCGGCCCTCGGTGAACTCCGTGGGCAGGTTCCGCGAGTCCGGGACGACGTGGATGGTGTCCTCGCCGTCGGCGTAGTAGCGCCCGCCCGAGCCGCCGCCCAGCACCTCGCGCATGAGGTAGGGCTGGCCGTCGGAGTCCGTGCCGTAGACGCCGGTGTAGCGGATCGTCTCCTGGTCGGCGGGCATCCGGCCGCCGGTGGCCTTGGCCAGCACCCCGGCGAGGACGCCGAGCAGCCGCAGGATGACGAAGGTCCGGGCGTTGGTGGGCGCCGGGAAGATCGGCGTGAGCAGCGTGCCCTTCTCCGGGAACCGCATCTCGATCAGCGGGACGACGCCCTCGTTGACGTCCAGCTCGGCCATGCGCTCGGGCGTCTCGGCCAGGTTGCGCAGGATCGGCGCGAGCCACTTCTTGAGGAAGTTGCCGTCGGCGTAGTCACCGCAGTGGTTGATGGGGCCCTTGGCCTGCGGACCGGTCCCGGTGAAGTCGATGACCAGCGGGGTCTCCTTCGAGGAGTCCATGGTCAGCGTGATCCGCTGGCGGTGCAGCTGGGGCTCCTCCACGCCGTCGTGCTCGGCGTAGTCCTCCCAGACGTAGGTGCCGTCGGGGATCTGCGACAGGATCTCCCGCCGGTACACCTCGGTGGAGTTGGCCAGGATCGCGTCGAAGCAGGCCTCGACCGCCTCGACCCCGTACCGGTCGAACAGCTCCCCGAGCCGGCGGGCACCGGCCAGGCAGGCCGAGCACTCGGCGTCGAGGTCGGCGGCCAGCGAGTCGGGCATCCGCGAGTTGCGCGTCATGATCTTCAGCGCGCTCTCGTTGGGCACGCCGCGGTCCCACAGCTTGATCGGGGGGACCATCAGCCCCTCCTCGTACACGCTGGTCGCCGCCGACGGCATCGAGCCGGGCACCGCGCCGCCGATGTCGTCGTGGTGGCCGAACGCCTGGATGAAGGCGACGACCTGCGCGCGCCCGTCGACCTCGGCGAACACCGGCACGGTGACGCACAGGTCGGGCAGGTGGCCGATGCCCCCCTCGGACAGGTAGACGTCGTTGTGGAAGAAGACGTCGCCGACGTTCATCTCGTCGATCGGGTAGTCGCGCACCACCGGGTGCACGAGCGCTGAGTACGAGCGGCCGGTGAGCTTGCGCAGCTGGCGGTCGTGGATGCCGGCGCGGAAGTCGTGGGCGTCGCGGATCATCGGCGACCGCGAGGTGCGCCCGATGGAGGTCTCGACCTCCTTCTCGATCGCGGCCAGGGTGCCGGCCACGATCTCGACGAGCACCGGGTCGGCGGCGACCTTGCCGTCCGTGAGCGTCCCGCTACGGCCATTGTGGCCACTGTGGCCGGTCATCGGTTCGACTCCTTCGTGAGCAGCAGGTTGCCGTGGGTGTCGACGGTGGCGAGGAAGCCCGGGTGCACGGGCACCGTCGAGCCGAACTCCTCGATGATCGCCGGGCCGGTCACGACGTCGCCCGGGCCGAGGTCGGGCCGGTTGTAGGTCGGGGTGTCGACCCAGTCGTCGAAGAACACCCGCCGCGAGCCGGTGACGGCACGGTCCGTCCCGCCGTCCTTCGCGGCGAGCTCGACCATGTCCGGGCGGCGGATCGGGCCGATGCCGCTCACCCGGAGGTTCACCCACTCCACGGCCTGGCGCGGGTCGTCGGCGAAGTCGTAGCCGTAGAGCTGGCGGTGGGCGGCGTGGAAGGCCTGCGCGACCGCCTCGGCCGCGGCGGCGTCCAGCTCGCCGTCGGCCACCGGGACGCGCACCTCGAACGCCTGCCCGACGTAGCGCAGGTCGGCGGTGCGCTGCATCCGCTGCTGGTCGCGGGTGAAGCCCTCCCCGTCCAGCGCCACCTGGGCCTGGCCCTCCAGGTCGGCGTAGACCGCCTGCACGCGGCCGAGGTCCAGGTCGGTGTGCCGGCTGACCACGGTCTGCACGTAGTCGTTGCGGACGTCGACGGTGAGCAGCCCGAACGCGCTGACGTTGCCCGGGTTCGGCGGCACGAGGGTGCGCGGCAGGTTGAGGATGTCCATGAGCCGGCAGGCCAGCAGCGAGCCGGAGCCGCCGAACGTGGTGAGCGTGAAGTCGCGGACGTCGAGGCCGCGGGCGACGGTCACCTGGCGCAGCGCGTTGGCCTGGTTCCACGCGGAGATCTCGAGGATGCCGGTGGCGGTCTTCTCCAGCGACAGGTCCAGCTTCCCGCCCAGCTGCTCGAGCCCGTCGCGGGCGGCGTCCACCGACAGCGGGATCTCACCGCCCAGCAGGTGCGGGGGGATCCGGCCGAGGACGACGTGCGCGTCGGTCACGGTCGGCTGGTCGCCGCCGCTCGGGTAGCACATGGGGCCCGGGTCGGCGCCGGCGGACTTGGGGCCGACCTTGAGCGTCCCCTCGGGGGAGAGCCAGGCGATCGAGCCGCCGCCGGCCCCCACGGTGACGACGTCGATCATCGGGATCTTCGACGGGTACTCGCCGACCGAGCCCTCGGTGGTGAGCGTCGGCTCCCCGTCGATGACCACCGTGACGTCGGTGGAGGTGCCGCCGCCGTCGCAGGTCAGCACCCGGTCGAAGCCGGCGGTGCCCGCGATGAGCGCCGCGCCGAGGGCGCCGGCCGCGGGGCCGGACAGCATCGTGGTGATCGGCTGGTGCACGACCTCGCCGGCGGACAGCACGCCGCCGTTGCTCTTCATGACGTAGAACGGCACGTCCGGGGCGATCTCGTCCAGGCGGGTGCGGATGTTGGTGACGTACGCGCCCACCTTGGGCTTGACCGCGGCGTCCACCAGCGTGGTGACCGAGCGCTCGTACTCCCGGTACTCGCGCAGCACCTGGCTGGACAGCGAGACCACGGCGCCGGGGTGCTCCTCGCGGATGACCTCGAGCATGCGGCGCTCGTGGGCGTCGTCCGCGTAGGCGTGCAGGAAGCAGACGCCGAGGGTGGTGATGCCGGCGTCCCGGAAGAAGCGGGCCGCGGCGCGGGCGTCGTCCTCGTCGAAGGGCCGGACCTCCTCGCCCCTGTGGTCCAGGCGGCCGCGCACCGTGCGCACCAGGTCGGCGGGCACGATCCGCGGCGGCTTGACCCAGAAGTAGCTGTTGCCGTAGCCGTCGGGCACCGACTGGCGGGCGATCTCCAGCACCGACTCGTAGCCCTCGGTGGTGATGAACCCGATCCGGTCGAGCTTGCCCTCGAGCAGCTGGTTGGTGGCGACCGTCGTCCCGTGGCTGACGGCGGTGACCGCCTCGCCGGACAGGCCCATCAGGTCCAGCACCTTGCGGACGCCGGTGAGGAAGCCCTCGGCGGGGTCGGCGGGCGTGGACGGCGTCTTGGTGGTGGTGGTCTGACCGGTCTCCTCGTCCACCGCGACGACGTCGGTGAACGTCCCCCCGGTGTCGATGCCGATGCGGACCCGGCGGGGTGGCGCACTCATGGCCGATACCTTAGCGCTGAGATACCGCTGGGCGGAAGGTGCGGCCGGAAGTCGCCGGCGGCCGGTGTCAGCCGCCCTCGACCGGGCCGGCCGCCCGCCCGGGGTCCTCGCCCTCGTCCTCGCGCGGGGGAACGGCCGGGCCCGGGCGCTCGACGTCGTCGGTGCCCGGGGCGGCGTCCTCGTCGCCGTCGTACAACGCGTCGTCCGGTGCCAGGAAGGCGTCGTCAGGGCCGGTCATGGCAGCTCCCTCGGTCGGGCTCGGCGGGCGGGTACCCGTCCCCCGCGCGGTTCGTGCACCCATCGTGGCCTCACGGGGGCCCGGACGACGACCCGTGCGCGGACGGTGGCGGCGGGAGTGTGATCGTGGTCTCATGCCGGGACCGCGCCGGGGGGCGCGACGAGGAGGCGGTCGGGTGGAGCCCTCCCTGTCCGAGGCGTTCGTCGCCGCGACGGGCGCGCTGCTGACCGTGATCGCCGCCGACGGCCGGATCCTGCTCGCCAACCCGGCGGTCCAGCGGTTCACCGGCCGCTCGGCCGAGGAGCTGCTGGGCCGCTTCTTCTGGGAGGTGTGGGTCCTGCCCGAGCACGTCGAGCTGGCCAGGGACGCCATCACCCGGGCGATCGCCACCGGCACGGCGCACCCCCAGGAGGCCGACTGGCTGACCGGGGACGGCGGCCGGCGACGGGTGGCCATGCACAACGACGTGCTGCGCGACTGCTCCGGTCGCCCCTACGCCGTGGCCACCCTCGGCATCGACGTCACCGACCAGCGGCAGCGGGAGGCCCGGCTGCACGAGCGGGCCGAGACCGACCGGCTGACCGGCATCCCGCACCGCGGCGCGCTCTTCGACAGCCTCCGCCGGCACCTGGACCCGGTCGACGGGGCCGGCTGCACGGTGCTCTTCTGCGACCTGGACCGGTTCAAGCTGGTCAACGACGACCACGGGCACGGGGTGGGTGACCGCGTGCTCAGCGAGGTCGCGGCCCGGCTGGCGCAGCTGGTGCGCCCGGGGGAGCTCGTGGCCCGCTTCGGCGGCGACGAGTTCGTCCTGCTCGTGCCGGGCGACGACCCCGAGCGGGTGGGGGCCCTCGCCGGCCACGTGGTCACCGCGCTGGCCGCGCCGTTCGAGGCCACGTGCGGGTCGCTGTCGATCGGGGTCAGCGTCGGCGCGGCGGTGGGCCGGCCCGGCGAACCCCCCGACGACCTCATCGCCCGCGCCGACCGCGCCATGTACGGCAGCAAGACCCACCGGCGCCGGCGCACGGCCGGCGACCGCGCCGGTCAGCGCTGAGGCCGGCCGATGCCCACCGCGTAGAGCACCGCGAGGACCGCACCCGGGGGGCCGGCGACCCACAGCCACCACGGGTACACGAACTCGGCGGTGGTGAGCGAGACCAGGCCCCACACCACCAGGTTCACCGCCACGACGCTGGCCCAGATGATGGCCAGGACCCGCATGGTCGTGCCGGCGGCGCCGTCGCTGAACACCCGGCCCAGCGGGGGCGGGGACGGCGGCGGTGGCGGCGGCTCGGGCAGGTCGCGGGTGACCCGGGCCAGGTCGCCGCGGGTGCGTGCCGCCCACACCGTCTGCACCCGCGCGTCGAACTCGTGCAGGTCCAGCTGGCCGGCGGCCACCGCCCGGCGCAGCCGCTCCTGGACCGCGGCCCGCTCGGGGTCGGAGACGCGCATCTCGTCCGGGCGCACGGGCTCGTCCACGGCCCGATCGTGGCACCCGCGGCCCGCCGGGTGCGCGGTCGGCGACCCCCGGCGCGTCGGGCGCCGATCGCCGCGCACCGGCACCGATGAGTCCGTGGCGTCGGGGCGGTCCGATCCTCGTGGTCGACACGAACGGGTACGACGTCACGGACGAGGGGACGCCGCTGCCGCTGCCGGCGTCCATCGGCGCACCTGCCACCGGTGCGCTCCTGCACCGCGGCGTCCGGGACCTCGGGGACCTGACGTCGCTCAGCGAGCGGGAGGTGCTCTCCTGGCACGGCGTCGGCCCGAAGGCGGTCTCCCGTCTCCGCGAGGCCCTGGCCGAGCAGGGCCTCGCCTTCGCCGGCTGAGTGGCGTCGGGGCGGAGGCGCTCAGCGGCGGTACCGGACGGGGCTCTCCTGGACGTAGGGCGAGTCGGTCCGGTCCCCGTCCGGGTGCGCCGCGGTGTCCCACCCCTGGTCGGCGACCGCGAGCGCGGCCGGGCTCCAGGCGGACCCGCCGGCGGCGACCACCCTGACGTGCTCCGGGAGGTCGCCCGGGTCGCCCTCCTTGAGCAGGTAGCCGGCCGCGCCCAGGGTGCGTGCCTCGCGGGCGGTGGCCGGGGTGAGGGCGCCGGTGAGGACGACGACGCGGACCCCCGGGTGCGCGCCGAGGACCTGCCGGGTGGCCTCGATGCCGTCGACGCAGGGCATCTTCAGGTCCATCAGCACCACGTCCGGCCGGGTGCGGCCGACCGCGTCGAGGACCTGGCTGCCGTCCGAGCACTGCCCGACGACCTCGATGTCGTCGGTGCCGGAGAACAGGTCGACGAGCGCGTCGCGGATGAGCGCGTGGTCGTCGGCGATGAGCACCCTGATCGACATCGATCCCCCTGGTCGGCCCCCGCTGGGAGGTGACCAGCGCCCGCCGATCGTCGACGACCGCGCGCGGCACCGGCAGCCCTGTCGTGGGGTGGTCGCACCCCGGATCCGGGGGGTGTCGTCACCCGCGCGTGGCCGCGGTGCCCTCCGGTGGACGGCGGGTCACTCCGCGTCGGCCTGCCAGAGGTCGGGGCCGAAGACCTCGTACTGGATGTCGCGGGTGGCCACGCCGCGGTCGATGAGGGCGTTGCGCACGGCCTTCATGAACGGCAGCGGGCCGCAGAGGTAGTAGACGGCGTCGTCGGGCAGGTCGACCTCGGCGAGGTCGACCTGGCCCTCGTGCACGCCGTCCACCGGGGTGCTGCACTCCGCCCCCCGCTCGAACCACACGTGCAGCTTCCCGTCGGCCAGGGCCTTGACGTCGTCGGCCACCTGCTGGCGCAGCGCCCACGAGGCCTCGTCGACGTCGGCGTGCAGCAGGGTGACGTCGAGGTGCGAGCCGGCCGCGACGAGGTGGGAGATCATCCCGGCCATCGGGGTGATGCCGATGCCGGCGCTGGCGAAGACCGCCGGCCGGGAGTCGTCGAGCACGACGTCACCGAACGGCAGCGACATGGTGACGGTGTCGCCGACGTCGACGTGGTCGTGCAGCAGGGTGGACACCTCGCCGTCGGGCTTGCCGCCGCCGTGCACCCGCTTCACCGCGAACGAGCGGTGCTCGCCGTCGTCGGCGCGGGTGAGGCTGTACTGCCGGGGTTGCAGGATGCCGTCGGGCACCGGCACCTGCACGGTGACGTACTGGCCGGGCAGGGAGGTCTTCACCAGGCGGTCGTCGATGCGCTTGACGGTGAAGACGACGACGTCGTCGGTCTCCCGCCGCTTCTCGATGACCTCCCAGTCGCGCCACACGATCTCCGGCCGGACGCCGCGCGCGCTGTACAGGCCGCGTTCCTGGTTGATCAGCGCCCGGGCCATCAGCCAGTAGACCTCGTCCCAGGCGGCGGCCACCTCGGGGGTGACGGCGTCGCCGAGGACGTCGGCGATGGCCCAGAACAGGTTGTCGTGCACGACCTGGTACTGGTCGGGGCGGATGCCCAGCGAGGCGTGCTTGTGGGCGACCCGGTTCAGCAGCTGCTCGGGGAGCCGGTCGGGGTGGTTGACCAGCGCGCTGGCGAACACCGCCACCGAGCCGGCCAGGGCCTGCTGCTGGGTGCCCTCGGCCTGGTTGCCGCGGTTGAAGACGCCGTCGAGCAGCTGCGGGTGCTCGCCGAAGAGGTGCGCGTAGAAGCGTTGCGCGATCTCGCCGATGTGCTCGCCGACCACGGGCAGGGTGGCCTCGATGACGGGCCGGGACTTCTCGGACAGCACGACGGCTACCTCCCCCTCAGCTGGCGTGACGGACGCGTCACCTCCGGACCCCGTAACCCCCCGTGGCGTGCGTTACGCATGGATCCGGGCGCGGGGTGCCCTCAGTCGTCGGTCAGGCTGCGCAGGATCCGCGCCAGCGTCGCCCGGTCGGCGGGGTCGAGCCGGGCGAACAGGTCGCGGCTGTCGGCCGCCCGCGCGGCGGCGACCTCGCGCTGCACCTGCCGGCCGGTGGGGGTCGGCGCCAGGACGACGGCCCGCCGGTCGGTCGGGTCGGGGCTGCGCTCGACCAGCCCGCGGGCCTGCAGGGCGTCGGCGACCTCCGTGGCCGAGCGCGGGGCGATGTGCAGGGCCTCGGCGAGGTCGGAGAGGCGGACGCCGTCGCGCTCGCAGACGACGCGCAGCGCGCGGGCGTGGTGGGGGAGCAGCTCCCACGGGGCCAGGGTCTCCCGCCAGCGCCGCCGCTGGGTGCGGGCGGCCCGCATGAGCAGCTCGCCCAGCGAGGCGTCGTCGTCCGGCACGCGGGAATCGTACCCAGTGCCGTACGGTTACCTCATCGTGAGGGAACCTCAGTAATCTGCGAGGACGAGGTGGAGGTGGTCGTCGTCGACGACGGGATGAGAGGGCCGGGTGGCGGCGGGGGCGGGCGTTCGGGACGCACCGTCGACCCTGCCGACCGGGCCCAGCTGGAGCGCTCCCCGGTGCCGCTGCGCCGGGTGACCGCGCTGTTCGCGCCGTACCGCTGGCAGGTGGCCACGGTGGTGGTGCTCATCGTGGCCGCGTCGGCCGTGGCGCTGGCCTCGCCGTTCCTGGTGCGCCTGGTCATCGACGAGGCGCTGCCGCAGCAGGACGTGCGGTTGCTGGCCTGGGCGGTGGCCGGGATGCTCGCGGTCGCCGCCACCACCGCCGTCCTCGGGGTGGTGCAGACGTGGCTGTCCACGACCGTCGGGCAGCGGGTCATGCACGGCCTGCGCACCGCGGTCTTCACCCACCTGCAACGCCAGTCGCTGGGCTTCTTCACCCGCACCCGCGGTGGGGAGGTGCAGTCCCGGCTGACCAACGACATCGCCGGCATGCAGTCGGTGGTGACCTCGACCGCCACCTCGCTGGCCTCCAACGCCACCACCGTGATCGGCACGGTCGTCGCGATGGTGGCGCTGTCGTGGCGGCTGGCGCTGCTCTCCCTCGTCGTCCTGCCGCCGGCGGTGCTGCTCACCCGGCGGGTGGCGCGGATGCGCCGGCGGGTCACCGCGCAGCGGCAGCGGCGCCTGGCCGACCTGCACGCGCAGGTGGAGGAGGGTCTGTCGATCAGTGGCGTGCTGCTGGGCAAGACCCTCGGCGCGGGCCCGGCCCAGTCGCGGCGGTTCGCCGACACCTCCGAGGACCTCGTCGGCCTCGAGGTGCGCTCCCAGCTGGCCGGCCGCTGGCGGATGGCCACGATGAGCATCGTCTTCGCGGGCATCCCGGCGGTGGTCTACCTGGCCGCGGGCCTGCCGGCGACCTCCGGCGGGATGACGATCGGCACGCTGGTCGCCTTCACCACGCTGCAGGCCGCGCTGTTCCGCCCGCTCATGCAGCTGCTGGACGTCGGGGTCACGGTGACCAGCTCGATGGCGCTGTTCAGCCGCGTCTTCGAGTACCTGGACCTGCCGGTGGAGATCGACGACCCAGCCGCCCCCGTGCCGCTGGACCCGGCCGCCGTCCGCGGCGAGGTGCGCTTCGAGGGCGTGTCCTACACCTACCCCGACGGGCACCGGCCGGCGCTGGACGGCGTCGACCTGGCCGTGCCCGCGGGCTCGACGCTGGCGCTGGTGGGCCAGACCGGCTCGGGCAAGAGCACCCTGGCCTCCCTGGTCGCGCGGCTGGCCGACCCGACCACCGGGCGCGTCACGATCGACGGGGTCGACGTCCGCGACCTGTCGCTGGCCACGCTCGCGCAGGTCGTGGGGGTCGTGGCCCAGGAGACCTACCTGCTGCACACGACGGTGCGGGAGAACCTGCGGCACGCCCGCCCCGGCGCCACCGACGCCGAGATCGTCGACGCCGCCCGCCGCGCGCAGGTGCACGACGTGATCGCCGCCCTGCCCGACGGCTACGACACCGTGGTCGGCGCGCGCGGGCACCGGTTCTCCGGCGGGGAGAAGCAGCGGCTGGCCATCGCCCGCACCCTGCTGCGCGACCCGCGGGTGCTGGTGCTCGACGAGGCGACCAGCGCGCTGGACACCGCGACCGAGCGGGCCGTGCAGGCGGCGCTCGACGAGGCCAGCCGCGGCCGGACGACGATCACCATCGCCCACCGGCTGTCCACCATCCGCGACGCCGACCGCATCGCCGTCCTGGCCGGGGGCCGCCTGGTGGAGTCCGGCACCCACGAGGAGCTGCTGGCCGCCGGCGGCCGCTACGCCGAGCTGGTCGCGGCCGCCGACCGGGACGTCGCCCTGGCCGCCTGAGCGGCCGGCGACACCTCACACGTCGGTGATCGCGTAGCTGCGGATCTTCCGGTAGAGGGAGCTGCGGGCCATGCCCAGCGAGGCGGCCGCGTGCACCCGGTTGCCGCCGCACCGCTGCAGCGCACGGACGATCGTGTCGCGTTCCGCCGTCTCGATCGCGGTGAGCGTGCGACCGCCGGCGGTGCGGCAGAAGCCGGGCAGGTCCTCCGGCTGGATCTCCCCCACCGGCCGGGCCTGCAGGGCCGTGCGGAGGGCCTCCCGCAGTTGCGTGGTGTTCCCCGGCCACCCGTAGCGGCCGATCAGCCGGCTGGTCTCCGGGTGCAGCCGGACCCTCCGGCCGGGGGCCAGGTCGGCCAGCAGACGCGCCACCACCAGCGGGAGGTCCTCGCCGCGGAAGCGCAGCGGCGGCACGGTCACCGCCTGGTCGAAGTGCCCCAGCAGCGCCTGGAACGGCAGCCCGGCGCCGACGCCCTCGGTGGCCACCGTGGCCGCGACGACGGAGCGCCCCCGGTCCGGCGAGGCGAGGAACGCCCCGACGCGATCGGTGGCGGCGGCGTCCAGCCGGTCGAGGTCACCCAGGACGACGAGCGTGGCGCCGCCGCCACGGTCGAGGTCCAGGTCCGCGGGATCCTCCCCGGCCGCCACGGTCACCACCGTCCCCGAGGGGTGGGCCCGGAGGAACAGCTCGCCGACCAGCGTGCGCCGCCCGGTGCCCGGCTCACCCATGACCAGCACGGAGTCCCCCCGGTCGAGGGCGGCGGCCACCTGCGTGCACGCCGCCACCCACGCCGGCGACCGGCCGCCGGCAGGGAGGTCGTCCGGACGCCGCGCCCCGTCGTGCGGGGCGTCCCGGGGGGCCGGGACGGGCGGCGTCCGGCGGCCGGGGTCGTCGTCGAGCAGCAGCACGACGCCGGCGACCTCCTCGCCGACGACGACGCGCCGCGCGCGCACCCGCACCCGGCGGCCGGAGGCGAGGGTGACCGTCTCGCGCACCCGGTCACGGGAGTCCATGAGGAACAGCGCGTGCTGGTGGATCGCGGACTGCTCGGCGACGGTGAACAGCTGCTGCGCCCGTTGGTTCACCATCAGTGACCCGCCGACCGCCATGACCGCCTGCCGGGGGCGGGCGTCGAACCGGGCGAACACCTCGAACAGCGCCCGCTTGGCGTGCCCGCGGTCCCGCAGCAGGTTCTGCCCGATGTCGGCGGCGGCGCGCCGGACCAGCGTGTGCATCAGCGGCGTCCAGCTCTCGGCCAGCGAGCTGACGTCCAGCACCCCCTCGACCCGGCCCGTGACCGGGTCGAGCACCGGCGCTCCCGTGCAGGCGAACTTCACCAGCGCCTCGGTGAAGTGCTCCGCGCCCACGACGGCGACCGAGGACCCGGCCTCGAAGACGGTCCCGATGCCGTTGGTGCCGACGCCGCCCTCGGCGAAGCTGAACCCGGCGGTGAAGTCGACCCGGTCGAGCAGCCGGCCCACGGACGTCGAGCAGTCCAGCCGGTGCACGATGCGCGCCTGTGCGTCGGACAGCGCGATCGCGATCGGGACGTCGACCATCTCCTCGGCCAGCCGCGCGATGACCGGCCGGGCGCACCGGACCAGCCGGGAGTCCAGGTCGACGTCCTCGTGGAAGGTGATCCGGTACTCGTCGGCGTCCACGCCGGCGTCCTGGCTGCGCACCCAGGACGCCGTCACCAGCTCCCGGACGCCCGCCGCCGCCTCCGGGCCGCGCTCGAGGAACTCGGCCCGGGCCGCCGCCACGCGCAGCCGGTCCTCCTGACCCTGGTGCATGCCACCTCCACGCCAGACCCGTCCGCCCGTCGCCGGGCGGTGTCCGAGCAGGGACGCCGGGGACCGGCGCCGCCGTCACCGGCGCGCGGTGCCCCACCCACCGTCCCGCCCGGCCGGACTGTCCCAACTTGGGACGCCGCGACCAGGTGGGACGCCGGTGGGATGTGCATCGCGGCAGTGACGCAGACCACAGACGGGAAGGTAGTTCAGAGATGAGCGTCGACACAGCGACGGCGGCCCGCGACGAGGGCACCACCGGCGTCCAGGAGCTCGACGCCGTGGTCATCGGCGCCGGGGTGGCCGGCCTCTACCAGTTGCACCAGCTGCGCGAGCTCGGCCTGCGGGTGCGGGCCTACGACGCGGCCGCTGACGTGGGCGGGACGTGGTTCTGGAACCGCTACCCCGGCGCGCGGTTCGACTCCGAGGCCTACATCTACCAGTACCTGTTCGACGAGGACCTGTACAAGGACTGGAGCTGGAGCCAGCGCTTCCCCGGACAGCCCGAGATCGAGCAGTGGATGCACTACGTCACCGACCGGCTGGACCTGCGCCGTGACATCCGGTTCTCCACCACCGTGACCAGCGCCCGCTTCGACGAGGAGCGCGGCCGGTGGACCGTCGAGACCGACCGGGGCGAGACGATCGACACCCAGTTCCTCGTCACCTGCGCCGGCATGCTCTCCGCGCCACTGACCGACCTGTTCCCCGGGCAGGCCGACTTCCGCGGCACGCTCGTGCACACCTCCCGCTACCCCGCCGAGGGCGTCGAGCTCGAGGGCAGGCGGGTCGGGGTCGTCGGCATCGGCGCGACCGGCATCCAGGTCATCCAGACCATCGCGGGCCGGGCCGGGCACCTGACCGTCTTCGCCCGCACACCGCAGTACGCCCTGCCCATGAAGAACCCGCGCTTCGGGCCGGAGGACGTCGCCGCCTACAAGGCGCGCTTCCCGGAGCTGCGCGAGACCCTCCCGCGCACCTTCACCGGCTTCGAGTACGACTTCGAGCACTCGTACGGCGACCTGACCCCGGAGCAGCGGCGCGAGCTCCTCGAGGAGATCTACGACAACGGCTCGCTGAAGCTGTGGCTGGCCTCGTTCCCCGAGATCTTCTTCGACGAGGCGGCCAGCGAGGAGGTCTCGGAGTTCGTCCGGGAGAAGATGCGGGCGCGTCTGCGCCACGACCCGCACCTGTGCGACGTGCTGGTCCCCACCGACTACGGGTTCGGCACCCACCGGGTCCCGCTGGAGACCGACTACCTGGAGGTCTACCTGCGGCCGGAGGTCGAGCTGGTCGGCGTCCGGGACAACCCGATCGTGCGCGTCGTCCCGCAGGGGCTGCAGCTGGAGGACGGCACCGTCCACGAGCTCGACGTGATCGTCCTGGCGACCGGTTTCGACGCCGGCACCGGAGCACTCACCCGCATCGACATCCGCGGCCGGGGCGGTCGCTCCCTCACCGAGGACTGGGGCCGCGACATCCGCACCACGATGGGCCTGATGGTCCACGGCTACCCGAACCTGCTCACCACCGCCGTCCCGCTGGCGCCGTCGGCCGCGCTGTGCAACATGACCACCTGCCTGCAGCAGCAGACCGAGTGGATCACCGACCTCGTCCGGTCGATGCGGGCCCAGGGCCGGACCGTCGTCGAGCCGACCGCGGACGCCGAGGACGCGTGGGTGGCCCACCACGACGAGACCGCGTCGGCCAACCTGATCTCCCGGACGTCGTCCTGGTACGTGGGCGCGAACGTCCCCGGGAAGCCCCGGCGCGTGCTGTCCTACACCGGCGGGGTGGGCACCTACCGGGAGAAGTGCGACGAGGTGGCCGCCGCCGGCTACCCCGGGTTCCAGTTCCGCTGACGCCCTGCGGTGCGCCGGGCCCCCGGTGCACCACCCCACCGAGCCACGGAGGAACGCCATGACGCAGACGACGCAGAGCTTCACGCAGGCAGCCGACGAGGTCCTCGACCGTGTGGTCCGTGCCGACGCGCCGGTCGCCGGGGTGGTCGCCATGGCCACCGACCGCGAGGGCGACCTGTACCAGGGGGCGGCCGGGGTCCGCCGACTCGGCGGGGACGTCGCCATGACCACCGACACGGTCTTCGCCCTGTTCTCGACCACCAAGGCCATCACGGCGACGGCGGCCCTGCAGCTGGTCGAGGAGGGCCGGCTGGACCTGGACGCGCCCGCCCGCACCTACGCCCCCGGCATCGGCGACCTCGAGGTGCTCGACGGCTTCGGCGACGACGGCGCGCCCCGGACCCGCGCTCCGAAGCGGGAGATCACCACCAGGCACCTGCTCACCCACACGGCCGGCTTCGGGTACGACTTCTTCAACGAGCACTACCACCGGCTGGCCACCGACCACGGCCAGCCCAGCGTCATCACCGCGACGAGGGCCTGCCTGCAGACCCCGCTGCTGTTCGACCCGGGCGAGCGGTGGGAGTACGGCAGCAACATCGACTGGGCCGGTCAGGTGGTCGAGGGCATCACCGGCGAGCGGCTCGGCGACGTCTTCGCCGCGCGGATCTTCCAGCCGCTGGGCATGACCGACACGTCCTTCGAGCTCGACGACCGGCTGCGGCAGCGCCGGGCGACGATGCACGCCCGCGGCGAGGACGGGTCGCTCACGCCGATGGACGACTTCGAGCTCCCCCAGCCGCCCGAGGCGCACATGGGCGGTCACGGCCTCTACGGCACGGTCGGGGACTACATGCGCTTCATCCGCATGTGGCTCAACGACGGCCGGGGGGAGGCCGGCACGGTTCTCCGGCCGGAGACCGTGCAGATGGCGGTGCAGAACCACCTCGGGGACCTCAAGGTGACGATGCTGCCCGGCGTCATCCCGTCGCTGTCCAACGACGCGGAGTTCTTCCCGGGGCTGTCGAAGTCCTGGTCGCTGCCGTTCATGGTCAACGACGAGCCGGCCCCCACCGGCCGTCCCGCCGGTGCGCTCGGCTGGGCGGGCCTGGCCAACCTCTTCTACTGGCTCGACCGGGACAACGGGGTCGGCGGCTTCTGGGCCACCCAGGTCCTGCCGTTCGGGGACGCCACCTCCTTCGGTGGCTACCTGGAGTTCGAGACGGCCCTGTACTCCTCGCTGCAGGGCTGACCACACGCCGCGGGGGGGGGGGGGGGGGGGGGGGGGGGGGGGGGGGGGGGGGGGGGGGGGGGGGGGGGGGGGGGGGGGGGGGGGGGGGGGGGGGGGGGGGGGGGGGGCGGGGTGCGCTGGGGGGTGG
>NZ_JBJGZS010000010.1:0-138463 GCF_054050635.1 Geodermatophilus sp. SYSU D00079 | reverse complement strand
GACGGCGGGTGCCCCATCCGGGGCACCCGCCGTCCGCCGTTCCGGGGCAGTGCCCCGGGGGGTCAGCGCAGGGGCGGCAGCGGGAGGTGCGGGGACAGGTCGGCGCGGTTGCCGCTGGCGGTGAGCAGACCCTCGGCCACGGCAGCGGCCCAGGTCAGCCGGCCGCTGGCCAGCCGCAGCCAGGTGGCGGCGTCGGTCTCCACCACGTTCGGTGGGGTGCCCCGGGTGTGCCGCGGTCCCGGCACGCACTGGACGGCGACGTGCGGGGGCACCCGCAGCTCGACCGAGCGCCCGGGCACCTGCTGGGCCAGCCAGCGGGCGCTGGTCTTCACCGCCGCACCCACCACCGACCGGGGCGGCGCCTCGGCCTCCCCCGCCAGCCAGGCCAGCGTGGGCGCCAGCGCCGCCCGCAGCTCCTCGGCGGAGATGGGCGCGGGCATCAGCTGGTCGGGACGGTCCCCGCCGGGACGGTGCCCACGGCGGCCTCCGGCGTGCCGAACAGCGCGGGCAGGGTGGCGCTCCACGCGGCCCGCAGCCCGGCCAGCGGCAGCTCGCCCAAACCCTCGACCGCGAGCGCGTCGCCGCCCGTCGTCCCCAGCTCGGTGACCGCGACCCCGGCCGCCTCGGCGGCGCTCCGCACCGCCGCGGGGTCGGCCGTCGTCACGACGGCGCGCGCGGCGGACTCGCTGAACAGCGCGGTGAAGGGGTCACCGGCGAGGCTCAGCCGGGCGCCGACGTCGTAGCGCAGCGCCGACTCGGCCAGCGCCTGGGCGAGACCACCGTCGGCGAGGTCGTGCGCCGAGCTGACCAGCCCGTCGCGGCCGAGCGCGGCCAGCAGCTCGCCGAGCGACCGCTCCGCGGCCAGGTCGACCGCCGGCGGGCGGCCGCCGAGGTGGCCGTGCACGACCGACGCCCACGCCGAGCCGCCGAACTCCGGCCGGGTCTCGCCGAGCAGCAGCACGGTCTCCCCGGCCGTCCGCCAGCCGGTGGGCACCCGCTTCCGGACGTCCTCGTGCACGCCCAGGACGCCGATGACCGGGGTGGGGTTGATCGGCACGTCGCCGGTCTGGTTGTAGAGGCTCACGTTGCCGCCGGTGACCGGCAGGCCCAGGTCGCGGCAGGCGTCGGCGAGACCGCGGACGGCCTCGGCGAACTGCCACATGACCTCGGGCTCCTCCGGGGAGCCGAAGTTCAGGCAGTTGGTGACCGCCAGCGGGCGGGCGCCGCTCACCGCCACGTTGCGGTAGGCCTCGGCCAGGTTGAGCTGCGCCCCGGTGTAGGGGTCCAGCCGGGCGTAGCGGCCGTTGCCGTCGAGGGCCAGGGCGATGCCGCGGTGGGTCTGCTCGTCGATGCGGACCACGCCGGCGTCGTCGGGCTGGGCCAGCACGGTGTTGCCGCGGACGTAGCGGTCGTACTGCTCGGTGACCCAGGACTTGTCCGCACCGTCGGGGCTGGCGACGACGGCCAGCCAGTGCGCGGTGAGCTCCTCCGGCGTCCCCGGGCGCGCCAGTGCGGCCGGGTCGTCGGCCTGGAGCGCGTCCAGGTCGGCCGGGCGCGCCATCGGCCGCTCGTAGACCGGGCCCTCGTGCGCGACCGTCCGCGGCGGGACGTCGACGATGCGCTCGCCGTGCCAGTCGACGGTGAGCCGGTCGCCGTCGGTGACCTCACCGATGACGCTGGCCAGCACGTCCCACTTGCGGCAGACGGCGAGGAAGGCCTCGACCTTGTCCGGCTCGACGATGGCGCACATGCGCTCCTGGGACTCGCTCATCAGGATCTCGGCCGGGGTGAGCGTCGAGTCGCGCAGCGGCACGGTGTCGAGGTCGACGTGCATGCCGCCGGTGCCGGCACTGGCCAGCTCGGACGTCGCGCAGGACAGGCCCGCGCCGCCGAGGTCCTGGATGCCCGTGACGAGGTCGGCGGCGAAGATCTCCAGGCACGCCTCGATGAGCAGCTTCTCGGTGAACGGGTCACCGACCTGCACGCTGGGCCGCTTGGCCGGGCCCTCGGCGTCGAAGGTCTCGCTGGCCAGCACCGAGACCCCGCCGATGCCGTCGCCGCCGGTGCGCGCCCCGAAGAGGATGACCTTGTTGCCGACGCCCTCGGCCTTGGCCAGCCGGACGTCCTCGTGCCGCATGACGCCGACGCACAGCGCGTTGACCAGCGGGTTGCCCACGTAGCAGTCGTCGAACAGCAGCTCGCCGCCGATGTTGGGCAGGCCCAGGCAGTTGCCGTAGCCGCCCACGCCCGCGACGACGCCGGGCAGCACCCGCGCGGTGTCGGGGGCGTCGGCGCGGCCGAAGCGCAGTGAGTCCATGACGGCGACCGGCCGGGCGCCCATGGTCAGGATGTCGCGCACGATGCCGCCGACCCCGGTGGCCGCGCCCTGGTAGGGCTCGACGTAGCTCGGGTGGTTGTGCGACTCGACCTTGAAGGTGACCGCGTAGCCGTCGCCGACGTCCACGACGCCGGCGTTCTCGCCGATGCCCACCAGCAGCGCGTCGCTCGGGGGCAGGTCACCGAAGCGGCGCAGGTGCACCTTGCTGGACTTGTAGGAGCAGTGCTCGCTCCACATCACCGAGTACATGGCGAGCTCGGCGGTGGTGGGCCGGCGGCCGAGGATGTCCTTGATGCGGGCGTACTCGTCGGCCTTGAGGCCCAGCTCGCGGTAGGGCTGCTCGACGTCCGCCGTCCGGGCGGCCAGCTCGACGGTGTCCAGCTGGTGCTGCAGCGGGCCCGGCCCCGTGTCGAGGTCGGACAGGCCGGCGCTCACGCGGACACCATCGCCGTCAGCACGGACGTGAAGAAGCCGAGCCCGTCGGTGCTCGGGCCGGTGAGGTCCTCGACGGCGTGCTCCGGGTGCGGCATCAGGCCGACGACCCGGCCGTCGGCGCTGGTCACCCCCGCGATGTCGCGCATCGAGCCGTTCGGGTTGCCCTCCACGTACCGGACGACGACCCGGCCCTCACCCTCGATGCGGTCGAGGTCGGCGGGCGCGGCGACGTAGCGGCCCTCCCCGTTCTTCACCGGGACGACGATCCGCTGGCCGGCCTCGTACGACGCCGTCCAGGCGGTGTCGGCGCGCTCGATGCGCAGCGCCTGGTCACGGTTGCGGAAGTGCAGGTGGCCGTTGCGGGTGAGCGCACCCGGCAGCAGGCCCGCCTCGCAGAGCACCTGGAACCCGTTGCAGATGCCGAGGACCGGCATGCCCTTCCGCGCCCGGTCGACGACGTCGGCCATCATCGGCGCCCGCGCCGCGATCGCGCCCGCGCGCAGGTAGTCGCCGTACGAGAAACCCCCGGGGAGGACGACAGCGTCGACGTCCTGGAGGTCGTGCGACGCGTGCCAGAGCGCGACCGGCTCCGCGCCGGCCAGCCGCACCGCGCGCGCGGCGTCGACGTCGTCCAGGGAGCCCGGGAAGGTGATGACACCGATGCGCACGGGAGCGTTCTCTCTCAGTCGGTCGGCAGGTGGAGCTCGACGTCCTCGATGACGGGGTTGGCCAGCAGCGTCTCGGCGATCTGCTTGAGCTCCGCCTCGTCCGGCGTCCCGTCGACCTCGAGCACGAAGTGCTTGCCCTGGCGGACGCTGCGCACGCTGTCGTGGCCGAGCCGGCCCAGCGCTCCCAGCACCGCCTGCCCCTGGGGGTCGGAGATCTCCGGCTTGAGGACGACGTCGACGACCACCTGGGGCACGACGTCGAGGGTACCGGGGTGACGCGGCGCACCGGCCGCGGTGCGGGTGACCCTGGTCTCCCCCCGGCCGCCTTCGTGCCGTCGAGATCCGCGGATCTCGCACGCCCTGGGCCCGTCACGTGTGCGAGATCCGCGGATCTCGTCACTGGAGGGCGCGGCGGATCCCGGCGATCACCTCGTCGGGCCGGCCGAGGACGTCGGCGGAGGTGAACCGGAGGACCGTCCAGCCCGCTGCGACGAGACGGTTCTGACGGCGCAGGTCGTGGACGAAGACGTCCCGCTCGCGGTGCCCGTCGCCGTCGAACTCGACGATCACCCTCTGCTCCGGCCAGGCCAGGTCGGCCCGCCCGAGCACCGTTCCCGACGCATCGCGGACGACGTACTGGAGGTCGGGCGCGGGCAGGCGGGCCGCGTGGAGGAGCCAGCGCAGCACCGACTCCATCGGCGACTCGGCGCGGGGATCTGCGACCGGCAGCGTGTCCCGGGCACGCGCGGAGCCCCGGCCCCGGGGACGGCGGGCCAGCTGGCGCGCGAGGTCCGCCCGGGAGCAGGTCCCGTCCAGCAGCTGGTCGGTCACCGCGAGCAGCGCGGCGGGCTCCAGGACACCGGCCAGATCGCGCCAGGTGCGGGCGGGCGAGGTCACCGGGACCGCCCCGCGGCGGGCGACGTCCTCGATGCCGAGAGCGATGCGGTGCACCCGGCGGTCGCGCCGGCTCACCACCCGCGCGGTCGTCGGCACGGTGAGGTCCACACGTCGGTCGTCGCGGTCCTCGAGCGGGATCTCGAGACCCCACAGGGCTGCCGCCGTGCGGTGGCTGGCGACGGCCCCCGGGGGTGCGGTCAGCAGGACGGCGGCCAGCAGGGCCCGGACGTCGTCGCCCATCGACAGGGGCAGGTAGGTGTCCCGGGAGAGTCGGAGCATCCCGGGTTGCCGGAGGTGGCGGTCGTTGAGCCCGGCCGCACGAGCGGCGGCTCGGGTCACGGGTCCGGTGATCTGGCGACGGGGTCGACTCGACACCGGGGCACCCTGCCGCGACCACGGGTCCGCTCGCTCCCGTCGTCCACAGGCCCGTCGAGATCCCGGGATCTCGTACGCTCCGGGCCCCTGGGACGTGCGAGATGACGGGATCTCGACGGTAAGGGCGGCCACGGTAGGGGCGGCGACGGTGGGGGCGGCGACCCCGGGCCGGCCGCCGATCTCGCGGGTCTGCGCGGACGTCAGCGGGCCAGCAGGGACCACACCGCCTCGGGGGCCTCCCAGTGGGCGTTGTGGCCGGCGCCGTCGACCAGCACCGCGCCCGGGTCCACCCGGCGCATCGCGTCGAGGCCGACCATCGGGTCCGCGGACCCGGCGGCCAGCCGCAGCGGTGCGACCGCCCGCGACAGGACCTCCTCCACCGAGGGGCCCACCGCGCCGAACGCCCGGGGGTCGAGCGCGGCCACGAACCCGCCCTCGGCCTCGCGGACGCCGGCCCGTGCGACCGGGTCCTCCGGCGTGAGCAGGCCGCTCAGCCCGGCCAGCCGCAGGTGCCGGTCGGCGGCCTGGGCGGCGGTCGGGAAGACCTGCGGTGCACGGCCGGCCATCGTCCGGGCGCGGGCCTCCTCCTCGGGGGTCCAGTCGATCTTGACGCCCACGGCGACCACCCGCTCGACCGGCACCCCGTACCAGCCACCGGCGAGCACCGCGCCGACCACGCCGCCGAACGAGTGGCCGAGCACGGTCACCCGCGAGGCGCCGGCGGCCAGCGCGGCCACGTCCGCGGCGTGCACCGCGTACCCGTACGGCGGCTCGGCCACCGACCGCCCGTGGCCGCGCAGGTCGGGCACCGCCCACGACCCCGGCCACCCCCGCTCGACCAGCGGCAGCAGCCGGTCCCAGACCGCGCCGGTGGCGCCCAGCCCGTGCAGCAGCAGGAGCAGGTCGTCCCCGGCCCCGCCGGACCGGTAGGAGATCCCCGCGCGCGTCAGTGGCACGTCAGTGGAACGTGGTGCCCGTCAGCGCCTCGTAGGCGCTCACGTACCGCTCGCGGGTCGCCTCGACCACGTCGGCCGGCAGCTCCGGCGGCGGGGAGACCCGGTCCCAGCCGGACGTCGTCAGCCAGTCGCGCACGTACTGCTTGTCGTACGAGGGCTGCACGTCACCCGGCGACCAGGTGATGGCCGGCCAGAAGCGGGACGAGTCGGGGGTGAGCACCTCGTCGCCGAGGGTCAGCCGGCCCTCGGCGTCCAGGCCGAACTCGAACTTCGTGTCGGCCAGGATGATGCCCGCCTCCGCGGCGATCTCCGCGCCCCGCCGGTACAGCGCCAGCGTCAGCGCGCGCAGCTCGGCGGCCCGGTCGGCCCCCACCGCCGCCTCCACCGCGGCGAAGTCGATGGCCTCGTCGTGCTCGCCCACCTCCGCCTTGGTGGACGGCGTGAACACCGGCTCGGGCAGCTGCGAGCCCTCGACCAGGCCGGCCGGCAGGGCGACGTCCCGGATGGCGCCGGACCGCTGGTACTCCACGGTGCCCGACCCCGACAGGTACCCGCGGGCCACGCACTCGACCGGCAGCATCGACAGCCGGCGGACCAGCATCGCCCGCCCCGCCACCTCGGCGGGCACGTCCGTGGCCGACACCAGGTGGTGCGCCGCGCCGAAGGACGCCAGCACCGGCTCCAGCTGCCCGAACCACCACACCGACAGCTGGGTGAGCACGCGCCCCTTGTCGGGGATCGGGGTCGGCAGCACGTGGTCGTAGGCGGAGATGCGGTCGGAGGCGACCAGCAGCAGCCGGTCGGAGCCGGCGTCGTAGATCTCGCGCACCTTGCCGCGGGCGACCAGGGGGAGGTTCACGACAGCGCGGCCAGCCGCTCGAACAGCGGGTCGAGGTTGGCCACGTACCGCTCCGGCCGGCAGATCTCGTCCAGCCGGGCCTCGTCGAGGGTCACCCCGGAGCCGGCGGCCCGCGCCCGCAGCGTCTCGCGGAACGGCGTCCCGGTGTTCCACGTCTCCATGGCGGCGGACTGCACGAGCGCGTACGCGTCCTCGCGGGACAGCCCGCCCTCGACCACCTCGAGCAGCACCGACGAGGTGTAGATCAGCCCGCCGGTGGACTCCAGGTTGGCCCGCATCCGGTCGGCGTCCACCACCAGGTTCTCCACCAGCCCGGTGGTCAGGTGCAGCAGGTAGTCGGTGGTGATCGCGGCGTCGGGCAGGAAGACGCGCTCGGTCGAGGAGTGCGAGATGTCCCGCTCGTGCCACAGCGGGATGCCCTCCATCACCGGGACGACGGCGGCGCGCACCACGCGGGCGAGGCCGGCGATGCGCTCGGAGCGGATCGGGTTCTTCTTGTGCGGCATGGCGCTCGAGCCCTTCTGGCCCGAGCCGAAGGCCTCCGACAGCTCCCGCACCTCGGTGCGCTGGCCGTGCCGCACCTCCAGCGCCACCGTCTCGCAGACCGTGGCGATGATCGCCAGCGCCGCGACCCACTCGCTGACCGAGTCGCGCAGCACCACCTGGGTGGAGGCGTCGGCCGGGCGCAGGTCCAGCGCCTGCGCGACGGCCACCTCCACCGACGGGTCGATCAGCGAGTACGTGCCGACGGCACCGGAGATGGCCACCACGCCGACCCGCTCCCGGGCCGCCCGCAGCCGGTCGCGCGACCGGGCGGCGGCGAAGGCGATGTCGGCGACCCGGTGGCCCCACACGTCGGGCTCGGCGTGCACGCCGTGGGTGCGCCCGACCTTGATCGTGTGCCGGTGGGCCAGCGCGTGGTCGCGCAGCACGGCGACCAGCCGGTCCATGCGGGCCAGCAGCAGGTCGGTGGCCTCGGTCAGCTGCACGGCCAGGGCGGTGTCCAGCAGGTCCGAGGACGTCATGCCGTGGTGCACGTAGGCCGCCGCCGACCGCGGCTCGGTGTTGTCCGCCCACGCGGTGAGGAAGGCGATGACGTCGTGCTGCGTCGTCTCCTCGATCTCCGCGACCCGCTCCGGGGTCGGGGGCGCCGCCTTGCGCACGGGCTCCACGACGTCGGCAGGCACCCGCCCGGCCGCCGCGTGCGCCTCCAGCACCAGGGTCTCCACGCGACACCACAGCTCGTACTTGTGCTGGTCGCTCCAGACCCGCCCCATCGCGGGGAGCGTGTACCGCTCGATCATCGGGGTACCGCCCGCCACCGGTCAGCTCGTCGCACCACGGGGACAGTCTCCCGCAGGGCTACCTTGATCATCGACTGCCCCTACTGCCCGCCGGAGGTACCGATGCTGCGACGGGCGTCCCACCTGGTGGAGCGGGCGCGCGAGCGCATCCGCGCCGCGGCCGAGCACGACCCGCACGGCTGGCCGGAGCGGGACGACGACCGCGCGATCCTCGTGCGCGACGACGTCCCCGCGGAGCCGGCCGCCGACCTCCCGGCAGGGGACGACGCCGCCCAGCCGCTGGGCAGCCCCCACCCCGGCGCCCCGGACCTCGACGGGCCGATCGGACCCGGCGGGGTGAGCGGCCCCCCGGCCGGCGGTCGCCCCCACCGCAGCGGCCAGCACGCCCGGCGGCTCACCGGGGCCGACCGCCGGACCAGCGACGACGCCGTCGTCCCGGCGGGGCTGCGGATCGCCGCCGCGTGGTCGTGGCGGCTGATCGTGGTGATCGCCGGCATCTACGTGCTGCTCTACGCCGCGGCCTACGTGGCGGTCGTCGTCGTGCCGGTGTTCGTCGCGCTGCTGCTCTCGGCGCTGCTCCAGCCCGGCGCCGCCGCCCTGGCGCGGCGCGGCTGGCCCCGGTCGCTGGCCGCGCTGGCGATGCTCGTCGTCGGGCTCGGCGTCGTCGCCGGCATCATCACGCTGGTCGTCGAGCGGTTCATCGCCGGCTTCTCCGACCTGGCCGACCAGGTCAGCCAGGGCCTGGACCAGATCCGCGACTTCGTCGTCGACAGCTTCCCCGTCTCGCAGCGGCAGATCGACGAGGCGCTGACCGCCGCGCAGGACGCGCTCGTGGCCAACCAGGAGACCCTCACCTCGGGTGCGCTCACCACCGCGGCGACCGTGGGCGAGGTCTTCACCGGCATCGTCCTCGCGCTGTTCACGCTGTTCTTCTTCCTCAAGGACGGCCGCTCCATCTGGCTGTGGCTGCTCGGCCTGTGCCCGGCCGAGGCCCGCGCCTACGTCGACGAGGCCGCCCGCCGCTCGTGGCGCACGCTGATCTCCTACGTCCGCGCGACCGTCGCCGTGGCGCTCGTGGACGCGATCGGCATCGGCGTCGGCCTGGCGATCCTGGGCGTGCCGCTGGTCATCCCGCTGGCGGCCCTGGTGTTCCTGGGCGCGTTCATCCCGATCATCGGGTCGTTCCTCGCCGGCTCGGTGGCCGTGCTGGTCGCGCTGGTGTCCAAGGGGCCGATCACGGCGCTCATCGCGCTGGCCGTCGTCGTGGCGGTCATGCAGCTGGAGGGGCACGTCCTGCAGCCGCTGCTGCTGGGCCGGGCGGTGCGGGTGCACCCGCTGGCCGTCGTCCTGGCGATCGCCGCCGGCCTGCTGGTCGCCGGCATCTTCGGCGCCCTCATCGCCGTGCCGCTGGTGGCCTGCGCCAACGTGGCCGGCACCTACCTGAGCCGGCGGCACGACGGGCCGCGGCCACCCGAACCGCGCCCGGAGCGGGCGCGGCCCGCGGTCACCGCAGAGTGAGAGGACCCCTGCCCCCCATCACTCGCACGCTCGCGGCGGGGCCCTGCAGGGGGCCGACCGTGGACGGCTCCGGACGCGACCGCCTGTCCCCTCAGGGAGCGGTGATGCGGCCCTCGACGGCGGCCAGCGCGATGTCGGTGCGCCAGTGCGCGTCGGCCAGCCGCACCCCGGCCACCCGCTCGTAGGCCAGCTGCCGGGCGGCGGCCAGGTCGTCGCCGACCGCCGTCACCGCCAGCACCCGGCCACCGGCGGACCGGACCGTCCCGTCCGCGTCGACCGTGGTACCCGCGTGCAGCACGCCCTCGCCGTCCGCCCCGGTGATCGGGTCGCCGGTGCGCGGCCGCTCCGGGTAGCCGGCCGCGGCGACGACCACCGTGACCGCCGCACCGTCCCGCCAGCGCAGCGGCGGGTGCTCGGCGAGCGTGCCCGTGGCCGCGGCGTGCAGCAGCCCGGCCAGCGGGGTCTCCAGCAGGGGCAGCACGACCTGCGTCTCGGGGTCGCCGAAGCGGGCGTTGAACTCCACCACCCGCACCCCGCGGGAGGTCAGCGCCAGCCCGGCGTACAGCAGCCCGCTGAACGGCTCGCCGCGGCGGGCCATCTCGTCGACGGTCGGCTGCAGCACCGTGGCCAGCACCTCCTCGACCAGGCCCGGCGGCGCCCAGGGCAGCGGCGCGTAGGCGCCCATCCCGCCGGTGTTGGGTCCGGCGTCGCCGTCGTCGCGGCGCTTGGCGTCCTGGGCCGGGACCAGCGGCAGCACCGACGTCCCGTCGGTGACGGCGAACAGCGACACCTCGGGACCGTCGAGGTACTCCTCGACCAGCACCGCGCCACCGGCCTCCAGCACCCGGTGGCCGTGCGCCACGGCGGCGGCCCGGTCGGTGGTGACGACGACGCCCTTGCCCGCGGCCAGGCCGTCGTCCTTCACCACGTACGGCGCCCCCGCCTCGTCCAGGGCGGTCTCCAGCTCCGCCGGGCCGCCGACCGGCCAGGACCGGGCGGTGGGCACGCCGGCGGCGGCCATCACGTGCTTGGCGAAGGACTTGCTGCCCTCCAGCTGGGCGGCCTGCTCGGACGGGCCGAAGCAGGCGATCCCGGCGTCGCGGACGGCGTCGGCGGCGCCGGCCACCAGCGGCACCTCGGGCCCGATCACCACCAGATCGGCGCCCCAGCCCGTGGCCAGGGCGGCCACGGCGACCGGGTCGGCGACGTCGACCGGCGCGGCCTCGGCGACCGCCCGCGTGCCGGCGTTGCCGGGCGCGCAGGCCAGCGCGGTCACGGCGGGGTCGTCGTGCAGAGCGACGCACAGGGCGTGCTCCCGGGCACCGGAGCCGATCACGAGCACGCGCACGTCCGGCGACCCTACCGGGCTCAGCGCGGGCGGTTCGGCTGCGCCCGGTGGGCCCGGTGCAGGGCGCGCACCCGGGCGTGCTCGGCGGCCCGCGCCCGCGCGTCGGAGCGCAGCGCCTGTCTCCGGGCCTCGGCCTGCAGCTTGCGCCAGGCGCTGTAGCGGGCGGGGTCCAGCCGGCCCGCGGCGATCGCCGCCGCGACCGCGCACCCGGGCTCGGCGCGGTGGCCGCAGTCGCGGAACCGGCAGCGCGCCGCGAGCTCGGTGACGTCGGCGTAGGCGGTGTCGATGCCGTCGTCGTCGACCAGGCCCAGCTCCCGCATGCCGGGGGTGTCCACCAGCAGCCCGCCGCCGGGCAGCAGGTGCAGCTCGCGGGCGGTGGTGGTGTGCCGGCCGCGGCCGTCGCTCTCCCGGACCCCCGCGGTCGCGACCACCGGCGCGCCCAGCAGCGCGTTGGCCAGGCTGGACTTGCCGACCCCCGACGGTCCGACCATCGCCGCCGTCCGGCCGGGGCCGATCCGGGCGGCGACGTCGGCGAGGCCGGCGCCGGTCACCGAGCTCACCGGCAGCACGTCGACGCCGAGGGCGGCCTCGGCCACCTCCTGTACGGCGGCCGGCACGTCGTCGCACAGGTCGGCCTTGGTGAGGACGACGACCGGCACCGCCCCGCTGCCCCACGCCACCGCCAGGTAGCGCTCCACCCGCCGCGTCCGCCTCGGGCCGGTCAGCGCGTCGACGACGAGCACCGCGTCGAGGTTGGCGGCCACCACCTGCTCGGCCGACGTCCGGCCGGCCACGACGCGGGTGAACGCCGTGCGGCGGGGCAGCACCGCGACGGCCAGCTCCCCACGCAGCGCCACCCAGTCGCCGACCGCGGGACCACCCTCACCGAGCAGCGCCGCCGCGGGGTGGGCCCGCAGCTCGCCGTCGGCGGTGAGCACCGTCAGCCGGCCGCGGTCGACGCGGGCCACCCGGCCCGGTGCGCACCCCGGCGGGAGCTCGGCCGCGCGCTCCGGCGTCCAGCCCAGGAGTGAGAGTTCGGTCACCCCCGCATGGTGGCGCGCAGGTCAGGGCGGCGTCCTCCGAATTGTGCTGCACGCGACTCCGCACGTTCGCGTTCTGTTCAGGTCGCTGGGGTGTTCTCAAGGCATGCACGCGAGCGAGTCGCTGGCACTCCGCCCCGCGACCGGCCTCCCCCGTCCCGTCGTCGTCGGCCACCGCGGCGCCTCCGCGTACCGCCCCGAGCACACGGCCGCCAGCTACGAGCTGGCCATCGACCTCGGCGCCGACCTCATCGAGCCCGACGTCGTGGTCAGCCGGGACGGTGCGCTCGTCGTCCGGCACGAGAACGAGCTCTCCCGCTCCACCGACGTCGCCGACCGTCCCGAGTTCGCGCACCGCCGGACCACCCGGCTGGTCGGCGGCCGCGAGCGCACCGGCTGGTTCGCCGAGGACTTCACCCTCGCCGAGCTGCGCACCCTGCGGGCCGTCGAGCGCATGCCGGCGCTGCGACCGCTGAACACCACCTACGACGGCCGCTTCGGCGTCCTGACGCTGGCGGAGGTCGTGGAGATCGCCCGCCTCCGCTCCACCCCGGGCCGGCCGGTGCGCGTCCTCGCCGAGCTGAAGAAGCCCAGCTGGGCCAGTGACCACGGGCTGCCGATGGTCGAGCTGGTCGCCGCCGAGCTGCGGCGCCTGGGCGCCGCCACCCCCGACGGCACGGTCGTGCTGCAGTCCTTCGACGCCGCGGCGCTGCGCCAGCTGCGCGCCGACCTCGGGCACGCCGGCCCGACGATGCTCCAGCTGGTGGACGACGACGCCGCGGACGACGCCCTCGTGACCCCCGCCGGCCTGCGCGAGGTGAGCACCTACGCGCAGGGCATCGCGCCGAGCCGGCACCGCATCCTGCTGCGGGACGCCGACCAGGCGCTGACCGGCGTCTCCGACCTCGTGGCGCAGGCACACCGCGCCGGGCTGCTGGTGGTGCCGTGGACGCTGCGGCCGGAGAACGCCTTCCTGCCCCGGCACCTGCGCCGCGGTGAGGACCCGATCGGCCCCGGCGACGCGCAGACCGAGGCCCGGCTGCTGCTGGCGCTCGGCGTCGACGGCGTCATCACCGACGCCCCCGAGGTCGCCGTCCGCGCCCGGGCGGAGCTGCAGAGCGCGGCCCTCGCGCCCGTCCGCCGCCCGTAGCGGGGGCTGCCGGCGCAGACCGCCGGCGCTCTCAGCCCACGCTCACCCGATGAGGTCGTGGACGACGACGTTCTCGTCGCGGCCGGGGCCGACGCCGATGACGCTGATGCGGGCGCCGGAGAGCTCCTCCAGCCGCCGCACGTAGGCCTGGGCGTTGGCCGGGAGCTCGTCGAAGGTCCGGCAGTGCCGGATGTCCTCGGACCAGCCCGGCATCTCCTCGTAGACCGGCGTGGCGTGGTGGAAGTCGGTCTGGGTCATGGGCATCTCGTCGTGCCGGACGCCGTCGACGTCGTAGGCCACGCAGATCGGCACCGTCTCCAGGCCGGAGAGCACGTCGAGCTTGGTGAGGAAGTAGTCGGTGATGCCGTTGACCCGGCTGGCGTAGCGGGCCACGACGGCGTCGAACCAGCCGCAGCGGCGGTCGCGGCCGGTCGTGACGCCGACCTCGCCGCCCTGCTTGCGCAGGTACTCGCCGTTGGCGTCGAACAGCTCGGTGGGGAACGGGCCCGAGCCGACGCGGGTCGTGTAGGCCTTGAGGATGCCCACGACCCGCTGGATGCGGGTGGGGCCGATGCCCGACCCGGCGGAGGCCCCGCCGGCGGTCGGGCTGGACGACGTCACGAACGGGTAGGTGCCGTGGTCGACGTCCAGCAGCGTGCCCTGGGAGCCCTCCAGCAGGACCCACTCGCCGGCGTCGAGGGCGTCGGCCAGCAGCAGCCGGGTGTCGGCGATGCGGTGCTTGAGCTGCTCGGCGTACCCGGCGTACTCCTCGACGACCTCGTCGACGTCGATCGCCTTGCGGTTGTAGACCTTGACCAGGACCTGGTTCTTCTCCTGCAGCGTGCCCTCGAGCTTCTGCCGGAGGATGGACAGGTCGAGCAGGTCCTGCACGCGGATGCCGGTGCGGGCCACCTTGTCGCCGTACGCGGGGCCGATGCCCCGGCCGGTGGTGCCGATCCGGCGCTTGCCGAGGAAGCGCTCGGTGACCCGGTCCAGCGCGCGGTGGTGCGGCATGATCAGGTGCGCGTCGGCCGAGATGACCAGCCGCGAGGTGTCCACACCCCGCTCCTCGAGGCCGGCCAGCTCCCCGATCAGCACCTCGGGGTCGATGACGACGCCGTTGCCGATGACCGGCGTGCAGCCCGGCGTGAGGATCCCCGAGGGGATCAGGTGCAGCGCGTAGCGCTCCCCGTCGGGCGTGATCACGGTGTGGCCGGCGTTGTTGCCGCCCTGGTACCGCACCACGTAGGGCACGCGGCCACCGAGCAGGTCGGTGGCCTTCCCCTTGCCCTCGTCGCCCCACTGGGCGCCGATCAGCACGACTGCCGGCATCGCTCGCTCAGATCCCCTCGGAACTCCGTCACCGGCGGATGACCGGCTGGCAGGTGGCAGGGTATCCGCATGTCCCTCGTCCGGTTCGACCTGCGCGGCCTCGATCCCGGTCAGGCGCCGGCCCGCGAGACCGTCGCACCGGCGGTCGACGCCGACGCGGTGCTGGTCAGGGGCCCGGTCCCGGCGCTGGCCGCGGTGCTCGCGGCCCTGGACAAGGCCGGTCGGAGCGCGCAGGTGCCGGTCTCGTGGGAGCCCACCGACGACACCGCATCGACGGGGCTGGCCCGCGCCCTGGGGGTGGGCACGGGCGAGGAGCGGGAGCTGGGGCTCGTGCGCGACGACCACGGCGGCGTGCTGCTGCACCACGGCCGGGTCGAGGCGGCCGACCCCGGACGACGCGGCCCGCTGGCCCGCCGGTTCGGGGCGCAGGCGCACAACGACGCGGCCAAGGTCGCCGACGGGATCATCACGCGCATCGACGTCCGGCCCGAGTGGCGGGAGGTGGACACCCTCGGGGTCGCCGTCATGACGCTGCCGCTGCGACCGGCGCGGCGCACCACGGGGCGCGCGGTGCAGATCGCCTGCGACCCGGCCCGGGTCGTGCGCGACGGCGTCCCCTACCCGCGGCCGGTCAGCCGCTGGACCTGGTACGCCGACCACCGGGTGCGCTGGCGGCTGCGCCCCTGAACTGCGGGGCGCGGGGTACTGCTGGGCCTCCCGGCGTGTCGTGGACACTGTGGGCACGTCTCTGGTCGAGGAGGCCCCGCTGCCGACGTCCCGTGCCCGCCGGTGACCGCCGACGGACTGCCCTCGTTCGGGCCCCACGCCGCCCTGGCCCCGGCCCGGGGGCGACGGCTGCTCGACCGGGCACTGGCCCGCCCGAGCCTGGCGGCGTTCGTGGGGCTGGCCGTCGTCCTGCTGTTCTTCGTCCCGCAGGCGCCGCACCTGCTCAGCACCGGTGGGCTGGCCAGTGCCCTGGACTCCGCCGCGCTGATCGGCATCGGCGGGGTCGCGGTCGCGCTGCTGCTGGTGTCGGGCCACTTCGACCTGTCGATCGGCATGGTCTCCGTCGGCAGCGCCCTGGTCACCGGCCTGCTGGTCACCGAGGCCGGCTGGAGCACCTGGCCCGCCCTCGCCGGGTCGCTGGCGGCCGCGCTGCTGGTGGGGCTGGTGAACGGCTGGCTGGTGGTCACCACGGGGCTGCCGAGCTTCCTGGTCACCCTGGCCACGTTCCTGGTGCTGCAGGGTGTCGCCCTGGCCGGCACCGCGTCGCTCACCCGCTCGGTGCGCATCGACGGACTCGGCGGCGCCCCCGGCTGGTCGTCGGCGACGGCGGTGTTCGGGTCGACGGTGCAGGTGGGCGACGGGCGGTTCCGCATCTCGCTGCTGTGGTGGGTGCTGCTCACCGCCTGGGCGTCCTGGGTGCTGTGGCGCACCCGCTTCGGCAACGGAGTGTTCGCCGTCGGCGGCGCCCGCCGTGCCGCCCGTGAGCTCGGCGTCGCCGATCGCCGGACGACGGTCGCCCTGTACTGCTGCACCGCGGCGGCCGGCTGGCTGATCGGCACCTTCGGCGTGGTGCGCATCGGCGGGGTGCAGGCCAGCACCGGCCTCGGGACGGCGATCACCTTCATCGTGGTCGCCGTCATCGGGGGCTGCCTGCTCACCGGTGGGTACGGCTCGGCGGTCGGCGCCGCGGTCGGTGCGCTGGTCTACGCCACCGCGCGGCAGGGGGTGGTGCTGGCCGGGTGGGACGCCCGCTGGTTCGAGGTCTTCCTCGGGGTGCTGCTGCTGGTGGCCCTGCTCGCCAACGGTGTCGTCCGGGGCCGGCTGAGGGCGGTGCCGCGGTCGTGAGCGAGCCGGCCGACCGCCCCGCCCCGGTGCTGGAGCTGCGGGGCCTCAGCGTCCACCACGGCAGCGTGGCGGCGCTGGCCCGGGTCAACGCGGCGTTCCGCCCCGGGGAGATCACCTGCGTGCTGGGCGAGAACGGGTCCGGCAAGTCCACGCTGGTGGCGATGCTGTCGGGCCTGTGCCGGTACGACGAGGGGGAGCTGCGGTTCGACGGCCGGCCGGTGCGCTTCCGGTCGCCCAGGGCCGCGCGCGCCGCCGGGATCGCCACCGTGTGGCAGGACCTCGCCGTGGCGCCGCTGCTGTCGGTGTGGCGCAACTTCTTCCTCGGCGCGGAGCCCACCCGGGGGCCCTGGCCGCTGCGGAGGCTGGACCTCGCGACGGCGCGGGAGACGACCGTGCGCGCCATGGCGCAGGTCGGCGTCCCGGGCATCGACCCGGACCAGCCGGCCTCGGCGCTGCGCGCCGGGGAGCGGCAGACGCTGGCGATCGCCCGCGCGCTGCACTTCGGCGTCCGGGCGCTGGTGGTCGACGAGCCGACCGCGCCCATGACGATGCAGCAGCACACCCTGGTGGGCCGGGCCGTGCTGACCGCCCGCGCGCGGGGGCTGGCGATCGTGGTGGTCACGAACAACCCGCGGTACGCCCACCTCGTCGGCGACCGCTTCCTGCTCCTCGCGCACGGTTCCGTGGCCGGCGACCTGACGCGTGAGGACGTCGACGCCGACGTCCTCACGCGCCTCATGGCCGGCGGCGACGAGCTGACCTCGCTCACCGCCCGGCTGCGCGAGCTGCACCCGGAGCTCGACGAGCGCTGAGCCCGGGCCCCGGGTGCCGCTCAGGTGAAGACGCTCACCCCGCCCGGGCCGACGAGCAGGCCCACGACGATGAGCACGATGCCCCACAGCAGCTGCCTGCGCAGGAGTGCGACGATGCCGGCGACCACGAGGACGACGGCGAGGATCCAGAGAAGCGTTGCCATGCAGCACCTCCGGTGACGGGCGTCCCGAGTGGACACCGGGAACGGAGCGTAGGCGCCGGCCGGGAAAAGCGCACGTCGAGCGGTCACGGAGCGTGATGCACCCGTCCCCGGTGGACGCGGCCCCACGTCTGGGGAGGAGTCCCGCAGGAACCGGGGCGGTCGCGCGAGACCGCCGGCGTCTGAGGGTCCCGGCGGTCAGGCGGCGGGGCGGACCAGGCGCTCCAGCAGGTCGACGTGCCAGTCGACCTGCACCCGCCGGCCGGCGTGCCCGCCGGGACGCACGAGGTCGAAGCGGGTGAGGACGGCGCCGGCGTCGGCCCACAGCAGGGCCAGGTGCCCGGGTGCCGGGCGGGGCGCGCCGGACCGGTCGTCGAGGTCCAGCTGCAGCTGGCGGCTGGGGGCCTGCCGGTAGAAGGCGCGCAGCCCCTCGGTCGCGGCCGCGGGCAGCTCGCCGTCGTCGGAGCGCCAGACCCGCAGGACGTCGGTGGGGGTGCGCAGCAGCAGCCCGCTCATCGGCAGGCCCAGGTTGTCGGTGCCGGTGTCGGTGAGCTCCAGCTGGCGGGTCAGCCACGGGCCGGCCTCGTCGTCCGGAGCCGCGCCCCAGGGCCGGAGCCGCTCCATCGCCTCGCGGCGGACGAGCTGGTGGTCCAGGTGGCGGTCGGCCGAGGGGTTCCAGCCGCGCTCGGCGTGGATGGCCGCGCTGACCCGGACGCCGGCGGACAGTGCCCCGTGGACGGCGAGCAGCAGGGCCCGCAGCCGGTCGATGACGGCCTTCGGCGAGTGCTCCACGGCTCCATCGTCGTCCTCCCGGACGACAACGTCGCCGGTGTGCCCCGGCCCGTCGCCCGGCGTCCGGCGGCGGGTGAGAGGCTGCAGGGGCTGCTCGGGCGGCGCCGGGAACCGGGCGGCCCGGTCCTCCGTGCGCCCCGGGAGCCGCCCGCATGACCGCGACCACCCTCGGCTCGCTGGGCGCGGTCACCCTGGTCCTCCTGGTGCTCGCCGCCTTCGCCGCCGGCTGGATCGACGCGGTGGTCGGCGGTGGCGGGCTGATCCAGCTGCCCGCACTCCTGCTGGTGCCGGGCATGGAGACCGTCCAGGCGCTGGCCACCAACAAGATCTCCAGTGCCATGGGGACGGCGACCAGCGCGGCCACCTACTACCGGCGGGTGCGGCCGGGGCTGGCGACGGCGGCGCCCATGGCCGCGGTGGCGGCGCTCGGCTCCGCCGCGGGTGCGCTGTCGGCCGCCGCGGTGCCCGACGGCGTGCTCGAGCCCGTCGTGCTGGTGGCCCTGGTCGTGGTGGCGGTCTACACGCTGGTGCGGCCCCGCCTCGGCGACGTCACCGAGCTGCGGTTCAGCGGCCACCGGCACACGGTCGTCGCCGGCGTCGTCGGGGCGGCGATCGGGTTCTACGACGGCATCGCCGGCCCCGGCACCGGCGCCTTCCTGGTCTTCGCGCTGGTGGGGCTGCTCGGCTTCGCGTTCCTCGAGGCGAGCGCGACCGCCAAGATCGTCAACCTGGCCACCAACGTCGGCGCGCTGGTCGTCTTCGCCCTCGACGGGTCGGTGCTGTGGACGCTGGGCCTGGTCATGGGCGTGGCCAACCTGGCCGGCGGCTACCTCGGTGCCCGGACGGCCGTGGGTGCGGGCAGCCGCTTCGTCCGCGTCGTCTTCCTCGTCGTCGTCGGGGTGCTCGTCGTCCGCCTCGGCTGGCAGGTGCTGGGCTGAGACCCCGTCCCCCGAGGGGCAGCGGCGGCTGCCCCTCGGGGACGCGGTCAGGCGGCGAGGCTGGGGTCGCAGTCGCGCAGCAGCTCGGTGAGGCGCTCCTGCTCGGCGGTCTCGCCGATCGCCTCGGCGGCGCGAGCGAGCACCGTCACGCAGCGCAGGAAGCCCCGGTTGGGCTCGTGCGACCACGGCACCGGGCCGTAGCCCTTCCAGCCGTTGCGGCGCAGCGCGTCCAGGCCGCGGTGGTAGCCGGTGCGGGCGTAGGCGTAGGCCTCGATGGTGTCGCCCAGCGCCCGCTCGGGCCGGTTCAGTGCCTCCTCGGCCAGCGCCGCCCACGCCGCGCTCACCGTCGGGTGGTGCGCGGCGACCTCGGCCGGCGTGCTGCCGGCCGCGAGCTCGGCCTCGGCCTCGGGGTGGGCCGGCAGCAGCGTGGCCGGCGGTTCGCCGAGGAGGTTCTGGTGCGAGTGGCTCATCAGGCGCTCGGCGACTGGCCGGCGGACAGGAGGTCCTCGCACGCCTGGACGACGCGGGCGGCCATGCCGGTCTCGGCGGCCTTGAGGTAGCTGCGCGGGTCGTAGGTCTTCTTGTTGCCGACCTCGCCGTCGACCTTGAGGACGCCGTCGTAGTTGGTGAACATGTGCCCGGCGATGGGCCGCGTGAAGGCGTACTGGGTGTCGGTGTCGACGTTCATCTTCACCACGCCGTAGGAGAGCGCCTCGCGGATCTCCTCCTGCGCCGACCCGGAGCCGCCGTGGAAGACCAGGTTGAACGGCTTGCTGCCCTCGGCCAGGCCGAACTCCTTGGTGACGACGTCCTGGCCCTGCTTGAGGATCTCGGGGCGGAGCTTGACGTTGCCGGGCTTGTAGACCCCGTGCACGTTGCCGAAGGTGGCGGCGAGCAGGTAGACGCCCTTCTCCCCCAGGCCGAGCGCCTTGGCGGTCGCGACGAAGTCGCCCTCGGCGGTGTAGAGCTTCTCGTTGATGTCGTGGGCGACGCCGTCCTCCTCACCGCCGACGACGCCGATCTCGACCTCGAGCACCAGCTTGGCCGCGGCCGACTTCTCGATCAGCTCCTCGGCGATGTGCAGGTTCTCGTCGAGGTCGATCGCCGAGCCGTCCCACATGTGCGACTGGAACAGCGGGGCCTGGCCGGCGTCCACCCGCGCCTTGGACAGCGCGATCAGCGGGCGCACGTAGCCGTCGAGCTTGTCCTTGGGGCAGTGGTCGGTGTGCAGCGCGACGTTGACCGGGTACTTCTCGGCGACGACGTGGGCGAACTCGGCCAGCGCGACCGCACCGGTGACCATGTCCTTGACCCGGGTGCCCGAGCCGAACTCCGCGCCGCCGGTGGAGAACTGGATGATGCCGTCGCTGCCGGCGTCGGCGAAGCCGCGCAGAGCCGCGTTGATCGTCTCGGACGAGGTGCAGTTGATCGCCGGGTAGGCGAAGCCGCCCTCCTTGGCCCGGCTGATCATGTCGGCGTAGACCTCAGGGGTCGCGATGGGCATGCGAGGCACTCCTTGCGTCGGGATCGGCGCTTGCTGGCGGCCAGTATCCCGCCGCGCCCGGGGCCCGCGACACCCGCTACACCCCTCCGGGCTCCACCCGCAGCCCGAGCGCGGTCACCAGGACGACCGCCTGGACGACGCCGACCCGTGCACCGGCCAGCTCCACCTCCCGCGGGTCGACCCCGGTGAGGTCGCTGCCGCGCAGGTCGGCACCGGAGAGGTCGGCCCCGTGCCACTCGGCACCGGAGAGGTCGAGGTCCCGCAGCGTCGCCCCGGCGGCGCGCACCCCGGTGAGGTCGGCCTCCCGCATGCGCACGCCGGTGAGCGTGGTCTTCGCCAGGTCCGCGCCCGCCAGGCCGGCGAACGACCAGTCGCCGCCGGTGACGGTGAGCAGGGCGAAGCCGCAGCGCTCGAACCGGGAGCCGACCAGCTTGCAGCCGGTGAAGGCCGCCTGGGAGAACGAGCAACCGGTGAACGTGCAGTTCAGGAACGCCGCGTCGGTGTGGGTGGAGAGGGTGAACCGGCAGTCGCGGAACACGCAGTCGGTGAAGACCGCGCCGTCGTCGGTCGTCTCCGACAGGTCCACGCCGCTGAAGGTGACCCCGGTGTGCTCCTGGCCGGAGAGGTCGTCGCCGTACCAGTCCGCGCCGCGGACCTCGCCCCCGGCGGTCACCCCCGCTCCGCCCGGCTGGCGACCCGCGCGGCGACGAGCACCGGGTCGTGGACCGGGGAGAACGGCGGGGCGTAGGAGAGGTCGGAGCCGGCGAACTCCTCGGCGGTCAGGCCGGCCCAGATGGCGGTGGCCAGGACGTCGATCCGCTTGCCGCTGCCCGTGCCGCCCACGACCTGCGCGCCGAGCAGCTCCCCGGACCCGCGGTCGCTGACCAGCTTCACCGCGATCGGCTCGGCGCCGGGGAAGTACCCGGCCCGCGTCGTCCCCTCGATCGTCTCGGTGCGGACGTCGTAGCCGGCCGCCTCCGCCTGGGTGGTGCACAGCCCGGTGCGGGCGATCTCCAGCCCACCGATCCCGGTGAGGGCGGTGCCGAGCACCCCGGCGAAGCGGGCCGCCCGCCCGCCGACCACCGAGCCCACGACCCGGCCCTGCTTGTTGGCGTGGGTGCCCAGGGCGACGTGCGCCGGCTCCCCGGTGAGCCGGTGGAACGTCTGCACGCAGTCGCCGGCGGCGAACACCTCCGGGTGCGAGCGGGAGCGCTGCGTGCGGTCGACCTCGATCGCACCGGTCTCGCCCAGTCGCAGGCCGGCCTCGCGGGCGAGGGTCACCTCCGGGCCCATGCCGAGCCCGAGGACGACGAGGTCACAGGGGTAGCTGCCGGCGTCGGTGCGGACCGCGCGCACCACGCCGTCGGCGTCGGTCTCGATCTCGCGCACCGGCTGGTTGGGCTGGACGTCGATGCCCATGTCGCCGATGGCCTTGCACACCCGCTCCCCCATGTCCGCGTCCAGCAGCGCCATGGGCAGGGGGTCGGCGAGGACGACGGTCACCGCCACCCCGCGGGCGTGCAGCACGTCGGCCATCTCCAGGCCGATGTAGCCGCCGCCCAGCACGACGGCGCGGCGGGCGCCGGCGGCGACGGCGGCACGGATGGCGGCGCCGTCGGCCAGCCGGTGCACCCCGTGCACGCCGGCTGCGTCCAGGCCGGGCACCGGCGGGCGCAGGGGGCGGCCGCCGGTGGCGAGCAGCAGGTGGTCGTAGCCCAGCGTCTCCCCGCCGGCGGTGCGCACCGTGCCGGCGTCCAGGTCGATCGCCTCCGCCCGGGTGCCGGTGCGGACCTCGATGTCCTGGGCGGTGAACTCGTGCGGGGTGCGGGCGATCAGCAGGTCCCGGTCGGGGACCACGTCGCCGACCCAGTAGGGGATGCCGCACGCGGAGTAGGAGACGTCGGGCCCCTGCTCCAGCACCGTGATGGCGAGGTCCTCGGCCGGCCGCAGCCGGCGGGCCTGCGCCGCCGCGGACATGCCTGCGGCGTCCCCGCCGATGACCAGGAGCCGGTCTGCACCCATGGGGTCAGCGTGTCAGCCGGCGCAGCACCTTGCCGGGGTTGAGCAGCCCCTGCGGGTCGAGGGCGGCCTTGATCGACCGGTGCACCTCCAGCGACACCGGACCGATCTCCCGCTCCAGCCAGTCGACCTTGATCGCGCCGACGCCGTGCTCGCCGGTGATCGTGCCGCCGAGGGAGAGCCCGAGCTCGAGGATGTCGTCGAAGGCGGCGAACGCGCGGTCGCGCTGGTCGGTGTCGGTGGGGTCGAAGCAGATCGTCGGGTGCATGTTGCCGTCGCCGGCGTGCCCGACGACGCCGATGGTGAGCCCGCGCTCGGCGGCGATGGTGTCGCAGCCGTCGAGGAACTGGGCGATCCGCGAGCGGGGGACGGCGACGTCGTCGATGAGCGTGCTGCCCAGCTGCTCCAGCGCCGGCAGCGCCATCCGCCGGGCGGCCAGCAGCAGGTCGCCCTCGGCGGGGTCGTCGGTGGTGTGCACGAGGTCGGCACCGGCGTCCCGGCACAGCTGGGCCAGCGCCTCGATCTCCCGGACCGCGGCCTCACCGCCGGTGTCGGACTGGGCCACCAGCAGCGCGTGGGCGCCGCGGTCGAGGTCGGCGCGCAGCAGGTCGTCGACGGCGCAGATGCAGGTGTTGTCCATGACCTCCAGCAGGCTCGGGACCAGGCCGCTGGTGACCACCCGCTCGACGACCTGGCCGGTCTGGGCGGTCGTGGCGAAGGTGGCCACGAGGGTGACCGGCCGCTGCGGGGCCGGCCGCAGGGCCAGCGTCGCCTCGGTGATGACGCCGAGGGTGCCCTCCGAGCCGACGAACAGGCGGGCCAGGTCGTAGCCCGCGACGCCCTTGACGGTGCGGCGTCCGGTGCGCAGGACCCGCCCGTCGACGAGCACGACCTCCAGGCCGAGCACGTAGTCGGTGGTGACGCCGTACTTGACGCAGCACAGCCCGCCGGAGTTGGTGGACAGGTTGCCGCCGATCGTGCACCAGTCGTAGCTGGAGGGGTCCGGCGGGTAGAACAGCCCGGCCCCGGCGACCGCGTCGCGCAGCGCCTTGTTCACCACGCCGGGCTGGACGACGGCCAGGCGGTCGGCCGGGGAGACCTCCAGGACGGCGTCCATGCGGGTCATGACCAGCGTGATCGCGCCGTCGACGGCGTTGCTGGCCCCGGCCAGGCCCGAGCCGGCTCCCCGGGGCACGACCGGGACCCCGTGCCGCGAGGCGATCCGCATGACCGCGACGACGTCGGCGGTGCTGCGGGGGAGGACGACGGCCGCCGGCGTCCCGGCCTCGGCGAGCATCGCCTGGTCGCGCGCGTAGGCGGCGGTGACGTCGGGATCGGTCAGCACGCTGTCGGCGCCCAGGGCATCGGCCAGCTCGGCCGCCCACGCCGTCGTCACCGTGGTCATCGTCACACCGTACGTGGTGCGGCTGCGTCCAGAGGCTCGCCGCGGGCCCGCGGGCGGGGGCCTCAGTCCAGGCCGAGGTCGGCGAGGGTGAAGGCGGCGCGGTACTCCAGGCCCGCCTCCTCGACCGCGGCGCGCCCGCCCCGGTCGACGATGACCGCGACCGCGACCGGCTCGGCGCCGGCCTCGCGCAGCGCCTCGACCGCGGTCAGCGGGCTGGAGCCGGTGGTGGACACGTCCTCGACCACGAGCACGCTGCGCCCGGCGACGTCCGGCCCCTCGATCCGCCGCTGCAGGCCGTGCGCCTTGCCGGCCTTGCGCACCACGCAGGCGTCCAGGCCGCCCTCCCCCGCGGCGGCCGCGTGCAGCATCGCCGTGGCCACCGGGTCGGCGCCGAGGGTGAGCCCCCCGACGACGTCGTAGCGCAGGTCGCCGGTCAGCTGGCGCATCACCCGGCCCACCAGGGGCGCGCCCTCGTGGTGCAGCGTCAGCCGGCGCATGTCGATGTACCAGTCGGCCTCCTGCCCGGACGACAGCGTGACCCGCCCCTGCACCACGGCGAGCTCGACGATCAGCTCGAGCAGGCGGTGGCGGTCGGGCAGGGTGGCGGGGGCCGTCATGGGCCCGACCCTACTGACGGCCCCGACGGGGCTCTGTCACGTCCCGGGACCCGGCGGGGCGGCCCGGCCGCTCAGGCCGGCGGGGTGAGCACCTGGTCGATGACGTAGACCGTCGCGTTCGCCGTCGGCAGGTTGCCGCAGACCACGGTGGCGGCGGTGGTGCCGACGAGGGTCTGGTCGGCGCTGATCGTGAACGACCCGCCGGAGCCCTCGATGGTGACCGGCTCGCCGCTGAGCGTGGCGTGCGTGCCGGCCAGCTGCTCCGGGGCCAGCCGCCCGGGGATGACGTGGTGGGTGACCAGCTCGGTCAGGCGCGGGGTGTCGGCCAGCAGCGGCTCCAGCGTCTCGGCCGGCACCGCCTCGTAGGCCTGGTTGATCGGCGCGAGGACGGTGATGTCCTGCGTCGTGTTGAGCGGGTCGACCAGGGTCGCCGCGTGCACCGTGACCATGAGGTTGGACAGCGGCGGGGCGCCGGCGACCGCGGTGGCCAGCGGGGCGCCGGCCATGCTCGCGATGCTGCCCTGGCCCTCGGGCGGGAACGCCCCGCACCCGGTGCCGATCGGCCCGGTCGCGGCCGGGGCCGCCGAGGTGGTCGCGGCCGGGGAGCCGGTCGCCGGGGCGGCGTCCTCCGCCGAGCCCCCGGAGCCGCAGGCGGCCAGCGGGACGGCCAGCGCCGTCGCGGCGGCGAGCAGGACGCCGCGGGCGGGGGTGTGCGTCACGGGTGGAGCTCCTTCGCAGTCGACCGCCGGCCATTCTCCCCGGACCCCCGGGTGACCCCGCGGCCGGCGCGGCCCCGGGCGCACCGCGACGGCACGCCGGGGCCGGACCCCGTCGTCAGCGCAGGCCGGCGGCGCGACGCCAGCCCATGGCCCGGTACCACTCGCTCGACGGCGGCCGGGCCAGCAGCACGACGCCGGCGATGACCACCAGCATCTGGCAGACCGAGAGGGCGGAGAGGAAGCCGGTCGTCGGCTGCGCCAGCGCGGACAGGCCGCCGATGATGCCGAGCCCGCCCAGCACGAACAGGATGATCCGGGCCCAGTTGCGGCCGTTCCACGCGAACCAGATGAACAGCGCCTCGAGCGCCACGAAGAGCAGCCCGATGACGGCGCTGACGGTCAGGACGGCCTGGACGGCGTCCTCGGAGACCGTGACGCCCTGCTGCGCCAGCTCGGCGTCGAGCAGGCTGTCGATGCTGGCGAAGGTGACGATCGAGCCGACCAGGCCGATGAGCAGGTTGGCGACGAAGGCCCCGACCCCGAAGCGCACGGTGTCGGGACGCGGCGGCGCCTCCTGCGGTGCGTGCCCGGGGGCCGACGGCGCGGGGGCGTAGCCGTACTGCCCCGGCGGGGTCTGCCAGCCCTGCTGCGGCGACTGCCAGCCCGGCGGCGGGGGCGGCGGCTGCCAGCCCTGCTGGGGCTCCGGTGCGCCCCACCCACCCTGGCCGCCCTGCGGGGGTTCCTGAGCGCCCCACCCACCCTGGCCACCCTGCCCTGACGTCATCTGCGCTCCCGAGCTCGTCCCCTGTGTCGGCGCAGATGGTCACCCACCGTCCGGTGCCGGACCAGCTCTCCCGGCGTTTCGAGACCGGATCGGTAGATCCGACAGGCCCGCCGTCCGGGTGGACGGCGGGCCTGTCGCCGTGCAGGGGCGTCAGCCGCGGCGGACGACCAGCCCCTCGACGGCGAGGTCGTCCGGCGCGTCGACGACGACCTCGTCGCCGTCCCGGATGTCGCCGGCCAGCAGCGCCTTGGCCAGCTGGTCGCCGATCGCCGACTGCACCAGCCGGCGCAGCGGCCGGGCGCCGTAGACCGGGTCGAACCCGTTGATCGCCAGCCAGTCCCGGGCGGCGTCGGTGACCCGCAGCGTGAGGCGGCGGGCGGCCAGCCGCCGGGCCAGGACGCCGACCTGGATGTCGACGATGCCGGCCAGCTCCTCGCTGCCCAGGGCCCGGAACACCACGACGTCGTCCAGCCGGTTGAGGAACTCCGGCTTGAAGTGCTGCCGGACCACCTCGAGCACCGCCTGCCGGCGCCGCTCCTCCTCCACCGACTGGTCGGCGATCACGTGCGAGCCGAGGTTGGACGTGAGGATCAGGATGGTGTTCCGGAAGTCGACGGTGCGGCCCTGGCCGTCGGTGAGCCGGCCGTCGTCGAGCACCTGCAGCAGGACGTCGAACACGTCCGGGTGGGCCTTCTCCACCTCGTCGAGCAGCACGACCGTGTAGGGCCGCCGCCGCACCGCCTCGGTGAGCTGCCCGCCGGCCTCGTAGCCGACGTAGCCGGGCGGGGCGCCGACCAGTCGCGCGACCGAGTGCTTCTCGGAGTACTCGCTCATGTCGATGCGGACCATCGCCCGCTCGTCGTCGAACAGGAACTCCGCCAGCGCCTTGGCCAGCTCGGTCTTGCCGACGCCGGTGGGGCCGAGGAAGAGGAAGGACCCGGTCGGCCGGTCGGGGTCGGCCACGCCGGAGCGGGCCCGGCGGACGGCGTCGGAGACGGCGCGGACGGCGTCGGGCTGGCCGACCACCCGCCGGCCGAGCTCGTCCTCCATCCGCAGCAGCTTCTGGGTCTCGCCCTCCAGCAGCCGGCCCGCGGGGATGCCGGTCCAGGCCTGCACGACCTCGGCGATGTCGTCGGGGCCGACCTCCTCCTTGAGCATGGAGTCGCCGCCCTCGACCGAGGTCTCGGCGTCGGCCAGCGCCCGCTCCAGCTGCGGGATGCGGCCGTAGCGCAGCTCGGCCACGCGGGCCAGCTCGCCGTCCCGCTCGAAGCGCTCGGCGTCCAGGCGCACCCGCTCCAGCTCCTCCTTGATTTGCTGGATGCGCACGATCGCGCCCTTGTCCTGCTGCCAGCGAGCGGTCAGCTCGTCCAGCTGCTGGCGCTTGTCGGCGAGGTCCGCGCGCAGCGCGGCCAGCCGCTCCACCGAGGAGGGGTCGTCCTCCTTGGCCAGCGCCATCTCCTCGATCTCCAGCCGGCGGACGGCGCGCTCGACCTCGTCGACCTCCACCGGCCGGCTGTCGATCTCCATGCGCAGCCGGCTGGCGGCCTCGTCGACCAGGTCGATGGCCTTGTCCGGCAGGAACCGGGCCGTGACGTACCGGTCCGACAGGGTGGCGGCGGCGACGATCGCGGCGTCGGTGATCCGGACGCCGTGGTGCACCTCGTAGCGCTCCTTGAGGCCGCGCAGGATGCCGATCGTGTCCTCCACGGAGGGCTCGCCGACGAAGACCTGCTGGAAGCGGCGCTCCAGGGCCGGGTCCTTCTCGATGTGCTCCCGGTACTCGTCGAGCGTGGTCGCGCCCACCATGCGCAGCTCACCGCGGGCCAGCATCGGCTTGATCATGTTGCCGGCGTCCATGGCGGAGTCGCCGGTCGCGCCGGCACCCACGATGGTGTGCAGCTCGTCGATGAAGGTGATGATCTCGCCCTCGGCCTCGGTGATCTCCTGCAGGACGGCCTTGAGCCGCTCCTCGAACTCACCGCGGTACTTGGCACCGGCGACCATGCTGGCCAGGTCCAGTGCCATCAGCCGCTTGCCCTTGAGGCTCTCGGGCACGTCGCCGGCGACGATCCGCTGGGCCAGGCCCTCGACGATCGCGGTCTTGCCGACACCGGGCTCGCCGATCAGCACCGGGTTGTTCTTCGTGCGCCGGGACAGCACCTGCACGACGCGGCGGATCTCGGTGTCGCGGCCGACGACCGGGTCGATCTTGCCCTCGCGGGCCCGGGCGGTGAGGTCGACCGCGTACTTCTCCAGGGCCTGGAAGGTGCTCTCCGGGTCGGCGGTGGTGACCTTGCGGTTGCCCCGCACGGTGCGGAAGGCGGCCAGCAGCGCGTCGCGGGTGGCGCCGGTGCTGCTCAGCACCGTCGCGGCCTCGCCGTCCGAGCTCGCCAGGCCGACCAGGAGGTGCTCGGTGGAGACGTACTCGTCGCCCAGCGCGGTGGCCTGCTCGCCGGCGGCGTTGAGCACCCGCAGCAGCTCGCGCGAGGGCGAGGGGGCGGGCACGGTGGCGCCGCTGACACTGGGCATGCGGCGCAGCGCGGCCTCGGCCTTGGCGCGGACGTCGGAGGCGTCGGCGCCCACGGCCTTGAGCAGGGGACCGGCGATGCCGTCGGTCTGCTCGAGCAGGGCGACGAGCAGGTGCAGCGGCTCCAGGGCCGCCTGGCCACGGTCGACCGCCAGCCGCTGGGCGGCCGCGATCGCCTCCTGCGAACGGGTGGTGAGCTTGCTCTGCATGGTCGGTGCAGCGGTCCTCTCCGCGTGGGGTCGGCCGGGCTTCGGCCGTGGTTCTCGTCCCGTCCAACGTGGACGAGGTTGAGTCTGTTCCACTCAACCTCGCTGCGCGCCCCCGGGGCAAGGACCGGAGGACCTCACCCACCTGGGTCGTTGTCAGGCAACCCCCCGTGGCGGCCTGGTCGCGACGCCTAGACTCCTGGGGATGACGCGTCTGCCGGCACCGAGCGCGGTCCTCGAGGACCAACTCTGCTTCGCGCTCTACGCCGCCTCCCGGGCGATGACGGCGCGCTACCGCCCCCTGCTCGACGCGATCGGCCTCACCTACCCGCAGTACCTCGTGATGATGCTGCTCTGGGAGACCGACAACCAGACCGTCGGCCAGCTGGGCGCACGCCTGTCGCTGGACAGCGGCACGCTCTCCCCACTGCTCAAGCGGCTCACCTCCGCCGGCCTGGTGACCCGACACCGCCGGGTGGAGGACGAGCGCTCGGTGTCCATCGCCCTGACCGACGCCGGCCGCGCACTGCGCGACAAGGCCGAGTCGATCTCCGGCGAGATCATCTGCGCCCTCGACCTGGACCGCGAGGAGTTCACCGAGCTCAAGTCGAAGCTGCAGCTGGTCACCGCGCGGGTCAGCGCACACTGACCGGCACGGTTGCGCGCAACCGGCCCGGGTAGGGCGAGCCCCGTCAGCACCCGAGACGGAGGAGGACGCATGCCCACCCGCACTGCCCGCACCGCGTGGAACGGCACCCTGCAGGACGGATCCGGCCAGGTCGAGCTGTCCAGCTCGAAGGTCGGCACGTACGAGGTCTCGTTCCCCAAGCGCGCGGCCGAGGACGCCGGCGGCACCACCAGCCCCGAGGAGCTGATCGCCGCGGCCCACTCGGCCTGCTTCGCGATGGCGCTGTCCAACGAGATCGGCAAGGCCGGTGGCACCCCGCAGGCCCTGGAGATCACCGCCGACGTCACGCTCGGCCAGAAGGACGGCGGGCCGCACATCACCCGGATCGCCCTCACCGTGCGGGGTGAGGTGGAGGGCCTGGACGCCGCCGGCTTCGAGAAGGCCGCGCAGGCCGCCAAGGTCGGCTGCCCCGTCAGCAAGGCCCTGGCCGGCGTCGACGAGATCACCCTGGATGCCGCGCTCGAGGGCTGACGCCCCGCTGCAGCACAGACGACGGCGGCCCGTCCCCCGGTGGGGACGGGCCGCCGTCGTCTGCGGGCTGCCTGCTACTCGCCGCTGCGCAGCCGCTCCTCACCACTCTGGGTGCTCAGTGCCACCTCGCGGATGAACAGGATCACCACCACCGCGACCACGGCCAGGGCGGCGGAGATCGCGAAGATGCGCCCGGTGGCGTCGCCGTAGGACACCTGGATCAGCGTCCGGATCGCCGGCGGCGCGTCGGCCAGGCTGGCCAGCCCCACCTCACCGGACGCCGCGGCCTGCTCGGCCCCCGGGACGCCGGCCAGGCCCTGGGCGATCAGGTCGCCGACCCGGCCGCTGAGCACCGCGCCGAGCACCGAGACGCCGATCGTGCCGCCCAGGCTCCGGAAGAAGGCCACCGCCGAGCTCGCCGCACCCAGGTCGCGGGCGGCCACGGTGTTCTGCACCGCCAGCACCAGGTTCTGCATGGTCATGCCGATGCCGACGCCCAGGACGAACAGGAAGACGCCCAGCACGACCATGTCCGTCTCGTGGTCGATCGTCGACAGCAGGCCGAACCCGGCGACCACCAGCACGGAGCCCGCGACCAGGTAGGCCTTCCACCGGCCGGAGCGGGTGATGAGGATGCCGGAGACGGTGGAGGAGAGCAGCAGGCCGGCGACCATCGGGATGGTGAGCAGCCCGGCCGCCGTCGGCGAGTAGCCGCGGGAGATCTGCAGGTACTGGCCGAGGAAGACCGACGACCCGAACATCGCCACACCGATCGCGATGCTGGCGACGATCGCCAGCGTCGTCGTCCGGTCGCGGAACAGCCGCAGCGGCACGATCGGCTCCGGGTGCCGCAGCTCGGTGACGACGAAGGCCACGATGGCCAGCACACCGCCGGTGAGGAACAGCGCCGTCTCCATCGACCACCACGGGAAGGTGCCGCCGGCCAGGGTGACCCAGATGAGCAGCGCCGAGACGCCGGCGGTCAGGAAGGTCGCGCCGAGGTAGTCGATGCGGACCTGCCGCCTGGTGACCGGGAGGTGCAGCGTGCGCTGCAGCAGGACCAGCGCGACGACGGCGAAGGGGACGCCGACGTAGAACACCGACCGCCAGCCCAGCCAGCTGGTGTCCACGAGGACACCGCCGATCAGCGGGCCGCCGACGGTGGCCACGGCCATGACCGCACCGATCAGGCCGGAGTACCGGCCGCGCTCGCGGGGGCTGATCATCGCGGCCATCGCGATCTGCATGAGCGCCTGCACGCCGCCCAGGCCCAGACCCTGCAGCACCCGCCAGGCGATGAGGGTGTCCACCGACTGCGACAGGCCGGCGAGCATCGAGCCGACGATGAAGACCACGATCGAGATCTGGATCAGCAGCTTCTTGCTGAACAGGTCGGCGAGCTTGCCCCAGATCGGCGTCGACGCGGTCGAGGCGAGCAGGGTCGCGGTGACCACCCAGGTGTACTGGCCCTGCGTGCCGCGCAGCTCGGTGATGATCGTGGGCAGGGCGTTGGAGACGACGGTCGAGGACAGGAACGCCACGAACATCGCCAGCAACATGCCGGACAGCGCCGAGAGGATCTGGCGGTGCGTCATCCCGCCCTGCTGTTCGACGGGGGCGACGTCGGCCGGGGCGGCTGCCGCGACGCGGGGTTCGAGGGTGCTGGTCACGGTGCTCCTGGGCGGTTCGGTGCGGGTGGGGTGGGTCGTCGCGGGGCCGCTCACGAGGCGGTCCGGGAGACGCCTGCTGCGGCGGAGGCGTCGAGGTCGGTGGCGAGGCGCTCCAGCAGGCCGCTGAGCAGGCCGGCGTCGTGCTCGTCCCAGTCCGCCAGGGCGGTCGCGGCCCACTCCGAGCGCAGCGCCCTCGTGCCGGCGAGGGCGGCCTCGCCGGCCTCGGTCACGTAGACGAGGCTGGCCCGCCCGTCGGCCGGGTCGGGACGGCGGGCCACGTAGCCGGAGCGCTCGAGCACGGCCAGCTGGCGGCTGACCACGGAGACGTCCACGCCCGCCCGGGCGGCCAGCGCGCTGCAGCGCTGCTCGCCGTCCTGCTGGAGCGGGACGAGCAGGGCCCAGCCGTAGGACGGCAGGTCGCCGTAGAGGGCGTCGGCCGCACGGACGCTGAGGTGCCGCCCGCTCCGGACGATGCGGGCCACGCCGGCGGTCAGCCGGTCACGGGTCTGGGGGGTGATGGGCACGGGGGTTCCTCGCCACGATGTTGCTTGCAGACTGCAACCATACAATCGGTTGGTTGTTGTCTGCAACCGTTGTGACGCAGAAGACCCCCACCGTGACCGGTCGGTCACGGTGGGGGTCTGTGGCGGCGAGGAAGCGGCGGCGAGGGGGCGGCGCCGGTCAGCGGCGCGGCGCGGCCTCCCGGGGCTCGGCGATCCCGCTGCCGTCGCGCGCCTCACCCAGGCGGTTGAGCCGGCCGAGCAGGTCGCCCAGGGTGGCGATGTCCTCGACCGGCCAGTCGGAGAGGTCGGCCTCCCAGCGGGCCCGCCGGGCGTCCCGGATGCGGCTGAGCCGGGCGGCGCCCTCGGCGGAGGTGGCCAGCACCTGGGCACGGCCGTCGGCGGGGTCGGGGGCGCGGGTGACCAGGCCCAGGTCGACCAGGGAGGCGATCTGGCGGCTCACCGTGCTCTTGTCCAGGCCGAGACGGGCGACGAGGTCACTCGCCCGCAGCGGCCCGGCGTCCTCCAGGAGCACCAGCAGGCCGTAGGCCGCGCCGTCCAGGTCGGGGTGCAGCTCCCGCGACAGCCGGGCGGACATCGCCCGCGACCGGCGCAGCAGCAGCGCGATCTCCCGCTCCACGTGCACGATCGCCTCGTGCACGCCGGTGTCGCTCACCGCTGCTGCCCGGGACGCCAGACGACCAGCGCCGACGTGGAGGGGCGCAGCGGCACGAGGTCCCGGCCGTAGCCGGCCCGGACGGCGGACTCGGCGGCGATCCGCCGGGTCTCGGAGACCTCCAGCTCACCCAGCAGCTCCGTCACCCGCTGCTGCAGCGCCTCCACCTGCGACTCCAGGTCGATGATCCGCTTGATGCCGGCCAGGTTGACGCCGTCCTCCTGCGAGAGGCGCTGGACCTCCCGCAGCAGGGCCACGTCGCGCGGGCTGTACCGCCGGCCACCACCGGGCGTGCGCCCGGGGCTGACCAGGCCCAGCCGGTCGTACTGGCGCAGGGTCTGCGCGTGCATGCCGGCCAGCTCGGCGGCCACCGAGATGACGAACACGGGGGCGTCCTCGGCGACCGCGCGGCCGGCCTCCTGCCGCTCCCGGCCCTCGGCCGCGGCGGTCACCGCGAGCTCCCCTGGACGGCGGCGGTGATCCGCGGCCGCGGGTCACCGAGCTCGGCGTCGAGCACCTTGACCGCCTCCTCGGCGGCGGGGCTCAGCCGCTTGGGCACCGCGACCTCGACGGTCACCAGCAGGTCCCCGGCCCGGCCCTTGCCCGGCACGCCCCGCCCGCGCACGCGCAGGGTCTGGCCGCTGGCCGTGCCGGCGGGCACCTTGAGGGAGACGTTGCCGTCCAGCGTCGGGACGGTCAGCGTCGTCCCCAGCGCCGCCTCGGCGTAGGTGATCGGCACGGTGAGGGTGAGGTCGTTGCCCTTACGGCCGAAGAGCTCGTGCTCGGAGACGTGGACGACGACGTACAGGTCGCCGGCCGGGCCACCGCGCCGGCCGGGCGCGCCCTTGCCCGCCAGCCGGATCCGCTGGCCGTCCTTGACCCCGGCCGGGATCCGGACGGTGATGGTCCGGGTCTGGGTGGTGACGCCGTTGCCGGCGCACGTCGGGCACGGGTCGTCGACCACCTGGCCGGTGCCGCGGCAGTTGCGGCACGGCTCGGAGAAGGCGAACGCGCCCTGGCTGCGGCTGGTGACGCCGGCCCCCTGGCACACCGGGCAGGTGTGCGGCGAGGTGCCGGGCCGCGCGCCGCTGCCGGAGCAGGTCGGGCAGGTGCCCGGGCTCTGCATGCGCAGCGGCACGGTCACGCCGAGGACCGCCTCCTCGAAGGAGAGCGTCGCCTCGGTCTCGACGTCCTGGCCGCGGGCGGGACCGGACGCCGCCTGGCTGCGCGCCCGCGCGGAGCCCGATCCCGCACCGCCACCACCGAACAGGCCGCCGAAGAGGTCCCCGAGCCCGCCGGTCCCGGCGCGGCCGGCGCTCCCGGCCGCGCCGAACAGGTCGCCGAGGTCGAACGGCTGACCGCCGCCGGCCCCGCCCGGGAAGCCCCCGGGGAAGCCGGCCCGCGCGCCCGCGCCGCCGGCCCCGAACAGCCGCCGGGCCTCGTCGTACTCGGCCCGGCGCTTGGTGTCCGACAGCACGTCGTAGGCCTCGGAGACCTCCTTGAACCGGGCCTCGGCCTCGCTGTTGCCCGGGTTCTTGTCCGGGTGGAGGTCCCGCGCCAGCTGGCGGTAGGCCTTCTTGATCGCAGCCGCGTCGGCGTCCTGGGCGACGCCGAGAGCGGCGTAGTAGTCCTTCTCGATGAAGTCCCGGGTGCTCATCGGGCGCCCCCTCTCTGGCTCAGTCGGACGCCGGGGCGCCGTCGCCCGGCGGCGTCGCGGCCTCGACCACCGCGCCGTCGCCGGCCGCTGCCGGGCCCTCGGGGTCGGTGACCGCGACCATCGCCGTCCGCAGCACGCGGTCGCCGCGGCGGAAACCCTGCCGCAGGACGGTGCTGGCGGTCGGCACCTGCACGTCGGGCGAGGTGTCGTGCATGACCGCCTCGTGCAGCGAGGGGTCGAACGGGTCCCCGGAGACCCCGTAGGCCTCCACGCCGAGCCCGTCGAGCAGGCCCAGGACGCGGTCGGCGACCACCTTGAAGGCACCGGTCAGGTCGCCGTGGTCCCGCGCCCGCTCGATGTCGTCGACGATCGGGAACAGCTGGGCGGCGAACCGCTCGGCGGCCTGGTCGACCACCAGCTGGCGGTCCCGCTCCACCCGGCGGCGGTAGTTGGCGTACTCCGCGGTGACCCGCTGGAGGTCCTCGGTCCGCTCGGCCAGCTGGCGGCCCAGGTCGTCGTCCCCCGTCGCCGGCTGCTGCTCGGCGACGGTCTCGTGCTCGCTCATCTGCTCCCCTTGCGCCGGCCAGCCCTGAGCTGGGCCCGGCGCGGTCCGGTCCGGAACGTCTGCGCCCGTGCGGGCGCCGGCCGGCTGCTCGCCGGCCGGCTCCCGCACGGTGCCGCTGGTCGGGTCGATGCGCCGCTTGTCGCGGATGACGACCCGCGGCTCCTCTTCCCTCCCCGTCATCGGCGGTCGTTGTCCTCGTCGACGATCTCGGCGTCGACGACGTCGTCGTCGCCACCCGTCGTGGTACCGGACGCGCCGGCGTCACCGGGGGTTCCCGCACCGGCGCCGGGGGCACCCGCGGCGTTCTGGGCCTCGGCCTGCTGGGCGTAGAGGGCCCCGCCGACCTCCTGCGAGACGCGGGCGACCTTCTCCTGCGCCGCCTTGATGGCCGCGATGTCGGAGCCGCCGAGGGCCGAGCGCAGCTCGGTGAGGGCCTCGCCGAGCTCCTCCTTCTTCTCGGCGGGGATCTTCTCGCCGTTCTCCGCCAGGAACTTCTCGGTCTGGTACTGCAGCGACTCGGCGAGGTTGCGGGTCTCGGCCTCCTCGCGGCGGCGCTTGTCCTCCTCCGCGTGGGCCTCGGCGTCCTTCATCATCCGCTCGATGTCGTCCTTGGGCAGGGCCGAGCCGCCGGTGATGGTCATCGACTGCTCCTTGCCCGTGCCGAGGTCCTTGGCCGACACGTGCACGATGCCGTTGGCGTCGATGTCGAAGGCCACCTCGATCTGCGGGACGCCGCGCGGCGCCGGGGGCAGACCGGTCAGCTCGAACATGCCGAGCTTCTTGTTGTAGGCGGCCATCTCGCGCTCGCCCTGGAAGACCTGGATCTGCACCGACGGCTGGTTGTCGTCGGCCGTCGTGAAGATCTCCGAGCGCTTGGTCGGGATCGTGGTGTTGCGCTCGATGAGCTTGGTCATGATCCCGCCCTTGGTCTCGATGCCCAGGGACAGCGGGGTGACGTCGAGCAGCAGGACGTCCTTGACCTCACCGCGCAGGACGCCGGCCTGCAGCGCGGCACCGACCGCGACGACCTCGTCGGGGTTGACGCCCTTGTTGGGCTCCTTGCCGCCGGTGAGCTCCTTGACCAGGTCGGTCACGGCCGGCATGCGGGTCGAGCCACCCACCAGGACGACGTGGTCGATCTGGCCGACGGAGATCCCGGCGTCCCGGATGGCCTGGTTGAACGGCGCACGGGCGCGGTCGAGCAGGTCCTGGGTCATCCGCTGGAACTCGGCGCGGGTGATCGTGACGTCGAGGTGCAGCGGGCCCTCGGCGCCGGCGGTGATGTACGGCAGGTTGACGTTGGTCGACTGCGCGCCCGACAGCTCGATCTTGGCCTTCTCGGCGGCCTCGCGGAGCCGCTGCATGGCCAGCTTGTCCTTGGACAGGTCGATGCCGTTGGAGGCGTTGAAGGTCTTGACCAGGTGGTCGACGACCTTCTGGTCCCAGTCGTCACCGCCGAGGTGGTTGTCACCGGCGGTGGCCTTCACCTCGATGACGCCCTCGCCGATCTCCAGCAGCGAGACGTCGAAGGTGCCACCACCGAGGTCGAAGACGAGGATCGTCTGCTCGGTCTCGCCCTTGTCCAGGCCGTAGGCCAGCGCGGCGGCGGTGGGCTCGTTGACGATGCGGAGCACGTTGAGGCCCGCGATCTCACCGGCCTCCTTGGTGGCCTGGCGCTGCGCGTCCTCGAAGTAGGCCGGGACGGTGATGACCGCGTCGGTCACCGGCTCGCCCAGGTAGGTCTCGGCGTCCCGCTTGAGCTTCTGCAGGATGCGGGCCGAGATCTCCTGCGGCGTGTACCGCTTGCCGTCGATCTCGTTGGTCTTCCAGTCGGTGCCCATGTGCCGCTTGACGGAGCGGATGGTGCGGTCGACGTTGGTGACCGCCTGGTTCTTCGCCGACTGGCCGACGAGGACCTCGCCGTTCTTCGCGAACGCGACGACCGACGGGGTGGTGCGCGAACCCTCGGAGTTGGCGATGACCGTCGGCTCGCCGCCCTCGAGGACGGTGACGACGGAGTTGGTGGTGCCGAGGTCGATACCGACCGCTCGAGCCATGGAGATGGCCTCTCTTCCGTGTGTACCGGTGTGGTCCAGGTCTGTGGGTCAGTTGCTGGGTGCCCGCCTTGCGCGGGGTCCACTCAACTTTCCTGCCCACCCTAACGGCAGTCCGGCCGGAACTGTTCCCCGGGGGCGCGGGGCCGGGTCGCCGCCGAGGACTCGAGGGCAGGGCGGCCCGCCGCGGTGGTTACCGGCGAGTAGCATCCGCGTCCGGCCGCTATCGTGCGACGCGTGCGGGCGGTGTGCCCGCGGCGGTCCGTCGACGGCGGGCGGGGGATCAACCGACGCCGTCAGGCGCGTGCGGGAGGAAGAACATGACGGGCCCGTTGCAGGTCGTCCTGGGGACGATCAGCGTCCTGTTCCTGGTGGTGGCCTCGGTGATGGCCTACCGGGCGGTGCGCGCCATGGTCCGGATCATCCGGATCGGCCAGCCCGACGGCACCCGGTTCGGCCCGGTGAGGGCCCGGCTGAAGACGCTGCTGGTCGAGTCCCTCGGCCACACCCGGATGCTCAAGTGGTCCACCATCGGCGTGGCCCACTGGTTCGTCTTCGTCGGGTTCTACGGCCTGTTCCTCACCCTGGTCGAGGCCTTCGGCGAGGTCTGGGACCCGGCGTTCCACCTGCCGCTGATCGGCGAGTGGAGCCTGTGGAACCTGTTCGCCGACGTCATCGGCACCGGGACGGTCCTCGGGATCATCTACCTGATCATCCGGCGCCAGCGCGACCACCCGCGCCGGCAGGGGCGGGCCAGCCGGTTCGCCGGCACGAACGAGGGCCGCGGCTACTTCGTCGAGGCGGTCGTCCTCACCGTCGGCGTCTGCATCCTGCTCATCCGCGCCCTCAAGGTGTCCAGCGGCCTGACCGAGGCGCCCGCCTGGTCGCACCCGGTCTCCGGCGCGCTGGCGACCCTGCTGCCGGACAGCCCCGACCTGCTGACCGTCGTCGCCTTCGTCAAGATCGTCGTCTCGCTGGTCTGGCTGGTCGTCATCAGCCGGATCCTGAACATGGGCGTGGCCTGGCACCGGTTCAGCGCCTTCTTCAACATCTACTTCAAGCGCGAGGACGACGGCAGCGTCGCGCTGGGCCCGCTGCAGCCGATGACCTCCGGCGGCGAGCTGATCGACTTCGAGGACCCCGACGAGGACGCCGTCTTCGGCCGCGGCAAGATCGAGGACTTCACCTGGAAGGGGATGCTCGACTTCACCACCTGCACCGAGTGCGGGCGGTGCCAGAGCCAGTGCCCGGCGTGGAACACGGGCAAGCCGCTCAGCCCCAAGATGGTGATCATGGACCTGCGGGACCACCTGTACGCCAAGGCCCCGTACCTGCTCGGCGAGAAGACCGCCAGCGAGACCGCGCCGGACTACGACGTCCTCAAGCCCAGCGACGAGCAGGTCTGGGCCTCGGGCTACGCGCGCATCGAGGGCACCAACGACGCCCAGGCGCACCGCCCGCTGGTCGGCACCCTCGAGGAGGGCGGGGTCATCGACCCCGACGTGCTGTGGAGCTGCACCAACTGCGGCGCCTGCGTCGAGCAGTGCCCGGTCGACATCGAGCACGTCGACCACATCGAGGACATGCGCCGCTACCAGGTGCTCATCGAGTCGAGCTTCCCCTCCGAGGCCGGCGTGATGCTGCGCAACCTGGAGAACCGGGGCAACCCGTGGGGCGTGCAGGCCAGCACCCGCGAGGACTGGATCAAGGAGCTCGACTTCGAGGTCCGGATGGCCGACGGCCCGCTGGACTACGACGTCGAGTACCTGTTCTGGGTCGGCTGCGCCGGCGCCATCGACGACCGCGCCAAGAAGGTCACCAAGGCCGTCGCCGAACTGCTGCACACCGCCGGCGTCGAGTTCGCCGTCCTCGGCTCCGGGGAGACCTGCTCGGGCGACCCGGCCCGCCGCATGGGCAACGAGTTCGTCTTCCAGATGCTGGCGCAGGAGAACGTCGCCACCCTCGACGGCGTCTTCGAGGGCCGGGTGCCGGGGATGCGCAAGATCGTCGCCACCTGCCCGCACTGCTTCAACTCCCTGGGCCGGGAGTACCCGCAGCTGGGCGGCAACTACGAGGTGGTGCACCACACGCAGCTGCTCGGCCAGCTGGTGGAGGAGGGCCGGCTCACCCCGGTCACCCCGGTCGACCGCAAGGTCACCTACCACGACCCGTGCTTCCTCGGCCGGCACAACAAGGTCTACACGCCGCCGCGGGAGATCCTCGACTCCGTCCAGGGCCTGACCACCCAGGAGATGCACCGCTGCAAGGACCGCGGCTTCTGCTGCGGCGCGGGCGGCGCGCGCATGTGGATGGAGGAGAAGATCGGCAAGCGGATCAACATGGAGCGCACCGAGGAGGCGCTCGACCTCGATCCCGACGTCATCTCCACCGCGTGCCCGTTCTGCATCACGATGCTGTCGGACGCGCTGACCACCAAGAAGCAGAACGGCGAGGCCGGCGAGCACGTCGAGGTCCTCGACGTGAGCCAGATCCTGCTGCGCTCGCTGGCGCCCGTGGGCGCACCCGGCACCGAGTCCGGTGCCGACGTCGGCACGCAGACCGACGACGTGGTGGGCCTGGACTCGGCCAACACGGAGCACGGCCCCCGGAGCTGACCGCGGCCGGCCCGACACCACGACGGCGCGCGTTCCCCTCGGGGAGCGCGCGCCGTCGCCGTCCCGGGCGGCACCGATGGTTGCGGAGGCTAACCACCCGGCGCGAGGTCGTCCCGGACCGGGGAGGACCATCGTCGGGTGACCCGCGCCGTCCCGTCCTCCTCCGCCGGCCCGACCGCTCCGGACCACCGCCGCGGCCTGCTGCTCATCGGGACGGCGATCGTCCTCACCGGCTTCAACCTGCGCACCGCGGTGAACAGCATCGGCCCGGTGCTGGAGGAGATCGAGCGGGGCCTGGGCATCTCCAGCGGGATGGCCGGGCTGATCACCACCATGCCGGTGCTGTGCTTCGCCGCGATCGGCTTCGCCGGGCCACCGCTGGCCGCCCGCTTCCGCGACGGGCACGTGCTGGCCGGCGCACTGCTGGCCATGGCCGCCGGCCTGGTGGTGCGGGCGCTGGCCGGATCCTTCTGGCTGTTCCTCGTCGGCACGGTGCTGGCGATGGTCGGCGGGGCGCTGGGCAACGTGCTGCTGCCCAGCCTGGTCAAGCGCCACTTCCCCGGGCGGACGGGTCTGCTGGTCGGCGCCTACAGCATGTCGATGGCCGCCGGCGGCGCGATCGCCTCCATCTCCGCCGCTCCGATCGCCGCCGCCACCGGGGCCGACGGCTGGCGCTGGGCGCTGGGCTGGTGGGCGGTGCTCGCCCTGCTGGCCGCGCTGCCGTGGCTGGCGGTGCCGGCCCGCCCGGGCGCGTCCCGGGACGCCGCCCGCGACGCCCGCGGCGCGGTCCGGATGCGCTCCCTGGTGCGCAGCCCGATGGCCGTGGCGCTGGCGGTCTTCTTCGGCGCCCAGTCGATGCAGGCCTACGTCCTCATCGGGTGGACGGCGCAGTACCTGCGGGACTCCGGCCTGAGCGCGGCCACGGCCGGCCTGCTGCTCGGCATCAACACCATCGTCGTCATCCCGCTCAACGCGATCGTCCCGGTCCTGACCGTGCGCCAGAACCTGCAACGGCCCCTGCTGGCCGCCTTCGGGGTCTGCTACGTCGCCGGCTGGGTCGGCCTGATGCTCGCCCCGCGCACCGTGCCGTGGCTGTGGATGAGCCTGCTCGCCCTCGGCATGGGCACCTTCGCGATGGTGCTCACGCTGATCGGCATGCGGGCCCGGACGCCGGAGACGACGGCCGCGCTCTCCACCGTCGTCCAGGGGTGGGGGTACCTGCTGGCCGGCGCCGGTCCGCTGCTGGTCGGCGTCCTGCGCGGCAGCACCGGCGGCTACACCGGCATGTTCGTCGTCGTCCTCACCGGGGTGGCGGTGCTGATGGTCACCGGCTGGCTGGTGTCGCGGCCCCGGTTCGTCGACGACGAGGTCCCCGGCTGGTCACCGACCGCTGCCCACGGGGACGTCGTCGAGGTGGCCGGGGCCGAGCCGCCGGTCACCGTGCACGTCACGGAGCCGGGCGGCGGGTCTCGGCGCGGCTGAAGTTGCGGAACGACCGGGACGGCGTGGGGCCGCGCTGGTCCTGGTAGCGGGAGCCGTAGACCGCCGAGCCGTACGGGTGCTCGGCGGGGCTGGTCAGCCGGAACAGGCACAGCTGGCCGATCTTCATGCCCGGCCACAGGGTGATCGGCAGGTTGGCCACGTTGGACAGCTCCAGCGTGATGTGGCCGCTGAACCCCGGGTCGACGAAGCCGGCCGTGGAGTGGGTGAGCAGCCCGAGCCGGCCCAGCGAGCTCTTGCCCTCCAGGCGGGCGGCCAGGTCGTCGGGGATGGTCACCACCTCGAGCGTCGAGCCGAGGACGAACTCCCCCGGGTGCAGCACGAACGGCTCGTCGCCGTCCGGCTCGACCAGGGTGGTCAGGTCGTCCTGCTGCCGGGCGGGGTCGATGTGGGTGTACCGGGCGTTGTTGAAGACCCGGAAGAACCGGTCCAGCCGGACGTCGATGCTCGAGGGCTGCACCAGTCCCTCGTCGTAGGGCTCGATGCCGAGCCGCCCCTCGGCGATGGCAGCCGTGATGTCGCGGTCGGACAGCAGCATGCGCCGGAGTCTAGGGAGGCGCGCTCCGGCCCTCCCGGGCCCTGGCGGCGGGCGGTGCGCGGTGGGCCCTGGCGGTGCGCGGCCGGCGGTGGCGTCCCGGCTACACCCGGGGCCGCGGCTGCCGATGACACAGGGGTCACGCCGCGCCGCCCAGGAGGACCCGTGCTCGACACCCAGGCGGCACGTCCCGCACCCCGAGGCGCCGGCCGGGGCATCCGGCCCACCGGCGAGGAGCGCACGTTCCGCCCCGACGAGCTGATCGTCTCCAAGACCGACCAGCGGGGCGTGATCACCTACGCCAACGACGTGTTCCTACGGGTCAGCGGCTACGAGCTCGACGAGGTGGTGGGCCAGCCGCACAACCTCATCCGGCACCCGCGGATGCCGCGCGCGGTGTTCGCCCTGCTGTGGCAGACCCTCACCGAGGGCCGGGAGCTGTTCGCCTACATCGACAACCTCGCCTCCGACGGCGCCCACTACTGGGTCCTGGCCCACGTCACGCCGTCCTACGGCGCCGACGGCTCGGTGACGGGGTTCCACTCCAACCGACGCAGCCCCGCCGCCGGCGCGGTCCGCCGGGTGACGCCGCTGTACGAGCGGCTGCTCGCCGAGGAGCGCCGGCACCCCACGGCCAGGGCCGCGGTCGCGGCGTCGTCCCGGCTGCTGGACGAGCTCGTCGCGGAGCAGGCGTCGTCGTACGACGAGTTCATCTGGTCGGTCATCAACCGCGAGGAGCGCTGACGTGGGCGTCCGCACCCGGGGTGAGGGCGCCCGGCGCAGCGACGCGGCGGAGCTCGCCGCCTACCGCGAGTTCGTGCGGCAGCTGACCGCGACGTGCCAGGCCGCCGCCCGCGGCGACCTCGAGGCCCGCAGCCGCCCGACGCCCGGCATGGCGGACGTGCCGGAGCTGGTGGCGCTGCACCACAGCGCCAACCGCGTGCTGGACGTGTCCGACGCGTTCGTCCGGGAGTCCTCGGCCGCGCTGGCCGCGGCGGCGGAGGGCCGCTTCTCCCGCTCGCTGCTGCTCACCGGGCTGGCGGGGGCGTACCGCCAGGGCGCGACGGAGATCAACACCGCGCGGGAGGCCATGGAGCGGACCGCGGGCCGGGTCACCGAGGCCCAGACCGCCCGGCTGCGCCTGGCCGACGAGTTCGAGGCCGTCGTCCTGGCCATGTCGGAGCAGGTGGCGACGGCGTCGACGGAGATGAGCGCCTCGGCGTCCGGGCTGACCGCCGCGGCGTCGGCGGCGAGCGCGGAGACGGGTGCGGCCCAGGAGACGCTGAGCTCGCTCACCCGCTCCTCGGCGGAGATCCAGGACGTCATCGCGCTCATCGACGCCGTCGCGGCGCAGACCCGGCTGCTGGCGCTCAACGCCACCATCGAGGCCGCCCGCGCCGGCGAGGCCGGCAAGGGCTTCGCCGTGGTCGCCACGGAGGTCAAGGACCTCGCCGACCAGACCGCCCGGGCCACCGTGCGGGTCACGACCCAGGTCGAGCGGATCCGGGAGGCCTGCGAGGAGGTCGCCGCGGTCATGGACAAGGTGGGGACGACGGTCACCGAGATGAACGGCCTGGTGGACGGGATCGCCGCCGCGGTCGATGGCTCGGCCTCCATGGGCGCCGGGGCCACCGACACCACCGGGCTGTCCCAGATGGCCGAGCGGCTGCGCTCGGAGGCGACCGGGTTCCTCGTCGAGATGCGCCGCTGACCCCCGGGGTACCGTTCGGGCCTGTCACCCGGCCTCTGACCGGGCGACCCGCGCACGAGCGACCGCGCCGGCGCAGCAGTCGAGGACCGGAGCCGGAGGTGTGCGTGCGCGCCAGCACCGGTGACGAGCGGCCGCCCGTGGAGCAGGAGCTCTTCCGGGACGGCGGCGAGAACGGCCGGTTCATGGCCTCGCTGGACTGGTCGGCGACCCCGCTCGGGCCGGTCACCGACTGGCCGGCCAGCCTGCGGCACTCCGTGCGCACCGTGCTGGCCTCACGGTTCCCGATGATCCTGACCTGGGGGCCGCGGTACACCCAGATCTACAACGACGCCTACGCCGACCTCATCGGCGCGAAGCACCCCGGCGCGATCGGCGAGGACCTGCGGATCACCCTCGCGGAGGGCTGGCCCGCGCTGCAGGAGCCGGTCGAGCGCGCCATGACGACCCGCGAGCCGTCGTGGATCCCGGAGCTGCTGCTCCTGCTCGAGCGGGCCGGCTACCGCGAGGAGACCTACTTCACCGTCTCGCACGCCCCGGCCTACGGGGACGACGGCGAGGTCGCCGGCATGCACGCGGTGTGCACGGAGGTCACCCGCCAGGTCCTGGCCGAGCGCCGGCAACGGCTGCTGCGCGACGTGGCGTCGTCGGCGGGCCTGCTGGGCGACGAGCGCGACGCGGTGGCCGAGATGACCGCGGCGCTGGCCGGGCACCCCCTCGACGTCCCGTTCGCGGCCGTCTACCTCGCCGAGCCGGGCACCCCCGGGCTGCGGCGGGCGGCCGCCGTCGGCTGCGACCCGCAGCTGCTGCCCGCGGCCGTCCCCTCCGCCGCCGCGCTGCTGCCCAGCGAGGTCGGGCGGCTCAGGGTCGCCGGCGGGCCGTGGGGTGACCCGGTCGCCGCCGCCGTCGTCCTCCCGCTGGCCGGGCCGGGCGGCGACGAAGTGGGGGCCCTGGTGGTGGGCGTCAACCCGAACCGGGCCCTCGACGAGGAGTACCGCTCGTTCCACGAGCTGCTCGCCGGGCAGTTCGCCGGCGCCGTCCTGGACGCCCGCGCCTACGCCGCGGAGCGGTCCCGCGCCGAGGCCCTGGCCGAGCTGGACCAGGCGAAGACGGCGTTCTTCGCCAACGTCAGCCACGAGCTGCGCACGCCGCTGACGCTGTTGCTGGCGCCGATCAGCGACGCCCTGGCCGGCACCGGGCTGCAGCCGTCCGTCCGCGACCAGCTGACCCTCGCGCTGCGCAACGGCCAGCGCCTGCAGGGCCTGGTCAACGACCTCCTGGACTTCGTCAGCATCGAGGCCGGCCGCACCGCCGCCGTCCGGGTGGAGACCGACCTGGCCGCCCTCACCGCGGAGCTGGCCGGGGTGCTGCGTGCGGCGGCGGAGCGGGCCGGGCTGCAGCTGGTCGTCGACTGCCCGCCGCTGGGACGGCCCGCGTACGTCGACCGGCGGATGTGGGAGAAGGTGGTCCTCAACCTCCTCGCCAACGCGGTGAAGTACACGTTCGTCGGCAGCATCGAGGTCACCCTGCGGGCCGACGGCGAGACCATCACCCTGCAGGTGTCCGACACCGGCGTGGGCATCCCGGCCGAGGAGCTCCCGCACCTGTTCGAGCGGTTCCACCGGGTCCCCGACTCCCCCGCCCGCAGCCGGGAGGGCACGGGGCTGGGGCTGGCGATGGTCCGCGAGCTGGCCGGCCTGCACGGCGGCAGCGTCACGGTGTCCAGTGAGCCCGGCGTCGGCAGCACCTTCACCGTGACCCTGCCGTTCGGCTCCCCGGACGCCGCCGCCGACGGCCCCGCCGCCCCCTCGACGGCCGCCCGCGGTGCGACCGTCGCCCCCTGGGACGACGACCTCGGCTGGACCGCGCCCGGGCGGAGCCCCGCCGCGGGCGCCGAGGTCCTGGTCGTGGACGACAACGCCGACATGCGCGCGTACCTCACCCGGCTGCTGTCCCCGTACTGGGAGGTCCGGACGGCGACCAACGGCCAGGAGGCGCTGGAGAGCGTGGCCGCGGCCCGCCCGGACGTCGTCCTGACCGACGTGATGATGCCGGGACTGGACGGGTTCGGCCTGCTCCGGGCCCTGCGCGCCGATCCCGCGACCCGGAGCGTCCCGGTGGTCGTGCTGACCGCACGCGCCGGCCAGGAGGCCGCCGTGGAGGGCTTCGACGCCGGGGTCGACGACTACCTGGCCAAGCCGTTCCAGTCGGCGGAACTGGTGGCCCGACTGCGGGCAGTGCTCGCCCGCGCCGGCGCGGCCCGCGGCGCCGTCCCCCCGCCGCCGCCGGGCGACGGCGGCCGGACCGTCCCGTCCGACGCTGCCGGCCCGCCCGTGCCGCGCCTGCCGATGACCGGTCCCCCGCCGGCCGGGACCGACCGCGGGGACGGCGCACCCGCAGTGCCGGGCCGGATCAGCGGCCGGTGGCGGTTCCCCGCGGCCGGCTCGTCCATCCCCGCCCTGCGCCGCCGGGTGCGCGCCCTGTTCGCCGAGGCCGGTCTCGACGAGGAGCGGGCCTACGACCTCGTGCTCGCCGCGTGCGAGGCGGCCACGAACGCCGTCGAGCACGCGCAGGACCCGACCGAGCCGTTCATCGACGTCGCGGCCGAGGTCGTCGGCGGGCGGGTGGAGATCTCCGTCCGCGACCACGGCCGGTGGCGGGAGCGGGTGCCGAGCATGGACCGCGGCCGTGGCTCGATGCTGATGAGCGCGGTCGGGGAGATCACCGCCACCCCGAGCCCGACCGGGACGACGGTGGTCATCCGCTCGGCGTGAGCTGCCCGGCCGGCCCGGGGATGGCCGCCTCCGGCTGCGTCCCCTGCTTCGCCGCCGTGTACCACCCGTGTAGGCTCCTGGGTGTCGCTTCCCGCGGCGGGGCTCCAGCCGTCGTCGCAGGTGGGCGACCCCGCGGGTGTAGTTCAATGGCAGAACATCAGCTTCCCAAGCTGACAGTGCGAGTTCGATTCTCGTCACCCGCTCTCCTCGCCCCTCACGGGGCTCGCCCGGCGGGCCGACACCCGCCCCGGCCGGGAGGTCCCCATCCCGCCTCCCGAGCTCGTGGCCCGGCTGCGGGCCGCCGGCTGCGTCTTCGCCGAGGACGAGGCCGCCGCGCTCGTCGCCGCGACGCCCGACCCCGCCGCCGTGGAGGCCCTGGTCGCACGGCGGGTGGCCGGCGAGCCGCTGGAGACCGTGCTCGGCTGGGCGGAGTTCTGCGGGCTGCGCATCGCCGTGGAGCCCGGCGTCTTCGTGCCGCGGCTGCGGACCGGCCTGCTGGTCGACCGGGCGGCCGCCGTCCTGCGGGGCGTCCCCCACCCGGTCGTGGTCGACCTGTGCTGCGGCACCGGCGCCGTGGGCGCGGCCGTGGCGGCCGCGGCGGGCCCGGTCGAGCTGCACGCCGCCGACGTCGACCCGGTGGCGGTCCGCTGCGCCGGGCGCAACCTCGCGCCCGTCGGCGGCAGGGTGCACCAGGGCGACCTCTACGACGCGCTGCCCCCCGACCTGCTCGGCCGGGTGGACCTGCTCGCGGTCAACGCCCCCTACGTGCCGACGGCGGCGATCGCGCTCATGCCCCCCGAGGCGCGCGACCACGAGCCCCGCACGGCGCTGGACGGCGGTGCGGACGGCGTCGACCTGCAGCGCCGGGTGGCCGCGGGCGCGCGTCGGTGGCTGGCGCCGCGCGGCGTGCTGCTGCTGGAGACCAGCCGGGCGCAGGCGCCGCTCACCGCGGCCGCCGTCACTGCCGGCGGCCTGACCGCCGAGGTGGTGCACGACGGGGAGCGGGACGCCACCGTGGTCAGCGGCAGGCGCGTCCCCGCATCGCTGTAGTCGCTGGATGACTCTGCGCAGTGGCACGCACGGGTGTGAACCGGAACGGTGTCGTCACTCCCCCACCTGGGCGGACACCGGGCCCTTGGGCCCTGCCGCGGAGCGGGGACGGGCGGACACGATGCCCCGCATGGCCGACGAGCACCGGTTCAGCAGCGAGCCGGACACGGGGGCCGGTGCGGTCACCCGGCGGTCGGACGACGGCGCCGTGCGCGCACTGGGGGACGACGAGATGCCGGATGGCGCCGTGCCGGAGGAGACCCACGACCCGAGGCCCCCGGTCGAGCCCACGCGGCTGTCCCCGCTGCTGCCGCGGCGGCAGAACCCGTGGCTGGTCGTCGACGTGGACGGCTCGGCCGGCAGCTACGGCGCGCTGGTGTGGGCACTGCGGGAGGCTGCCCGGCGGGAGGCCACGGTGGTGGCCGTCAGCGTCCTGGACGACACCGACCCCGACCCGCTGGCCGGCCTGGGCCGCCGTGACCCCTCGCCCGCCCTCGAGCGCCTGGAGGCCGTGGTGCTGCGGGCGATCGCCGAGACCGGGGTGGCCGGGCGCACCCGCACCGCGGTGCTCGAGCGGCCGGTGTTCGAGGCCCTCACCAGCGCGGCCCGCGGTGCCGACCTCGTCGTCGTCGGCGCCCACGGCAAGACCCTGCTGCGCCCGGCGGTCCCCCGGCCGCACCCCCGGCGCCTGGCCCGCGGAGCGTGACCGGAGGCCGCCATCCCCGCACCGGTGCTCCCCATCCCGAGGTCCTCGTCGGCCGGGCCGTGACCCCGCCCGCCCCTGGGGACCCTGACGACCGGGGTCCCGTCCCGGTGCTCGCCGCCGGCGTGCGCGCGGCCGCGCAGAGCGACCACGTCGAGTCGACCCTGCGCGGGGTCGTCAGCGCGGCCGTCGAGCAGGTGCAGGCCACCTACGGCGCCGTCGGCGTCCTCGACCGCACGGGCACCGGCTTCGAGCGGTTCGTCGTGGTCGGCATGGACGCCGCGGACCGCGAGCGGATCGGCCGCCTCCCCGCCGGGGAGGGCGTGCTGGGCGTGATGATCGGCGCCCCGGGGCCGCTGCGGCTCGACGACCTCACCACCCACCCGGAGGCGGTCGGCTTCCCGCCGGGTCACCCGCCGATGCACAGCTTCATGGGCCTGCCGATCCGCGTGGCGGGGCGGGTGTTCGCGATCCTCTACCTGACCGAGAAGCGCCCCGGCGGCCCCTTCACCGACGCCGACGAACGGGTGGCCCAGGCGCTGGCCGCGACGGCGGGCCTGGCCATCGAGAACGCCCTCCGGGTGGAGCGGGCCGAGCACCGGCGGGCGTGGGCGCAGGCCGGCAGCGGCATCGCCACCGCGCTGCTCTCCGGCGCCGACCCCGACACCGTGCTGCACGCCATCGCCGAGCGGGTCGCCGCCCTGGCCGACGCGGACGTCGCCGGGGTCCTCGCCCCGAGCGCCGACGACGAGGACGCCCTCGTCGTCGTCTCCGCCTACGGCCTGGCCAGCGGGGACTTCGAGGGCGTGCGGCTGCCCCTGGCCGACACCCAGCTGGGCGCCGCCCACCGGTCCGGGGTCCCCCGTCTCATCGCCGACGTGAGCGTGGCGGCCCCCGGTGGCCGGCGCGCGCCGGTGCTCGGGGAGATGGCTCTCGGCTTCGGCCCCACCCTGTTCATCCCGCTGGGTGGTCGCCCGCCCCTGGGCACCGTGGTCGCGATGCGGCGCAAGGGTGGTGCGCCCTTCGAGCCCGACACCCTGGACCTGGCCTCGGCCTTCGCCGCCCAGGCCGCCGTCGCCCTGCAGCTGGCCCGCAGCCAGCTGCGGGAGCGCCGGCTGCAGATGGAGGCCGACCGCGACCGGATCGCCCGTGACCTGCACGACCACGTCGTCCAGCGGATCTTCGCCACCGGTCTGGCCCTGGACCGGATCAGCCGGTCCCTGCAGGTCGAGCACCCCGAGGCGGCCGCCCGGCTGGCCGAGCGCGTCGACGAGCTGGACGGGACGATCGCCCGCATCCGCTCGGCGATCTTCGAGCTGCACCAGCCGGAGGACGACTCCCCGGACGCGGTCCGCAGCCGCCTGGCCGACGTCGTCCGGTCGATCACCGGCGGGCAGGGGATCCGGCCCGACGTCCGGCTCCGCGACCTGGACGAGCTGCCCGCGAGCCTGGTGCCCGACGTCGTCGCCGTCGTCCGTGAGCTGGTGACCAACGTGGTCCGGCACGCTCGGGCCAGCCGGGTCACGGTGCTGGTCACCGTCACGTCGGACGTGCGCGTCGTGGTCACCGACGACGGCGTCGGCCTGCCGGAGGTGACCGTCCGCAGCGGCCTGACCAACCTCGCCGACCGTGCCGAGCGGCACGGCGGCCGGCTGACCACGTCGACCGGCCCGTCGGGGACGGAGATCCGCTGGACGGTCCCGCTGCCCGCCCAGCCCTGACCCGGGCCGCTCAGCTCCCCGCAGCCGGGCGGTCGCGCAGTTCCGTGGCGAGGATGGCGGCCTGGGTGCGGCGCTCCAGGCCCAGCTTGGCCAGCAGGTGGCTGGTGTAGTTCTTCACCGTCTTCTCCGCCAGGCCCATCCGCTCGCCGATCTGCCGGTTGGTCAGGCCCTCCCCGATCAGCCGCAGCACCGTGCGCTCCTGCTCGGTCAGCACCGCCAGCCGGCGGTCGCGCTCGACCGGCCGGCTGCGGGCGGCCACCGCCACCGCCGGGTCCTGGTCGAACAGCGTGCCGCCGGCGGCGACGGTCCGCACCGCGGACACCAGCGCCGATCCGCGCACCTGCTTGAGCAGGTAACCGGCCGCTCCGGCGGCCACCGCGGCGGCGACCGCGTCGTCGTCGGAGTAGCTGGTGAGCACCAGGCAGCGCTGGTCCGGGACGCGCTCGCGCAGCAGGCGGCACACCTCCGCCCCGTCGCCGTCGGGCAACCGCATGTCCACCACGGTGACGTCCGGCCGCACCGCGGGCACCCGGGCGAGGGCCTCGGCGACCGATCCCGCCTCGCCCACCACGCGGATCGCCGGGTCCTCCTCGAGCAGTTCGGCCACGCCCCGCCGGACGACCTCGTGGTCGTCGACGAGGAAGACTCGCACCTCGGTGGGTTCCTCCCCCATGCAGTCGCCCCCTCCGGGATGTGATGCAGCGCACAGAGCCTAGGAGGCGGCGACGGTCGGCGTCACGCCGGACGCCGGCCCCGGTCAGGCGGGCAGCAGCAGGGCGGCGTAGAGGGTCAGGCCGGGGCCGAACGCCATGGCGACGACCGGGCCGTCGACGTCCGCCAGCTCGTCGAGCACGAGGAGGACGGTGGCCGACGAGCAGTTGCCGTGCTCGGCCAGCACCCGCCGGGAGGCGGCGAGCTGGGCCTCGGCCAGCCCGAGCTCGTCACGGACGACGTCGAGGATCCGCGGCCCCCCGGGGTGCACGGCCCAGCCCGCGACGTCCTCGGGTCGCAGCCCGGCGCCGGTGAGCAGTTCCTCGACGACGTCCCCGACGTGCCGGGCCAGCACGTCGGGCACCCGCGGCGACAGCCCCATGCGGAAGCCGAGGTCGGTGACGTCCCAGGTCATGTGGTCGGCGGTGGAGGCGTCGGTGCGCGCCACGACGCCGGCCAGGCGGCGCCCGCGCCGGGCACCGGGCTCGAGGACGACCGCGGCCGCGGCGTCGGAGAACAGCGCGTGCGCGACGACCTGCTCGAGGTCGGCCTGGGCCGGCTGCACGTGCAGGCTGGTGAGCTCGCAGCACAGCAGCACCGCCGGGCGTGACCGGGCGGTCACGAAGTCCGCGACGGCCGCGAGCCCGGGGATCGCCGCGTAGCAGCCCATGTGGCCGACCAGCAGCCGCTGCAGGCCCGGGGGCATGCCCAGGTCGCCGGCCAGCCGGATGTCCAGGCCCGGCGTGGCGTAGCCGGTGCAGGTGGCGACCGCGAACAGCCCGACGTCGCCCGGCGGCAGGCCGGCGGCGTCCAGGGCGCCGGCCACCGCCTGCTTGCCCAGTGGGAGCGCCTCCTGGACGTAGCGCTGCATCCGGGCGCCGGTGCCCCAGCTGCTGAGGTCCTCGTCCAGCGGGCTGGCCACCGCGTGCCGGCGGCGCACGCCCGAGGAGCGGAAGATGCGCCGGGCCGCGCGCAGCCCGGCGTAGTGCTCGGCGAAGAAGCCGTCCCAGACGGCGTCCTGGTCGATCGTGGCGGGGAGCGCGGCGCCGGCGCCGGTGACGACGGCGGCGCTCACCGGGCCACCTGGCCGACGCCGGCGGGCCGCGGCGGGGAGGCAGCCACACGGGTGGGCGAGGACTCGGCTGCGGGTGCCGCTCCGCGGGCGCACGGGCTCGGCGTCATGGCGGAAACGGTACGGCTGAGCAGGGCGTCCCGCCGCATCAGCGCTTGCGTCCGTACCCGGCGAAGACCACCGCGGTGGAGCGGATGGGCTTCATCCGGACCGACCGGCGCCGGCCCAGCCGCCAGCCGATCGCCTCCCGCATCGACGGGCGCAGCCCGACCAGCCGCAGCTCCAGCCCGAGCTCGTCGGCCGCGGCCAGCAGCCGGCGGCGGTCGACGAACAGCGCCGGGTCGTGCAGGCCCGGCGGTGGGCCGCCGGGCAGCCGCTCGGCGACGGTCACCATGAGGAACCGCCCCAGCCGGGTCGCCGCCAGGGCGTCGATCACCAGGGTGCCGCCGGGCCGCAGCAGCCGGGCGCACTCGGCCAGCACGCCGACGTCGTCCTCGACGTGCTCGAGGATCTCCCCGGCGACGACGACGTCGGCGCAGCCGTCCCCGAGCGGGACGGCGTGCACCGAGCCCTGCACCGCCAGGACGCCGTGCCCCCGCGCCAGCTCCAGCCCGCGCCACCCGAGGTCCACCCCCACGTGCCGGTAGCCCAGCCGGGCCGCGTGCGGCGCCATGAGCCCGCCACCGCACGCCAGGTCGACCAGGACCGCGCCCGGCGCCGCGGCCGGCGGGATGTGCTCGGCGCGCGAGGCGGCCAGCCAGTGCAGCGCGGCGAACCCACCGGAGACGTCCCACCACTGGTCGGCGAGCTCGTCGTACTGGCGGGGGTCGTTGCGGGGCAGACCGCTCATGCGGGCATCCAACGGCCCTTGAGCGGGTCGTGTCCCCAGTTCATGAGCGAGTACCGCCACCGGGAGGTCGCGACGTCCTCCTTCGCCGGCTCCTGCGCGAGGTGCCGCTGCACGTAGCCGTGGACCTTGCGCATGTGGGCGATGTCGTCGTCGGTCAGGTCGGCTGCCTTCGTCCGCAGCAGCGCGACGATCCGGCGTCCGGATGCGTGGCCGGTGGACTCGCCGTCGCCGTCCTTCTGCCCGACCGCCTGCGACTCGTCGGTGTCGAGCCACTCCTCGAGCTCCGCGGGGGTCATGTTCACCGCCTCGCCGAACTCACGCCGGACGGTGTCGCGGTCCTCGGCCATGTGCCTGCCTCCGGGTGTCGGGTGCGTCCCCGCGCGGTACCGCGACGCCGTGACGGGGAAACGGACGGCCGGGACGCGGGAGCGGACGGACGTGGCCGGTGCCGCCCAGCTGCGGGGTCAGACGCCGGAGCAGGTGCTCGACCGCAACCTCGCCGAGCTGCTCCAGGAGCTGCGGGTCGCGATCACCGGCGTGCAGGTGCTCTTCGCGTTCCTGCTGACCCTGCCGTTCACGGTCCGCTTCGAGGAGCAGGGACCGTTCGGCACCACGGTCTACACGGTCACCCTGCTCAGCACGGCGACCGCGATCCTCGTGCTCATCGCACCGGTGTCGTTCCACCGCACGCTGTTCCGTCGACGGCGCAAGGCCGAGCTGGTCGCCTTCGCCGACCGCGCGCTGCTCATCGGCCTGGGGCTGCTCTTCCTCGGCATCACCAGCGCCGTCCTGCTGGTGCTGGACGTGGTGCTGGGCCGCTGGCCGGCCGTCGTCGGGTGCGGGTTCGTGGTGGGCGTCGGCGCGGTGGCCTGGTACGCGCTGCCGTTGCGCCACCGCCGGACGGCCGCGCGGTGAGCGGGGTCTGGTAGAGCTGACCTCCCCGCCCGTCCTCCGGAGGTGCCCGCGTGTCGGTGACCGTCGTCGGCAGCCTCAACGAGGACGTCCTCGTGCGGGTCGGGCGCCTGCCCGGGCGGGGCGAGACCGTCGTCGGCTCGGGCACCACGCTGGCGCCCGGGGGCAAGGGCGCCAACCAGGCCGCGGCCGCGGGCCGGCTGGGCACCGGCGTGGTCATGGTGGGCCGGGTCGGCACCGACCCCGCCGGGGACCGGCAGCTGGCGGCGCTCACCGGGGACGGGGTCGACGTCGGGCACGTGCGACGGACGCCGGAGACGCCCACCGGCACCGCGACGATCCCGGTCGAGGAGGGCAGCGGGGAGAACCTCATCGTCGTCGTCCCGGGGGCCAACGCCGAGCTGCGCGCCGACGACGTCGACGTCGACCCGGTGCGCCGGGCGCGGGTGGTCCTGCTCCAGCTGGAGGTGCCGCTGGCCACCGTGACCGCTGCCGCGACCCTCGCCGGCGGCACCGTCGTCCTCACCCCCGCCCCGCCCCGGCCGCTCCCGGCGGAGCTGCTCGCGCGCGTCGACGTGCTCGTGCCGAACGAGCACGAGCTGGTCGCGCTGGCCGGCGCGGCACCGGGCGACCGCGACCCTGCTGAGCTGGCCGTCCTGGCCCGCACCCTGGGGGCGGGCACGGTCGTGGTCACCCTGGGCGCGCGCGGGGCGCTGCTGGTGCCCGCCGACGGGCCCGCGCTGCTGCAGGCCCCACCGCCGGTCCGGCCGGTCGACACCACCGGCGCCGGGGACTGCTTCTGCGGCGCGATGGGCGTCGCGCTGGCCGGCGGCGCGACCCCGGCCGAGGCGGTCGCCGCCGCGGTCACCGCCGCTGCGCTGTCCACGACCGGCCCCGGCGCCCGGTCCGCGCTGCCCGACGCCGCGGCCGTCGCCCGGCTGCGCCCCGAGCTGCCGCCGGCGGCGCCGTTGCGGGGTTGAGCTGCCGGTTCCCCGGGCACAGGCCGGGCGGACCGGACCGAGCCCCCGACCGAGGAGGACGACGATGACCGACCCGGAGCGCCCACCCCGCACCGCCGAGCGCGCCGAGGGCGACCCGCCCGGCGAGGAGCCGACCGACGGCCGCACCCCGCGCAGCGAGGAACCCGCCGAGGGCCAGGAGCTGCCCGGCGAGGGCGCGGACACCCCCTGATCGCTGGCGGGCGGGGTGGCCGGTGCGGCAGGCTGCGCAGCCGTGCTGCTCGACGCCACCCTGCCCGCCGACCTCGACGCCGTCCCCGACGTCGCCCGCGGGCTGGAGGCGCGCGGCTGTGCCGGCGTCTGGACCTCCGAGACCGCCCACGACCCCTTCCTCCCGCTGCTGGTCGCCGGCCGGGCGACCACCCGGCTGCAGGTCGGGACGGCGATCGCGGTCGCGTTCGCCCGCTCGCCCATGACGGTCGCGGTCACCGCGCACGACCTGCAGCGCTCCACCCGCGGCCGCTTCGTGCTGGGCCTGGGTACCCAGGTGCGCGCCCACGTGGAGCGCCGGTTCTCCATGCCGTGGAGCGCCCCGGTGCCGCGGATGCGCGAGTACGTCGCCGCGCTGCGGGCCATCTGGACCGCCTGGCAGGAGGGCAGCCCCCTGCGCTTCCGGGGTGAGCACTACACGCACACCCTCATGACCCCGGTGTTCAGCCCCGAGCCGCACGAGTGGGGCGGGCCGCCGGTGCACCTCGCCGCGGTGGGGCCGGCGATGACCCGGCTGGCCGGCGAGGTCGCCGACGGCCTGTTCGCCCACCCCTTCACCACCGCCCGCTACCTGCGCGAGCGCACGCTGCCGGCGCTGGACGAGGGGCTGGCCGGCTCCGGCCGGGCGCGCACCGAGGTCACCGTCAACCTGCCGGGGTTCGTCGTCACCGGGGACACCGCCGCGGAGCGGGAGGCGGCGGCCACCGCCGTCCGGGCCCAGATCGCGTTCTACGGCAGCACGCCGGCCTACCGGCCGGTGCTGGAGCTGCACGGCTGGGAGGCCCTCGCCGACGAGCTGCACACGCTGTCCGTCGGGCGCCGCGAGGACCGGTGGACGGCGATGCGCGACCTGGTCGACGACGAGGTGCTGGACGCGTTCGCCGTCGTCGCCGACCCCGCGGACGTCGGGGCGCGGGTGCGCGAGCGCTACGCCGGCCTGGTGGACCGGTACAGCGCGAACACCGTCGCCCCGGTCCCTGCCGGGGCCTGGGACGCGTTGGCCGCCGCCCTCGACAGGGCCCCCGGCCCACACGCGGGGTGACCGATCTCTCACCGTTCCGGCTTCAACTCACCGTTACGGGTCTGTTTCCCGCGGCCTCCTCGGGGGGACGCTGGGTCCCATGGAGGACACGCAGCGCGACATGCGAGTAGTTGACGAGACCCCGACCGGGCGCCAGGCCGACGAGTCGCAGGCCCAGCAGGCCTCCGCCGTCCCCGTGGCGCGGATGCTGGCCAACCCCCGCCGGGTGCGCCGGGCCTGACCCGAACGGGGATCGGTGGTCGCCCGACGGTCACACATCGTCACACGCGTCCCACCGATCCCCGGGGTCCCGGCCAGCCCGGGCGCCTCTCGTCACTCACTGCGACCAACCGCCGCCGGATCCCGGCGTGCCGCGAACTGATCCGTCACGGGCTGGGGCAGCATCCCCGACGTGACCGCAGCCGCCCTCCCCCTCGCCGCCGACGACGTCTCGGTTCCCGTCCGCCGGAGCCGGGCCGAGCGGCAGGCCATCGTCCTGGACACCGCGGAGCGGCTGTTCGCCACCCGCAGCTCCCGCAGCGTGGGCATGGACGAGCTGGTCCGCGAGACCGGCCTGGGCAAGATGACGGTCTACCGGCTCTTCAAGAGCAAGGACGACCTCGTCGGGGCCTACCTGGCCCGCAAGGCGGCCACCGTGCTGGCCTTCATCGACGCCGAGCTGGTGCGCCTGGAGGGCGACCCGCGCGCCGCGCTGCTCGCGGTCGTCGACGCCGTCGAGCGGGACGTGACCCGCGCCGGCTTCCGCGGCTGCCCGTTCACCAACGTCAGCAGCGAGTACGACGACCCCCAGCACCCCGCGCGCAGCGCCGCGGCCGACTACAAGTTCGAGCTGCACGCCCGCCTGGAGCGCCTCGCCGAGCAGCTGGTGCCCGGCGCCGGCGACGACCTGGCCGCGCAGGTCCACCTGATCATCGACGGCATGTACCTCTCCGGGGGCCTGCTCGGCCCCGACGGGCCCGCCGCGCACGGCCGTGCCCTCGCCGAGCGGCTCGTCGACGCGGCCCTCGCCGGCCGCTAGCGGTCCGGCCCGGGGCGCCTCCCGCTGCTCCCCTCGGTCGTCCGGCGCCGCCGCGCCGGGCACCGCAGGATGGGGCGGTGAGCACCGACCGCAGCCGGCCCGACCTCGACGACACCACGGTGGAGGGCCTCGGCAAGTTGTCCGAGGCCCTCGAGACCATCGAGCAGGCCCGCGGCCAGCTCTACGGGTTCCACCAGCACTCCGGGAAGGCCGACCTGCTCCTGCAGGACGCCGTCGAGCTGTTCCGGGAGGCCGGCCACACGCAGCTGGCCGACGACCTCGACCGCGACCTCGTGGGCCGCAACGTCATCGCCGACCGCTGGACGTTCCAGATCGTCGAGGACTACGACGCGACCTACTGGTCGGTCTTCCGCGCCTTCGACGAGCGGGCCCGCACCGAGCTCGCCGGCGGCGACCGGCACGTCTACGAAGCCCGCATGAAGCAGCGCGAGCGCACGCAGGGCCACCCGCACCACGAGGCCGGGCCCGCCCTCCACGAGTGACGGGGGCCGGTCGGGCCGGGGCGCGACTCCGGGGGAGTCGCCGTCCGGATGGGCCCGGAGGCCGCACCTCCCCCGGAGTCGCGCCGCGACGGGAAGCCGCGCCCCTGGCCGGTGGGCCGACTCAGGTGAGCGGCGCGAGCCGGCCCACGGTGTCGGTCGCCGACTCGTAGGCGGTACCGACGTCGAGCAGCGTGGCCTCGTCGAACGGCCGGCCCATGAGCTGCATGCCCAGGGGCAGCCCGCCGGCGTCGAACCCGGTCGGCAGCGCGATCGTGGGCAGGCCGGTCAGGTTGGCCGGGGAGGTGAGCCGCACCATCGCCAGGTCGACGGCCTCGGTGGTGCCGTCGGCCCAGGTCACCTCCATCTGGTCGACGACCGGCGCGGGGAAGGGCTGCACCGGCGCGACGACGACGTCGACGTCGCGGAACAGCTCCGCCCACGCCCGCTGGATGAGCGTGCGCACCCGCAGCGCCTTGATGTAGTCGGTGGCCAGCACCAGCTCCCCCACCTCCAGCTGCATGCGGGTCTCCGGGCGGTAGAGCTCGGCCTTGGTGCGCAGCGCCTCCTGGTGGTAGGCGGCGGCCTCCGGGAGCACGATGCCCCACTCCACGGCCAGCACCTGGTCCGGGTACGGGATGGTCACCTCGCGCACCTCGGCGCCCAGGCCCACGAGCACCTCGACCGCCGCCCGCACCGACGCCTCGACGTCCGGCTGCACGTGGTCGAAGAAGAAGTTGGTGGGCACGCCGATCCGCAGCCCGCGGACGTCCCCGGTGGTGCCGGCGGCGTAGCCCGGGACCGGCACGTCGACCGAGGCCGGGTCGAGCGGGTCGTGCCCGGCGATGGCGTCGAGCACCAGGGCGGCGTCCCGCACGTTGCGGGTGAGCGGGCCGACGTGGTCCAGCGACCACGACAGGGACGCCACCCCGCGCCGCGACGTCCGCCCGTAGGTCGGCTTGAGCCCCACGGTGCCGCACAGGTTGGCCGGGATGCGGATCGAGCCGGCCGTGTCCGTGCCCATGCCGACCAGGCAGGAGCCGGCCGCCACCGCGGCCCCGGAGCCGCCGCTGGACCCGCCGGGGATGCGGGTGGTGTCCCACGGGTTGCGGGTGGTGTGGGTGCGCCCGCCGTAGGCGAACTCGTGCGTGTGGGTCTTGCCGACCATGACCATCCCGGCCTCGAGCAGCCGCTGGACGGCGACGGCGTCGGTGTCGGGCACGTACTCCGCGCGCACCTGCGAACTGGCCGTCGTCGGGATGCCGGCGGTGTCGTAGATGTCCTTCACCCCGAGCGGGATGCCGTGCAGCGGGCCACGGTACCGGCCCGCGGCGATCTCCTTCTCGGCGGCCCGCGCCTGGTCCCGCGCGAGGTCCGCGCAGACGTGGGCGAACGCGTTGATCGCGGGCTCCGTGGCCTCGATGCGGCCGAGCACGGAGTCGGTGAGCTCCACCGGGGACAGGCGCCCGGCCTCGATCTCCTCCGCCGCGGCGGTCAGCGACAGCTCGTACGGCTGCACGGTCAGGCCTCCCAGCGGGCGTCGAAGGCGGTGGCCGGCGGGGTCTCGCCCAGCGGGACGTCGTCCAGCCGGTCGATGAGGGCGTACATCTCCGCGAGGACGGCGCCCACCGCCTCGTGCCGGTCGGCGGCGAGGTCGAGGCGGGCTCCGCGGGCGGCGTGCGCCGTGCCCTCGGCGGAGAAGGAACGCGGGGTGGGTGTCACGGGCAGCTCCTGGGGGTCGGAGGGGCGGGCGGTCGGGTGGGGCCGGGTCAGCCGACCACGAGCAGGTCGGTCAGGCGCGAGGGGTCCGCGCGCAGGTCCGCGGCGGGAGCATCCAGCACGATCTCGCCCTTGACCATGACCACGATCCGGTCGCAGAACCGCAGCGGGATCTCCGGGCCCTGCTCGACCAGCACGATGGCGACGCCGGAGGCGGCGACGGTCCGCAGCGCGGCGATCGAGTCGTCGACGACGGAGGGCTGCAGGCCCTGGGAGAACTCGTCCACCGCGATCAGCCGGGAGCCGGCGAGCACCGCCCGCGCCAGGCCGACCTGCTGCTTCTGGCCGCCGCTGAGGGTCCCGGCGGCCTGGTCGGCCCGGTCGGCGAGCAGCGGGTAGACGTCCCGGACGTCGACCGGCGGGCGGTAGCCCCGCCGGGTCGCCAGCCGCAGGTTCTCGCTGATGGTCAGGTTGGCGAACACGCCGCGGTCGTCGGGCATGAGGGTGAGGCCGGCGCGGGCCAGCAACTCCGGCCGGTCCGGCGGCACCGGCTTGCCGTCGACCCGGACCTCGCCGGCGAACCTGCGGCAGAGCCCGAACACGCTCTTGAGCAGCGTGGTCTTGCCGACGCCGTTGCGGCCGAGCACCCCGACGACCTCGCCGGGCTGCACGCGCAGCGAGAGGTCGTTGACGATGCGGGTGTCCTTGTAGCCACCGGTCACCGCGTGCAGGTCGAGCATCAGGCCACCCCCAGGTAGGCGCGCCGCACCTCGTCGTGGGCGGAGACCTCCTCCATCGAGCCCTCGACGAGGATCCGGCCGTCGGCCAGGACGACGACGCGGTCGGCGAGCTCGCGGACGATCTCCATGTCGTGCTCGACCGCCACGAGGGTGCAGCCGGTGCGTTCGGCGACGTCGCGCAGGGTGCGGGCCAGCGCGACGGAGTCCTCGTGGGACAGCCCCGCCGCGGGCTCGTCGAGCAGCAGGACCCGCGGCCCCCAGCTGAGCACCATGGCCAGCTCCAGGGCGCGCCGGTCGGCCAGGGACAGCTCCCGGGCGGGGGCCTCGTCGGCCACGAGGAAGCGGTCGAAGACCGGCAGGGTCACCGGCTGCTGCACCGCCTCGGCGCGGGCGATGGCCAGGTTCTGCGCAGGTGTCAGGTCGAGGAAGACGCTGGGGATCTGGAACATCCGGCCCAGCCCCAGCCGGGCCCGCTCGTGCGGTGCCCAGCCGGTGACGTCGCGACCGGCCAGCCCGACCCGCCCCTGCTCGGGCAGGTGCTCTCCGGCGAGCACGCCCAGGAACGTGGACTTGCCCGCGCCGTTGGGGCCGATGAGGCAGACCACCTCGCCGCTGGCCACACGCAGGTCGACGCCCTTGATCACCGGGACCGGACCGAAGTCCTTCTCGACGTCCTGGGCGCTGAGCGCGGGCGCGGCCGCGTCCACCGGCGGAAGGGCCGGCACCGGACCGGCCGGTGCGGTCAGCACCGCGCCGCCTGCGGCCTTCTCCCGCAGCGGCCGCCGCAGCAGGGTGCGCGCCAGGCCGACCAGGCCCTCGGGGGCGAAGCGCACGACCAGGAGGAACAGCACGCCCATCAACAGGAGGTACCAGCTGCCGAGGACGTCGCCGAGGGTCTGCTCGCCGAGGGTGACCAGTCCGGCCCCCAGGAAGGCCCCGGAGATCGTGCCGAGCCCACCGACGGCCAGCCACACCAGCACCTCGGTGGACAGGACGATCCCGGCCGCCGACGGCGACACCAGGCCCATCACCGGCGCAGCGACGGCACCGGCCACCGCGGCCACCCCACCGCTGACCGCCAGGGCGGTGGTCTTGACCCGCCGGGGGTCGACGCCCAGGTGCTCGGCGCGCTGCTGGTCGGAGCGGATGGCGAGGAACCGCCGGCCCAGCGGTCCGCGCAGCACGACCAGCCAGACCAGGAGCACCGTGACGACGACCACCACGGCGGTCCGGTAGTACGTGCCGACGACGCCGTCGCCGGTGAAGACCACCAGGCCGTTGGTGCCGTTGGTCAACCCCGTCCAGGAGCGGGCGCCCTGGCTCATGACCAGGGTCAGTGCCAGCGTGAGCACCGCCATGGTCGCGGGCATGGCCCGGCGGCCGAGGCCGGCCATGCCGACCAGCACGGCCACCACGACCGCGACGGCCACGCCGAGCGCTCCGCCGACGACCATGGGGACGTCGTGGGCGGCGGCGATCGCGGCGCCGTAGGCGCCGAGGCCGAAGAAGGCCGCGTGTCCGATGCTGACCACCCCGGCCCGGCCCCACGCGATGTCGAGACCGAAGGCGAACAGGCCGTAGACCAGTGCGAGGGTCAGCAGGGCCAGCGGGTAGGGCAGCAGGACGAAGGGGGCCGCGGCCAGGGCCAGGACCGCGGCGGCCAGCGCCACCGCGTGCCCGGCCCCGACCCGGGTGCGGAGCGAGGAGATCACTCGCAGTCCTTGGTCTGGTCGTCCTCGATGACGCCCAGCTCCTCCTCGACCGCGTAGGCGCCGCCGTCGATGGTGGTGAGGAACATCGGCGCCAGGCTGACGTGGTTGGTGGGGTCGAAGCTCACCGTCCCGGTGAGGCCCTCGTACTCCAGCTGGCCCATCTGCTCGCTCACGGCGTCGGCGTCCGTGGACCCGGCCTGCTCGAAGGCCTCGGCGACGAAGCGCATGCCGACGTAGGCGTTGCCGGCCACCCCGGAGATCGGGTCCTGCGTGTCGTAGGCCTCGCGGTAGGCCTCGACGAAGGCCGCGTTGGCCTCACCCGACGCCTGGTCGGTGTAGCGCACCGTCTGCGTCCGGCCGTCCAGCAGCGCGCCGAGACCCGGGTAGAACTGCTGGTCGACCGACGTGCCGGTGAGGCCGCGCCCCTCCAGCAGCCCGAACTGGTCGGCCTGCTTCACCAGCGACACCGCGTCACCACCCACGACCGCGGAGAGGATCCACGCGGGGTCGGCGTCGGCGAGCTTGGTGATGACCGGCTGCCAGTCCGACGTCCCGAGCGGGGAGTACTCCTCGGCGACGACGGTGCCGCCGGCGGCCTCGACGAGCTCGCGAGCGGTCTCGTGGTAGGTCCGCGGGAAGACGTAGTCGTTGCCGACCAGGGCCACCTCGGGACCGAACTGCTCGATCATCCGGGGCACGAGGTCGGTCAGCAGCTGGGTCGGCGTCTCGCCGAAGGGCCAGAAGTGCGGGCTGCAGAAGTCCAGGGCGGTGGCGATCGCCTGCGACATCGGCACGCCGGCCTGCTCGGCGACGTTGGCCGCGGCGATCGTCGTGTCGTCGGTGATCGTCCCGAAGATGTAGTCGACCTGCTCCTGCTGGACCAGCCGCTGCGCCGCCTGGGTGGCCGTCGCCGGGTCGGCCTGGTCGTCGATGAAGACCACCTCGACCGGCTGCCCGAACACCCCGCCGTCGGCGTTGATGTCCTCGATGGCCAGGTCGAAGCCCTGCTTCATCGCGATGCCCTCCGGGGCCGCCGGCCCCGTGACCGGCGCGAGGAAGCCGATCTTGAGCGGCTCCTGGCCGTCGGCGGCCGCGTCCCCGCCGCCTCCGACGGACCCACCGCACGCGCTCACCGCGAGCAGCGCCGCGGTGCCGCCGGCCAGAACCAGCCGACGGGAGCCGGTCACGCGACGTTCCGGGTTCTTGTGGACCACGAGGGCAACCTCCAGGACAGGCCCGCCGGGCGGGCGGCGATCAGGACGACGAGAGCGGCGAAGAACAGCAGCTCGGCGACGGTCTCGGTGAGGTACCGGCGCAGGAGCGAGGACAGGAGCGCCACGAGGAACGCCCCCGCGACGGGCCCGGTGAGCGATCCGGGACGCCCGACGAGCACGGCGAAGAAGGCCGGCGCCAGGAAGGCCACACCCATGCCGGGCGTGAGGCCGAGGGTGGGGCTCTGCAGGGCACCGGCGAGGACGGCCAGCAGCGTGCCGACCGCGAAGGTGCCGGCGATCATGAGGCGGGGTGGGATGCCGAGCACCGCCGCCATGTCGCGGTTGTCGATGGAGGCCCGCAGCTTGAGGCCGAGGCTGGTGCGGTAGACCAGCAGCAGGGCGAGGACGACCACGGCCAGCGAGACCCCCGTCGCCACCAGCCGGTAGGTCGGGAAGGCCACGCCGAGGACGTCGGTGCTGCCCTCGATCGGCGCGTCGACCGACCGCGGCGTGGCCCCGAACACCGCCTCGGCCAGCTGGCGCAGGACGATGCCCAGCCCCCACATCGCCAGCAGCGTGGCGAGCATCCCCCGGCTGTAGAGCTCGCGGAGCACCGCCCACTCGGCCAGCAGGCCCAGCGCCACGGCGATGAGCACCGCGACGAGCACGCGCAGCGCGAAGGGGACCGGCTGCAGTGCGTACATCACGTAGGCCCCGACCATGACGAGGTCGCCGTGCGCCACGTTGACCACGCCCAGCTGGCCGAACACCAGGCCCAGCCCGAGCGCCAGCAGCGCGTAGAACCCGAAGAGGTTGGCCGTGGAGAGGACGAAGGAGACCAGCGAGTCCACTACCGCTCGCCGTCCCGGTCGTGGCGCGGTGCGGCGCCACCTGGCAACTGCATCGGAGCGTTCCACCTCGCGATCACCCCGGCCGGGGCGGCGGCTGCCCGCGCCCCGGCGTCCTGGCCCGACGGCGGGAACCGGGCCGGAGGCCGGCGCCGATCGGTGGCAGGAGTCTCAGGACGGGGGTCGCGCTTGTGCAGCAAAGCGGTAACAACAGGCGCCTAACGTCCCACTTCCCTGGCACCGTCTCCGACCGGTGACCACGAGCACGGGAGGGGCGCCATGGCCCGGAGCGACGCGGCGGAGAACGTCACGCGGCTGTTGCGCGCCGCCCGCGACGCGGTGGCGGCGGAGGGCCCCGGGGTCGGCGTCCGGGTCATCGCCGAGCGCGCGGAGGTCGGGGTCAGCACGCTGTACCGCCACTTCCCCGACAAGGGCAGCCTCATCGACGCGGTGTCGGTGCAGCGGTGGGGCGCCATGAACCACCTGGCCAGGCAGCCGGTCGCGGCCGAGGAGACGCTGTCGCGCATCGTGCTGCTGGCCGAGACCTTCTCGCGCATGGTCAGCGCCGACGACGGGTTCATCGAGGCGGCGGGCATCCGGATCGGCCGCGTGCCGGCGCCCATCCGGGGCCCGAAGGCCGCCTTCGACGAGGCCATGGCAGCACTGTGGGTCCGGGCGCAGCGGGACGGTCAGGTGCACCGGCACGCCGATCCCCGCGACCTCATCGAGCTGGCCGGCTCGGTCCGGGACCGCAGGCGGCGCGCGGCGCAGCTGCGGCTGCTCGTGCAGGGGGTGTGCGTGCGGCCCGAGACGGGGACAGCCCTGCTGGTGGACGCGCTGCGCGCACCGGACCCGACGTACCTGTGACGTCGTCGACCCGGCTGACCGTTGCGGGCGTTCCTCGTGCACTGCCGGTGCGGCAGCACCGGCAGTGCACCAGGACTGCCGGCAACGCCGGGATGCGCCGTCGGGCGCGGGGGCGCCCGGAGGGTGACACTCGGGGCGTGACGATGCCCGAGCCCTCCGAGGACCGCGACGCCCAGCCCCTCGGCGCGGAGGTGGCCCCGCCGGCCGACCCGGACTCCCAGGGCGGCACCGAGGGGCCCGCCTCCGGCATCGCCGGCCCCAGCTACCCGCCGGCCGACAGCGAGCCCGACGGCGGGCGATGACCGTGCGTCCGGGGGCGGCGGGCAGCAGACTCCACCCGTGACCTCTCCCGGATCGCCCACCGACCCCCTGAGCACCTCCGCCGGCACCGGCTACGGCACACCGGGCACCTCCGGCGGCTCCCCCACGCCCGCCGCGACCGGCCGCACGGCGCCGGAGCGGCACGCCGGCCGCACAATCGGGCGCACCCTCGCGCTGGCCCTGCTGCTGACCGTCACCGTCATCCTCGTGCTGTTCGTCGTCTTCAACACCCAGACCGTCGACATCAGCCTGGTCTTCGGCAACGTGGACGCCCCGCTGGTCGTGGCGCTGCTCATCGCCGCCGTCCTGGGTGCGCTGGTGGGCTGGCTGAGCAGCCTGGTGCTGCGCGCGCGTCGTCGCAGCCGCTGAGCAGCCGCCCGGGCTCCCTCGTCGGGGTGTCCCCGGGCGGTTGCTTGCTCGTGTTACCGGCCGGTAATACCGTTTGTTACCCGCGGGTACCCACCCGCAGCACGCCGGCACGGGACACGGGAGCACGACACGATGAGCCACTACACCGCGAACCTGCGGGACCTCGAGTTCAACCTCTTCGAGTTCCTCGACACCAAGGAGCGGTTCGGCACCGGCCCCTTCGAGCAGATGGACGCCGAGACCGCCCGCGGTGTGCTCGCCGAGATCCGCCGGCTCGCCGAGGGCCCGATCGCGGCCTCCTTCACCGACGCCGACCGCAACCCGCCGGTCTTCGACCCGGCCACCCACTCGGTGACGCTGCCCGAGTCGTTCAAGAAGTCGGTCGAGGCGCTGCACGCCGGCGAGTGGTACCGCCTGGACCTCTCCGAGGAGCTCGGCGGCTTCGGTGCACCCGCGGCCCTGACCTGGGGCGCGTTCGAGATGGTGCTCGGCGCCAACCCCGCGGTGTTCATGTACGGCTCTGGCCCCGCGTTCGCCCAGACGCTGTTCGACCTGGGCACCGAGGAGCAGAAGGCGCTGGCCCGCCTGATGATCGACCGCGGCTGGGGCGCCACCATGGTGCTGACCGAGCCCGACGCCGGCTCCGACGTCGGCGCCGGCCGCACCCGGGCCGTGCAGCAGCCCGACGGCTCCTGGCACATCACCGGCGTGAAGCGGTTCATCACCTCCGCCGAGCACGACCTGTCGGACAACATCGTCCACCTGGTGCTGGCCCGCCCCGAGGGCGCGGGGCCGGGCACCAAGGGGCTGTCGCTGTTCGTCGTCCCGAAGTTCCACGTGGACCTGGTGACCGGTGGGCTCGGCGAGCGCAACGGCGTGTACGTGACCAACGTCGAGAGGAAGATGGGCCTCAAGGTGTCCACGACCTGCGAGGTTACCTTCGGCGACGGCCCGGTGCCGGCCAAGGGCTGGCTGGTCGGCGACGTGCACGACGGCATCGCCCAGATGTTCCGGATCATCGAGTACGCCCGCATGTTCGTCGGCACCAAGGCGATCGCCACCCTGTCGGCCGGCTACCAGGTCGCGCTGGACTACGCGAAGAACCGCGTGCAGGGCGCGGACCTCACCGCGACGTCCAAGGACGCCCCGCGGGTGACGATCACCCACCACCCCGACGTCCGCCGCTCGCTGATGCTGCAGAAGTCCTACGCCGAGGGGATGCGCGCGCTGTACCTGTACGCCGCGAGCTTCCGCGACCAGGTGACCGAGGCCGAGGCGGCGGGCACCGCCGACAGCGAGGCCGCCCGTCTGGCCGCGCGGGTCAACGACCTGCTGCTGCCGGTGGTGAAGGGCTTCGGGTCGGAGCGGGCCACGCAGCTGCTCACCGCCGAGTCGCTGCAGACCCTCGGCGGCTCCGGGTTCCTGCAGGACTACCCGATCGAGCAGTACATCCGCGACTCCAAGATCGACACCCTGTACGAGGGCACCACGGCGATCCAGGGCCAGGACTTCTTCTTCCGCAAGATCGTCAAGGACGGCGGGGTCGCGCTGACCTGGCTCGCCTCGCAGATCCAGGCCACGATCGAGGCCGAGGCCGGCAACGGCCGGCTCAAGGAGGAGCGCGCGCTGCTGGCCACCGCCCTGGGCGAGGTCCAGCTGATGCTCACGGCGATGTTCGGCCACCTCACCGCCGCCCAGCAGGACCCCACCAACCTGTACAAGGTCGGCCAGAACACCTCCCGCCTGCTCCTCGCCACCGGCGACCTGGTCACCGCCTGGCTCCTGGTCCGCCAGGCCGAGGTGGCGCTGGCCGCCCTGGCCGGGCAGGTCGGCGAGAAGGACCGGCACTTCTACGAGGGCAAGCTCGCCGCCGCCCGCTTCTTCTGCACCCAGGTGCTGCCGCGGCTGGCCTCGGAGCGGGTCGTCGTCGAGCAGACCGACAACGCGCTCATGGAGGTCGACGAGGCGGCGTTCTGAGCGCTCCGCCGTCCTCCGGACGATCCCGCGGCCGGGCGCCGTCCCCGGTCCGGCGGCCGTCTCCCTCACGGGAGGCGGCCGTCGGCCGTTTCACGGTCGGGACAGCGGGCATGGCGTCGGTGACGACGAGGTCCCCAGGAGGTTCCCGTGAGCGACCCGCAGGGCGGCGACCGGATCCAGCAGGACGTCCCCACCGCGTCGGGCACCGGCGACAACAGCAGCACCGGGTCCGGCTTCGACGACGTCCCCCTCACCCGCGAGGAGGCCGTGGAGCGGGACGCCTCCCAGCCCGACGACCTGCCCGCCAAGGCCGAGAGCGCCCCGGCCCGCGCCGAGCGCGGCGGGCCGGGCGGCAACGTCTGACCCCGACGAGACCGAGGAGACCCCATGAGTGCACCCGACCCGACCGGCTACCACGAGGGCCAGGACATCTCCGACGGCCCGAGCAGCGGCAACCTCATCGACGGCGTCCCCGGTGAGGACCGTCCCGACGGCGGCGCGCAGGACACCACGCTGACCACCGACGACGAGGCCCAGCGCGACGACACCACCGCCCGCCCGGGCAACGCCGCGTCCTGAGCGCCCCCGTGCGCGGGTCCGCCGGCGGCCCGCTCAGATCCACCCGTGCCGGCGCGCCGCCTCGACCGCGGCGTGCCGGTTCGGCGCACCCAGCTTCGCCGCCGCGGCCGACAGGTGGTTGCGCACCGTGCCCGGTGACAGGTGGGCGCGGGCGGCGATCTCCTCGACCGGCGCGCCCCCGGCGGCGAGTTCCAGCACGTCGGCCTCGCGCGGGGTCAGCGGGCTGTCCCCGGCGCTGATGGCCTCCGCGGCCAGCTCCGGGTCGACGTAGCGGCCGCCGCGGTGCACGGTGCGGACGACGTCGGTGAGCACCGGCGCGCTGACCGTCTTGGGCAGGAAGCCGCGCACCCCCGCCTCCAGCGCCCGCTTGAGGTGCCCGGCCCGGCCGTGGCCGGTCACGATGACGATCGCGCAGCCCGGGAGGGTGGCGGCGAGCTCGGCGGCCACCGTGATCCCGTCCCGGTCGGGCATCTGCAGGTCGAGGACGGCGACGTCCGGGGTGTGCGCGCGGGCCATCGCCATCGCCTCCGCGCCCGAGGCCGCCTGGGCGACGACCTCGAGGTCGTCCTCCAGCGCCAGCAGCGCGGCCAGCGCGGAGCGGATCAGGTTCTCGTCGTCGGCCAGCAGCACCCGGATCACGCGGGCACCCCCACCGGCACGGTCGCCGTCAGCACGAACCGACCGTCCTCGGGGCGGGCGGAGAGCCGCCCGCCCGCGGCGGCCAGCCGCTCGCCCAGACCGGTCAGACCGGTCCCCCAGCCGCGGTCCGGAGCCGAGACCCCGTCGTTGGTCACCGTCAGCTCCGCCTCTCCGCCGGCCGCCCGCAGGGCCACCGCGCACTCCGTCGCGCGGCTGTGCCGCAGCACGTTGGTCACCGCCTCGCGCACCACCCAGCCCAGGGCCGCCTGCACCGGCTCCGGCAGCGCCGCGCCGGCCTCCTCGCCCGCCACGGTGCAGCCCACCCCGGCGGCGCGCAGGACCGAGCGGGCGCCGGCCAGCTCCCCGGCCAGGTCGGTGCGCCGGTACCCGCGGACGACGTCGCGCACCTCCCGCAGCGACTCCTCGGCCACCCGGCTGATGTCGGTGAGCTCCTCGGCCGCGCCCTCCTTGCCCCGGCGCACCAGCTCGGCGGCCAGCTGGCTCTTCACCGCGATCGCCGAGAGGTTGCGGCCCATGACGTCGTGCAGGTCGCGGGCGAAGCGGAGCCGCTCCTCGGCGACGGCCAGCTGCAGCTGCACGCCGCGGCTGCGCTCCATCTCCCGGACGACGTCGAGCACCCACACGGAGAACCGGAACGCCAGCGCCAGGAACGTCACGGTGGCCCCGATGACCACCGCGAGCACCGCCCCGACGCCGAGCGGGACGTCCGCGGCGACGACGACGATGCCGGTCAGCCCGCCGACGGCGAACCCCGCGCGGGTCAGCGTCCGCGTCGGCCAGACCGTCGAGGCCGCGCAGAGGGCCATCGCCGGGGGCATCGCCACACCCCAGGCGAGGGCCGGGGTCTCGAAGGCCTCGCCGGAGAAGGCGGCTCCCGCCGCGGCGGCGGTCAGGAGGGCGGCGGCCGCCGCGGCGGCGACCTGCCGGCGCGGCAGCCCGGAGCCCTCCCGGTGGGCGGCCAGCCCGGTGCGGGCCAGCAGCACCGCGGTGACGGCCACGGTGACCGAGGCGAGCACGAAGACCGTCGTCGCGGGCTCGGCCTGGTCGGCGGAGGACCCGGCGACGGCGACGGCCAGCAGCGGGGTCATCGCCAGCCAGCCGTAGAACGACCAGCGGGTGTAGAGCTCGATGCGCTGCGGCGCCGTGCGGTTCTCCCACCAGCGGGCGACGGTCGGCACGGCGCCCATGCTGCCGTACCGACCGCGCCCGTCCGGGTCGCCGGAGGTCACCTGCGCGGCGCCCAGCGGAACACCCGGCCGGCGAGGGCGCCGCCGACGACGATCCAGGCGGCCAGGACCGCCAGCGGCAGCACCGCCGCGGACCAGGCGCCGGCCAGGTCGACCAGCTGCCCGTCCCACGTCCGCCCGGTCAGGCCCAGCTGGGCCAGCTCGACGACCGGCGTGAGCGGGAGGAGCCGCAGGACGCCGGCGAACGTCTCGGGGAAGAGGCTCAGCGGGGTGAACAGACCGGAGCCGACGGTGGCGGCCATCACCAGGGGCAGGGTGGTGATCTGCGCGCTCTCGGCGGTGCGGGTGAACGCGGTGCTGGCCGCGGCGAGCAGCACCATGAGCGCCGCCCCGCCGACGAGGGCGACCAGCGGCAGGACGACGTCCACCGGCGCGGACCACTCGCCGATCACCGCGACGCCGGCGGCCACCAGCGCGACCTGCGCGAGGCTCACCAGCAGGGTCGGCACGGCGGTGCCCACCAGGATCTCCGGCCCAGTCAGCTCCCCGGTGCGCATCCGCTGCAGCACGAGGTCCTCGCGGCGGGCGACGTAGGTGGTCACCAGGTTGTAGTAGGTGACGAAGAGCAGGGTGATGCCCAGGCCGGTGACGACGAGCTGGTTCCCGTCGGCGGTCTCCAGGCCGATCATCCGCACCGCGGCCACGAGCAGCAGCGGCATGAGCAGGGAGTTCACGACGGCGGTGCGGTTGCGCAGCAGCAGGCGGGTCTCGGCGCCGGCGAGGGCGAGCACGCGGCGGCGGGCGGTCGGGGCGGGGGCGGCGAGCGCGGTGGTCATGGCGAGCTCCTCGGACGGGGTGGGAGTGGTCAGGCGGCGGGGGCGGCGGGCTCGGCGTCGGCGACGGCGAGGAAGGCCCGCTCGAGGGAGGCCGAGCGCGCCTGGAGCCCGCTGAGCACCACCCGGTGCTCGGCGGCCCAGGCCAGCAGCGCGGTGAGCGCCGGCTGGAGGGCGCGGGTGTGCAGCTCGACGTGCGGAGGGCCGGTGTGGACCTGCACCCCCGGCAGCGCCGGCAGCGGCGGGGCGCCGGCGGCGAGGGTGAAGCCGATGGTGGCCGGCTGCGTCGCCGCGATCTCCTCGCGGGTGCCGGCCAGCACGATCCGCCCGGCCCGCATGACCGCGATGCGGTCGGCCAGCTCCTCGGCCTCCTCGAGGTGGTGCGTGGTGAGCACGACCGCGGCGCCGTCGTCCACCAGGCCGCGCACCAGGGTCCAGACGGTGCGCCGGCTCTCCGGGTCCAGGCCGGTGGTCGGCTCGTCGAGGACCAGCACGGTCGGGCGGCCGAGCAGCGCCAGCGTCAGGTCCAGCCGGCGGCGCTCACCGCCGGAGAGGCTGCGCACGCGCACGTCGGCGCGCCCGGTGAGGTCCACCATCTCCAGCGCCTCGGCGACCGGGCGCGGGTCGGTGAGCGTGCGCGCCCACGTCCGCACGGTCTCGGCGACGGTGAGGTCCCCCGGCAGGCCGCTGGCCTGCAGGAGCACCCCGAGGTGCCGGCGGACGGCGGCCCGCTCCCGCTGCGGGTCGCGGCCGAGCACCCGCACCGATCCCGCGGAGGGTGCGGCCAGGCCCTCGAGCACCTCCAGCGCGGAGGTCTTGCCGGCGCCGTTGACGCCGAGCACCGCCAGCACCTCGCCGGCGTGCACCTCGAAGGAGATGCCACGGACCGCCTCGAACGAGCCGTAGCGGCGGCGCAGGTCGGTGACCTCGACGGCGGGCACGGCCGGTGCCGGGGCGGCGGACGGCGGGACGGGGGCGACGGTCGGGTGCACGGGGGCCTCCTCGGTGCGCCCGCCGGCCGGGGGTCGGCCTGTCCTCCCGGGCGCACCTCCGAGGCTGCCGTCGAGCAGACCCCGGCACAGGTGCCGGATCTCACGACGTGCGTCGCTCCGGCCACGGGCGGCCCATGACACGTGTCATGGGCCGCCCGTGGGCCGCTCGCCTACACCGACGCGGCGGGGCGGCGGTCCTTCACGACCACGGCCTTGTCCTCGGCGAGGTCGCGCTTGCCCGTCTCGCCGTAGGTGGCCACGGCCAGGAGCGTGACGACGGCACAGCCGACGATGTAGAGGGCCACGGCGAACTCGTTCGGGTCGTCGAAGCTGCCCAGCAGCGCCAGGGCGATCAGCGGTGCCGGTGCGCCGGCCACCAGGGAGGCGAGCTGGGCACCGATGGAGACGCCGGTGTAGCGGGCCTTGGTGCCGAACAGCTCCGAGAAGAACGCCGCCTGGGGGCCGTACATCGCGCCGTGGAACAGCAGCCCGACGGTGATCGCGACGACGGCCAGGAAGAAGTCGCCGGTGTCGAGCAGCCCGAAGAACGCGAACGCCCACACGCCGACGCCCAGCGCACCGAACAGGTAGACCGGCTTGCGGCCGATCCGGTCCGACAGCGCCCCCCACAGCGGGATGGTCACCAGGTGCACGGCCGAGGCGATGAGCACCGCGTTGAGGGCGAAGGAGGAGTCCAGCCCCTCGACGTTGGTCAGGTAGGTCAGGCTGAACGCGGTGAGCAGGTAGAACGAGACGTTCTCGGCGATCCGCGCCCCCATGGCGGTGAGCACCTCGCGCTTGTACCGGGTGAGCACCGTGACGATCGGCGCCTTCTCCGCCGCCCCGCTCGCCGCGGCCTTCGCCTCGGCCTCCCGCTGGGCCTCGAGGAAGACCGGCGACTCGCTCACCGTCAGCCGCACCCACAGGCCGACCAGGATGAGCACCGCGGACAGCAGGAACGGGATCCGCCAGCCCCAGGCCTCGAACGCCTCGTCGGACTGGAAGGTGGCCAGCAGCGCGAGGACGCCGGTGGCCAGCAGGTTGCCCGCCGGCGCGCCGGCCTGCGGCCAGGAGGCCCAGAAGCCGCGGTTCTCGGGCTTGCCGTGCTCGGAGACGATGAGCACCGCGCCGCCCCACTCACCACCGAGGGCGAAGCCCTGGATCAGCCGCAGCAGGATGAGCAGCACCGGCGCCAGCACGCCGACGGTGTCGTAGGTGGGCAGCAGGCCGATGCAGAAGGTGGCCCCGCCCATCATCATCAGCGAGATCACCAGCAGCTTCTTGCGGCCGAGCCGGTCCCCGAAGTGGCCGAAGATCAGCGCCCCCACCGGCCGGGCGAAGAAGCCGACGGCGTAGGTGGCGAACGCGGCCAGGACGCCGACGAAGTCGTCCTGCTCCGGGAAGAACAGCGGGCCGAAGACGAGTGCGGCGGCCGAGCCGTAGAGGAAGAAGTCGTACCACTCGACGGTCGTGCCGATGATGCTCGCACCGACCACGCGGGCGAAGTTCGAGCCCGAGGGTGCGGCGGACTGCGCGGGGGCGGACATGGGACCTCCTCGTCGAGCAGTACGGGACACGGTCGGGACCGACGCTAGGGCGCTGTGGCGTGGCTCACCATCCGAGGCTGTGCGACGGTGACGCCATGGAGGCGACGGGCACGCTGGCGGGACGACGGGCACTGGTCACGGGAGGGGCGTCGGGCATCGGGCGCGCCTGCGTGGAGCGGCTGGCGGCGGCGGGGGCGTCCGTCGTGGTGCTCGACCGCGACGGCGACGCGGCCAAGGAGGTGGCGGCGGCCGTCGACGGCACCGCGCTCGCCGCGGACCTGACCGACCTGGACGGCATCGACACCCTCGACCTCGACGTCGACGTCCTGGTGAACAACGCAGGGCTGCAGCACGTCGCGCCGCTGCACGAGTTCCCCGTCGACCGGTTCTCCTTGATCATCCGGCTGATGCTCGAGGCGCCGTTCCGGCTGGTCCGCGGCGCGCTCCCGCACATGTACGGCCGCGGCTGGGGCCGGATCGTCAACGTCAGCTCCATCCACGGGCTGCGGGCCTCGGCCTACAAGAGCGCGTACGTCACCGCCAAGCACGGCCTGGAGGGGCTGTCGAAGGTCATCGCGCTGGAGGGCGCCCCCCACGGGGTCACCTCCAACTGCGTGAACCCCGCCTACGTCCGCACGCCGCTGGTCGAGGGGCAGATCGCCGACCAGGCCAGGGCGCACGGGCTCAGCGAGGACGAGGTGGTGGAGCAGGTGATGCTCGCCCCGGCCGCGGTGAAGCGGCTCATCGAGCCGGCGGAGGTGGCCGAGGCGGTCGCCTACCTGTGCTCCCCCGCGGCCGCCTCGATCACCGGCAGCTCGCTGGTCATGGACGGCGGGTGGAGCGCCCACTGAGGGAGGACCCCGCCCCTCCCGCCGGGCCACCTACGCTGGGTGCGTGCGCGCTGGGGTCTGGCAGGAACGGGCGCGCGCGCACGCGCAGCGGGCCGACGCGCTGACCGCCGGACACCGCGCGCGCAGGGCCACCGGGCAGCGGCACGCGGTGGAGGACTTCCTCTACGAGTACTACGGCACCCGCCCCTCGGTGCTGCGCCGCTGGCACCCCGGCGCCGGCACCGCCCTGGCGCCGTCGGACGCCGGCCCCGCCCCGCACGCGGCCTGGCGCTGGTACCGCACCGACGACGACGGGACCGTCGCCCTCGACGAGACGGCGTTCCTCGCCGACCGCGGGGACACCGTCGGCTTCGTGCACCGGCTGCTGACCGCCACCGCCTCGCGGCCGGCCCACTCCGCCTGCTTCGGGCTGCACGAGTGGGCGATGGTCTACCGGCAGGACGAGCACCGGCACCCGCTGCCGCTGCGGCTGGGCCAGGCCGGTACCGACGCCGTGGTGGAGGCGCACCCTGTGCGGTGCACCCACTTCGACGCGTTCCGCTTCTTCACCCCCGCGGCCGTGGGCCTCAACCAGCTGCAGCCGACCCGCGCCACCCAGCCGGACCTCGAGCAGCCGGGCTGCCTGCACGCCACCATGGACCTCTACAAGTGGGCCACCAAGCTGGGCCCGGCCGTCCCCGGCGAGCTGCTGCTGGACTGCTTCGAGCTGGCCCGGGAGGTGCGCGAGCTGGACATGCGTGCCTCCCCCTACGACCTGCGCTCCTACGGGCGCGCGCCGGTCCGCATCGAGACGCCGGACGGGCGCGCGGAGTACGCGGCCGCCCAGCGCGGGTTCGCCCGGCGCGGTGCGGTCCTGCGCGAGCGGCTGCTGGGCGTCACCGGGGCGTTGCTCGCCGTCCCCCACGATGCAGCCGCGGCGTCCCCGACGGGTCGTACCGTCGGACGGTGACCTCCACGCGCACCGACCGCTGGCTGCGGCTCGACGGGACGACCAACACCCGCGACCTGGGCGGGCTGCCCACGCACGACGGCGGGACGACGCTGCCCGGACGGGTGCTGCGCAGCGACAACCTGCAGACGCTGAGCGACGCCGACGTCCGCCGGCTGGTCGACCAGGTGCGGCTGACCGAGGTGATCGACCTGCGCACCACCGCGGAGGTGCTGCTGGAGGGCCGCGGGCCGCTGCGCTCGGTGCCGGGCGTCACCCACCGCCACTTCACGCTGCTGCCCGAGCGCGGGCACCACACCGACGTGTTCGCCGTCGAGGAGACCGACCTGCCCGAGCTCCCGGCCGACTGGGCCGAGTCGCTCCTGCCGCGGCAGGTGGCCGAGGACGACGCCGGCGAGCCGCCGGCGGTGCGCTCCTACCTGGGCTACCTGGCCCACCGGCCGGACAACGTGCTCGGCGCGCTGCGGGCGCTGGCCGCCGACACCGACGGCGCGGCCGTGGTGCACTGCGCGGCGGGCAAGGACCGCACCGGCGTCGTGGCGATGTTCACCCTGGCCGCGGCCGGGGTCCCGCACGAGGAGATCGTGGCCGACTACGCGCTGACCGCCGAGGTCATCGACGACCTCGTCGCCAAGCTCGCCGCCTCGCCCACCTACGCGGAGGACATGGTCACCCGTGACGTGGCCAGCCACACCCCGCGGGCGGAGACGATGGACCGGCTGCTGTCGCTCCTCGACGCCCGGCACGGCGGCCCACTGGGCTGGCTGACCGAGCACGGCTTCGGCCCGGACGAGCAGGCGGCGCTGCGGGCCCGGCTGCGCTCCTAGGGCTCAGCTCTCTGCGTCCTCCGCGCGGGCGCGGCCGGCGTGCTTGTGCCGGTACATCGCCGCGTCGGCGTCGCGCAGCAGCGCGTCGGGCCGGCCCCACTCCCCGCTGTGGACGGCGACCCCGATGCTGGTGCCGACGGCGACCTGGGCGCCCTCCAGCCGGAAGGTCGGCTCGAAGCAGGCCTGCACGCGGGCGACGACGCGGTCGGCGTCCTCGGGCTGGGTCAGGCCGGGCAGGATGACGGCGAACTCGTCGCCGGAGAGCCGGCCCACGGTGTCGCCGGGGCGGACGGCGGCCCGCAACCGGGCCGAGACCTGACGGAGCAGTTCGTCCCCGGCGGCGTGACCGAGCGAGTCGTTGACCGCCTTGAACCGGTCCAGGTCGCAGAAGAGCACGGCCGCGTGCTGGTCGGGGCCGGTGGCGGCCAGCGCGCTGCCCAGCCGCTCGAGGAAGAGCACCCGGTTGGGCAGGCCGGTCAGCGCGTCGTGGGTGGCCTGGTGGCGCACGGTCTCCAGCAGTCGCGCCTTCTGCAGCGCCGTCGAGGCCTGGTCGCCGACACCGCGCAGGCGGGCCAGCACGTCGCCGTCCAGGCGCGCGGGGTGCCGGCCGGCGGCCCAGCTGGCGGTGGCGACGCCGAGGAAGGTGCGCCCGGCCAGGAGCGGGACGGCGACGACGTGGGTGACGCCGAGCCGGTCCAGCAGCCCGGCCAGGCCGGGGCTGCAGCCGGCCGCGTCGAGCACGCGCGGTTCCCGGTCGGTGAGCATGCCCACCAGCTCGGGGGTGTCCTCGGCCCGCAGCACGGTCGACAGCAGCTCGTCGTCCCCCCGCCCGGCGTGCCCGGTGGCCGCGGCCGGCACGAGCGAGCCGGTGCCGGGCTCCCAGAGCATCATCGTGGCGCTGTCGGAGCCGACGATGCCTGGCAGGGCCTCGGCGACGACGGTGCAGACCGCCGCGGCGTCCTCGGTGCGGGCCAGCTCGTGGGCCAGGGCCAGCAACGCGCCGGCCCGGTGGGCTTCGGTGCGGGAGTCCTCGAGGGCCAGGAGCAGGTCGAGCGCGGCCGCGGCGTGGCCGGCGTAGGCGGCGAGCATGTCCCGCTCGTGGCCGAGGGCGCCGTCCCCGGGCCGGTAGACGACCGCGAGCCGGCCGTGGGTGCGGCGGGCCGAGGCGACGTCGACGGCGACGACGTTCGGGCCGGGGGCGGCGCCGGAGCGAAGGACCGGGGCGAGCGCGGCCACCTCGTCGGCCGGCAGGCCGGCGCTGTGCACGAGGTCGGGGCCACCGGCGGGGTCGGCGACGGCGAGCACGTAGCCGGGGGCGAGCACCGCCTCCGCGGCCCGGCTGACGATGCGGTGCAGGACGGTGGCGACGTCGTCGCTGGCCACCAGGTCGGTGGCCGCGGACTGGAGGATCCGCAGCTGCTCGCGCAGGGCCTGCAGCTCGGAGGTGACCTCCGGCGTGCGCCGGCGCCGGCGCCAGCGGCGGCGGTGCTCCCAGGTGAGGTGGTAGACGCAGGCGGGGTGCCCGTCGGACTCGCACTCGTTGTGCAGGACGTCGGCCGGGGCGTCGCCGAAGATGGCCGGCACCATGCCGATGAGGCCGCGCGCGTAGTCGCAGTCCAGCCGCGAGTGCGCGTAGCCGGGGTGCAGCGTGAAGCGGATGGTCGCGTGGCCGGGGCCGATCTCGACGACCTCCATGGTGGAGGTGGTGGAGAACTTCGCGACCGCGCGGGGCAGCTGGCGGTAGACCTGCTGCGGCGACCCCATGGCGCGCACCACCAGGACCAGCGCCGGGTTCATCCCGTGGGCGAGCGCCTCGCGCCCGACGCGGAACATGGTCCCGGGGTCGCCGAGCACCTCCGTGGCGGCGGCGAACAGTCGGATGCGCGTGTCGTAGCTGGTCCAGTGCGCGGCGCTGGCCAGCTGCTCGGCGGTGGAGGTGACCCCCGCCCGGCGCAGGACCTCCTCGACCGCTGCCTCGCCGGCGCGGGCCCGGACGTAGCCGAGCACGAGCCCGGTGGTGGCCCCGGAGGTCTCGCGGGCCTCCGGCGGGACGACGCTCATCGGGCGCCCGCCTGCAGGCGGCACCCCGCGGCGCGCGTCGGGCGCCGGTACTCGGTCCTCACGGGTCCTCGATCGGCGCCCGTGCGGCCGTGGTTGAGCGGATCGCCCCCAAGGGGGGAGGCGTCGCCGCCCCTTGCCCCGCCGCCCGACCCGGAGTAGAACGGTAAATACCCCTGGGGGGTACCTGAGCAGTCACACGGACGAGGAGGTGGGCCTCCATGGAGACCACCCAGCACGACCACCCCAGCCCTGGAGCCGGGCACGACCACGGCGGCGGCGCCTCGTGGGCGACGGCCGCGGCGGCGACGCTGCACTGCCTGACCGGGTGCGCCATCGGCGAGGTGCTCGGCATGGTCATCGGCACCTCGCTCGGCCTGCACGACGGCGCCACCGTCGCCCTGTCGGTGACCCTGGCCTTCGTCTTCGGCTACGCCCTGACGATGCGCGGGGTGCTCCGCGCGGGCCTGCCGTTCCGCCGCGCGCTGCAGGTGGCCCTGGCCGCCGACACCGTGTCCATCGCCGTCATGGAGGTCGTCGACAACGCGATCATGGTCTCCGTGCCCGGCGCCATGGACGCCGGTGTCGCCAGCGCCCTCTTCTGGCTGGCACTGGCCGGCTCGCTGGCCGTCGCGTTCGTCGTCACCCTGCCGGTGAACCGGGCCATGATCGCCCGCGGCAAGGGACACGCCGTCGTCCACGGGATGCACTGACCGAGCCCCCACAGGGGCCGGACAACAGACGACCCCGGTCTCCAGACGGAGGCCGGGGTCGCGCGTGTCGCGGCGGGCTCAACGGGTGAGGCCGCTGCCGTTCGCCATCGTCAGCAGCTCGTCGCGCATGGACGGGCTGCTGCTGCGCGCGAGGGCGCGCTCCAGCGCCCGGCGCGTGCGCGCCACCTGCCGACGCCGCCGCCAGCTGGAGGTCACGTTGCTCATCGCCTGGTGCCTTCTCTCGATCTCGGGGGTGTCTCACCCACTACAAAGCAGGTAATGGCCACAGTATTCCGAAGGATCGGAGGAAGACAGCAGGACACGACGACGGATCGTCACCCGGAGGGGTGATGTCCCCCTCAGTCCACCGCGAGGACCGCCCGGGCAGCCGCCCGCGCTGCCTGTGGGTCGTCGGTGGCCAGCGCCGCCTCCGCGGCCCGCCGGCAGGTGGCGAGGTCGACGGTGGCCAGGCGGGCACCGACTCCGGCGATCGAGGAGGCGGCACACGACAGCGAGGTCACGCCCAGGCCGACGAGCACGCACCCCAGGAGGGGGTCGGCCGCCGCCTCGCCGCAGACACCCACCGGCCGGCCGGCGCGGGCCCCGGCGGCCGCGGTCAGCGCGACCAGCTCCAGCAGCGCCGGCTGCCACGGGTCGGTGAGGTCGGCGAGGTCGGCGGAGAGCCGGTCGGCGGCGAGGGTGTACTGCGACAGGTCGTTGGTGCCGATGGACAGGAAGTCCACGTGCCGCAGCAGCCGGTCGGCCTGCAGCGCCGCCGACGGCACCTCGATCATCACGCCGGGCACGAGCCCGCGGTCGCGCACCAGCCGGGCGAAGGCGGCCGCCTCGGGGACCGTCGCCACCATCGGCGCCATCACCCAGGGCTCGGCGCCGGTCCGCCGGGCGGCCTCGGCGATCGCGTCGAGCTGCCGCTCGAGCAGGCCGGGGTCCCGGCGGGCGACGCGCAGCCCGCGGACGCCGAGCGCGGGGTTGGCCTCGTCCGGGGCCGTGGCGAAGGCCAGCGGCTTGTCCGACCCGGCGTCCAGGGTGCGGACGACGACCCGACGACCCTCGAAGGCGGTGAACACCTCGGCGTAGCCGCGGGCCTGCTCCTCCACCGAGGGCTCCTCGGCACGACCGAGGAAGGCCAGCTCGGTGCGCAGCAGCCCGACACCCTCGGCGTGCGCCGCCGCAGCCACCCGGGCCCCGGCGCCGTCCTGGACGTTGGCCAGCACCTTGACCGCCACGCCGTCCCTGGTCGTCCCGGGGCCGCGGTAGCCGGCCAGCGCCGCGGCCGCCGCGCGGGCGGCCGCCACCCGGGCGCGCGCGTCCTCCGGGTCGGGGTCCACGGTGACCGTGCCCTGCTCGCCGTCGAGCAGGACGGTCGCCCCCACGGGGACGTCGTCGAGCCCTCCCACGGCGACCACGCAGGGCAGGCCGAGCTGGCGGGCGATGATCGCGGTGTGGCTGGTCGTGCCGCCCAGGCGGGTGGCCAGGCCGATGACACGAGCCGGGTCGAGGCCGGCGGTGTCGGCGGGCGCCAGGTCGTCGGCGAGCAGCACCGACGGCACGGCCGGGGCGGGCACGCCGGGCTCACCCTGCCCGGTGAGCTCGGCGACGATCCGGTCGCGGATGTCGCGGACGTCGGTGACCCGCTCGGCCATGAGACCACCCAGGCCGGTGAACAGGTCGACGAACTGCTGGGCGGCCTGGACCGTCGCCACCGCGGCCGGGACGCCCGCGTCGATCCGCTGCTCCACGGCCGACAGCAGCCCGCGGTCCCGCGCGAGGCCGGCGGTCGCGGCCAGCACCTCCGCACTGACACCGGTGGCCCCGGACGCGCGCCCGGCCAGCCGCTCGGCGACCAGGCCCGCGGCGGCGGTGAAGCGCTCCTTCTCCCCTGCCCGCTCGTCCTCGCGGACGACCACGCCCTCGTCGGCCGGCAGGCGCACCGCACCGGAGGGCCGCACCACGGGGCCGTACGCGACACCGGGGACGACCGGCGTGCCAGGGAGGACGGTCGCGCCGCCGGTGGGCGAGGCGGCAGCGGCGGGGGCGGTGGTGGACATGGGTACCTGCCTTGACGGAGGAGGGGACAGGAGCGCGGCGGACGTCGGCGTCCTCTGGTGACCACGGTCACGGAAATGTGTTGACTTGTCAATGGATCGGACGTAGAACAACACCATCGCAACCGTAAAACCACACAACCGGGCACAGAGAGGAGGCGGGTGGTGTACGCAGAGGAACGTCAACAGGCCATCGCCCAGCTGGTCGCCGATCGCGGCCGGGTCGCGGTGACCTCGCTCGCCGAGGAGTTCGGCGTCACCACCGAGACGGTGCGCCGCGACCTCGCCGTCCTCGAGCGGTCGGGGATGCTCCGGCGGGTCCACGGCGGCGCCGTGCCCACCGGGGCGCTCACCTATGTCGAGACCGCGCTCGGGGAGCGGCACGGCACCCGCAGCGAGCAGAAGCGCAAGATCGCCGCCGCCGCGCTCGACCTGCTCCCGGGCGCCGACGGCAGCCTCCTCCTCGACGGCGGCAGCTCCACGGCTGCGCTGGCCGAGCTGCTGCCGTCCGACCGCCGGCTGTTCGTCGCCACCCACTCGGTGCCCATCGCCGCCCGCCTGGGCACCATGCCCGGCCTGTCGCTGTACGTGGTCGGCGGCCGGGTCCGCGGCATCACCCAGTGCGCGGTCGGCGAGCAGGCCGTCAACGCCCTGGCCGACCTGCGGGTCGACGTCGCCTTCCTCGGCACCAACGGCATCTCCCCCGAGCACGGCTTCTCCACGCCGGACGAGGCCGAGGCGTCGGTGAAGCGGGCCATGACGCGGGCGGGGCAGAAGGTCGTCGTCCTCGCCGACAGCAGCAAGCTGGGCCGCGAGCACCTGGTCCGCTTCGCCACCCCGGCCGACGTCGACGTGCTGGTCACCGACGCCGAGGCCGACCCCGCCGCGGTGGCCCGCCTGGAGGACGCCGGCGTCGAGGTCGTGGTCGCGTGAGCGCCGGCCGGATCGTCACCCTCACCGCGAACCCGAGCCTGGACCGCACCCTCGCCCTGCCCGGGCCCCTCGAGCGCGGTGGCGTCGTCCGCCTCGCACCCAGCCTCACCGAGCCCGGCGGCAAGGGGGTCAACGTCGCCCGCGCGGTCGCCGCGGCCGGTGCCGACGTCGTGACCGTGCTCCCCGCGGGCGACGACGACCCGATCGTGGCCGCCCTGCACCGGCTGGGGCTCCCGCTGGCCTCGGTCCCGGTCGGCAGCCCGGTGCGCACCAACTACACCCTCGCCGAGCCCGACGGCACGACCACCAAGCTCAACGAGCCCGGCGCCGAACTGGACGCCGGCACCCGCGCCGAGCTCGCCGCCACCCTGCACGAGCACGCCACCGGAGCGCGCTGGGTGGTGCTCTCCGGCTCGCTGCCCCCGGGCACGCCGGTCGACTGGTACGCCGACCTGGTCCGCTCGCTGCGCGACACCGGCGCCCGGATCGCCGTCGACACCTCCGAGGCCCCGCTGCTGGCGCTGCTGGCCGCGGGCCCGGACGCCGCGCCGGACCTGCTCAAGCCCAACGCCGAGGAGCTCGCCCAGCTGGCCGGCGCCACCGAGGCCGAGCTGACCGCCGACCGGGACGCCGCCCTCGCCGCCGTCGCCACGCTGCACGAGCGCGGCGTCGCGGAGGTCCTGCTCACCCTGGGTGCCGACGGCGCCCTCCTGTCCGGCGCGGACGGGGTGTGGTCGGCGACCCCGCCGCCGATCGCCGTCCGCAGCACCGTCGGCGCCGGGGACTGCAGCCTCGCCGGCCACCTGCTGGCCGACCTCACCGGCGCCCCGGCCGACGAGCGGCTGCGCTCCGCGGTCGCCTACGGGGCGGCCAGCGCGTCCCTGCCCGGCTCCGCCGTCCCCACCCCGGCCCAGGTCGACCGCGCCACCGTCGCGGTGCAGGCCGTCCGGGGCCCCGGATCCCCTCCCGCACCGCCCGGCACCGCCCGCACCACCGTCCCGGCCGCCGGCCGCGACGTCCGCTGACGCCCTCCCGGAGAGGCAAGCCATGCCCGACCTGATCACCCCCGACCTGGTGGCGCTCGACGCCGACCTCGGCGCTGACAAGCACACGGTCGTCCGCCGGCTGGCCGCGCTGGTCGCCGACGCCGGCCGGGCCACCGGCGCCGACGCGCTCGCCGACGACGCCCTCGCCCGTGAGGCCCAGGCCGCCACCGGCCTGCCCGGCGGCATCGCGATCCCGCACTGCCGCTCCGAGGCGGTGACCGAGGGCTCGCTGGCCTTCGCCCGCCTCTCGCCGAAGGTCGACTTCGGTGCCCCCGACGGCCCGGCGGACCTGGTCTTCCTCATCGCCGCGCCCGCCCACGGGGACGCCGACCACCTCACCCTGCTGACCGCGCTGGCCCGCGCGCTGGTGCGACCGGAGTTCGTCGCCTCGCTGCGCGCCGCGGGCTCCGACGCCGACGTCGTCCGGCTGGTGCAGGAGGTCGTGGCCCCCGAGCCGGCCGCCGCACCCGTCGGGTCCCCCGCCGGCGCTCCCGCGCCCACCCCGGCCCCCGCCGCCCAGCCCGAGGCGGCCGCCGCCCGGCGCAGCATCGTCGTGGTCAGCGCCTGCCCGACCGGCATCGCGCACACCTACATGGCCGCCGACAAGCTCACCGCCGCGGCCGAGGCCGCCGGGGTGGACGTGCACGTCGAGACCCAGGGCTCCTCGGGCTCCACGCCGCTGCGGCCCGACGTCATCCGCGCCGCCGACGCGGTGATCTTCGCCGTGGACGTCGGCGTCAAGGACCGCGACCGGTTCGCCGGCAAGCCGGTCGTCCAGTCCGGCACCAAGCGGGCCATCAACGAGCCCGACGTCATGATCCGCGAGGCGCTCGCCGCGGCCGACGACCCGGACGCCCGCCGGGTGCCCGGTGCCGGCGCCGGCGGTGAGGCGCCCGCCGCCGCGTCCTCCGGAGGCCGCCCGGGCACCGGCACGGAGATCCGCCGCTGGCTGCTGACCGGCGTCAGCTACATGATCCCGTTCGTCGCGGCCGGTGGCCTGCTCATCGCGCTGGGCTTCCTGTTCGGCGGCTACCAGATCGTCAACGACAACCCGGACGCCGAGGGTCAGAGCTACGCGCTGAGCTGGGTGCTCAACAACTCCTTCCTCGACCTGCCGACGGCGGCAGCCACCGAGGGCCTCAACGACGGGTTCTGGGGGTACCTCGGCGCGGTCTGCACGGTGCTGGGGCAGGCGGCCTTCGGCTTCCTGGTGCCGGCGCTGGCCGGGTACATCGCCTACGCGATCGCCGACCGTCCCGGCATCGTCCCCGGCTTCGTCGTCGGCGCGGTCTCGGTGACCGTGGGCGCCGGCTTCATCGGCGGCCTGGTGGGCGGCATCATCGCCGGCTTCGCGGCCCTGTGGATCAGCCGCTGGAAGCTCCCCACCGGCGTCCGCGGGCTGCAGCCGGTCGTGATCATCCCGCTGCTGGCCACGCTGATCTCCAGCGGCCTGATGGCCGTCGTCCTCGGCCGCCCGCTGGCCGCCGCGCTCACCGGCCTGGGCAACTGGCTCACCGGCCTGACCGGCACCTCGGCGGCCCTGCTCGGCATCCTCCTCGGGCTGATGATGTGCTTCGACCTGGGCGGCCCGGTCAACAAGGCCGCCTACGTCTTCGCCACCACGGGCCTGACCGCCGCCGCCACCGGCGCCCCGCTGGTGATCATGGCGACCGTCATGGCGGCCGGCATGGTGCCGCCGCTGGCCATGGCGCTCAGCACGGCGATCCGCCCGAAGCTCTACACGCCGGCCGAGCGGGACAACGGCAAGGCCGCCTGGCTGCTGGGTGCCTCGTTCATCTCCGAGGGCGCCATCCCGTTCGCCGCGGCCGACCCGCTCCGGGTCATCCCGTCGATGATGCTGGGCGGTGCCACGACCGGCGCGATCGTCGCGGCGGCCGGCGTCGAGCTGCGGGCCCCGCACGGCGGCATCTTCGTCCTGTTCGCGATGACCGGGATCCTCTGGTTCGTCATCGGGATCGTCGCCGGCACGGTCGTCGGCGCCGTGGCGGTGACCATCGCCAAGAGCATCGGCCGGCCCAAGGCCGAGGACGTCCCCGAGGACGCCGTCGACATGGCCCACGCCCACGCCGCCACCCCCGTCACCCAGCCGGCCCGTGCCTGACCGGGCACGCTTGTCCTGACCCGCCCCAGCAGCGAGGAGACCCCATGCCCAGTCAGACCGTCACCGTCGGATCCCGCGTCGGGCTGCACGCCCGCCCGGCCGCCCTCATCGCCGAGGCCGTCGGCAAGGCCGGCGTCCCGGTCACCCTGGCCACCGAGGGCGGCCACCCGGTGGACGCCGGCTCACCGCTGATGATCATGACGCTCGGCGCCAAGCAGGGCACGTCGGTCGTCGTGACCACCGACGACCCCGCCGTCCTCGACCAGATCGCCGGGTTGGTCGCCCAGGACCTCGACGCGGAGTAGCACCGGCCCACGAACGACGGCGCCCGTCCCCTGCAGAAGGGGGCGGGCGCCGTCCTGTCGTGCGGGCTCAGGTCACGGCTGGTCGGGCCGCGAGACCTCCCCGCGCCAGGCGCCGGTCTCGGTGCCGCGGCTCTCGATGAACTCCTTGAACCTCTTCGCGTCGGCCTTGACCTGCCGGTCGTCGAAGCCGAGGGCCGCGCCGGCCTTCTCCACGATCCCGGTCGGCTCCCAGTCGATCTGGATCATCACGCGGGTCTTGGTGTCGTCGAGCCGGTGGAAGGTCACCACGCCCGCGTGCTTGGCCTCGCCGCTGGTGCTGGTCCAGGCCACGCGCTCCTCGGGGCGCTGCTCGGTGATCTCGGCGTCGAACTCGCGCTTCACGCCGTCGATGTTCGTGACCCAGTGGGTGTGGGTGTCGTCGAGCTGGGTGATCCGCTCCACGCCCCCCATGAACTGCGGGAAACTCTCGAACTGGGTCCACTGGTCGTAGGCCACGCGGATCGGCACGTCGACGTCGATGGCTTCCTGCACGCTGGCCACTGTCAGCTCCTCTGCTCGGGTACTGGTCCTGGACGACCTACCCCCGGGATCCGGACGGGACACGTCCGTCACAGCTCAGTGCAGCGCGGCCGCGACGCTGCCCCGCACCGGCCGGCCCTCGGCCAGCAGCAGCATCTGCACGAGGTGGTAGGCGTCGGGCTGCCCGTCCCAGGTGCCCGAGGCGATCTCCCCCGACGGCGCCAGCTCGTGGTGCCAGCTGCCGGTGACCGGGTCGGCGAACCGCTCCTCCCCGTGCGCCCGCCACCGCCGGGCGAGCTCCGCGTAGCGCGGCTCCCCGGTGACCGCGGCCAGGGCCGCCGCGGCGGCCACCGCCTCGCAGAGCACCCAGTGCATGCGGGCGCCCACGACGGGCCGGTCGTCCCAGTCCAGCGTGTAGGGGAAGCCGTCGTGCCCGTCGGCGGCCCAGCCGCGGGTGGCCGCCGCGTCGAACAGCGCGACGGCGTCACCGAGCAGCCAGGACGGCGGGTCGGGCGTGACCGCGTGCAGGTGCAGCGCGAGCCGGGACCACTCGAACTGGTGCCCGACCGTGACGCCGTACGGCCGGAACGGGTGGGCCGGCTCGTCGCGGTTGTACCCGGGCAGCGGCGTCCAGTCGGGGGTGAAGTGCTCGGGCAGCCGCCAGTCCCGCTCCCGCGCCCAGCCGTGGACCACCCGCTCGGTGGTGCGCAGCGCCTGGCGCCGCAGCCGCGCGGCCAGCGGGTCCTCGCCCAGCGCGTCGGCGGCGGCCAGCGACGCCTCGACGCCGTGCATGTTGGCGTTGGCGCCGCGGTAGTCCGACAGCGTCGTCCAGGCGGCGTCCCACTCCTCGACCGCCAGGCCGGCGTCGTCGTCCCAGAAGCGGGTCTGCCAGATCTCGAGCGCCGCGTCCAGCAGCTCCCGGCCCCCCGGCGCGCCCACCGTGGTCGCCGTCGCCCCGGCCAGGACGACGAAGGCGTGCACGTAGGCGGACTTGGTGTCGTCGTCCGCCGTGGCGTACCAGCCCCCGTGCGCGGCGTCCCGTAGCGGCCCGTCGGTGAGCGCCTCGACGCCGTGCCGCACGAGGGCGGCCGCCCCGGGCCGGCCCAGGAGCTGGGCCAGCCCGAAGACGTGCGTCTTGCGGGCGGTGATGAAGGTCATCAGCGGGCGCTCGGCGTCCACCCGCCCGTCGCCGCCGAGGAAGCCGAACCCGCCGGGCACCGCCGAGCGCTCGGCGAAGTCCAGCAGCCGCTGCAGGTCGGTCATGCGTCAGAACGCCAGCGCGGTGCCGGGGTCGGACAGCAGCGCACCGACGTCGGCGAGGAACCGGCTGCCCAGCTCACCGTCGATGATCCGGTGGTCGAAGGACAGCGCCAGCTGCGTCACCTGCCGCGGCTTGACCCTGCCCTTGTGCACCCACGGCATCTCGCGGACCGCCCCGAAGGCCAGGATCGCCGACTCGCCCGGGTTCAGGATGGGCGTGCCGGTGTCGACGCCGAACACGCCCACGTTGGTGATGGTGATCGTGCCGCCGGTCATGTCGGCCGGGGCGGTGCGGCCCGCGCGGGCGGTCTCGGTCAGCTCGGCGAGCGCGGCGGCCAGCTCGGGGAGGCTGAGCCGGCCGGCGTCCTTGACGTTCGGGACGACCAGCCCGCGCGGCGTGGCGGCGGCGATGCCCAGGTTGACCTGCCCGTGGACGACGATCTCCTGCGCGGCCTCGTCCCAGGAGCTGTTGACCATCGGGTGCCGGCGGGCGGCCAGCAGCAGCGCCTTGGCGACGAACAGCAGCGGGCTGACCTTGAGCCCGGCGAACTCGGGCCGGGCCGCCAGCCGGGTGCGCAGCTTCATCATCCGCGTCACGTCGACGGTCAGGAACTCGGTGACGTGCGGCGCCGTGAACGCGCTGGCCACCATGGCCGCGGCGGTGTGCTTGCGCACGCCCTTGACCGGGATCCGCTGCTGGACCGCCCCGGCCGCCACCGGCGCGGCGGCGGGTGCGGCGGCCAGCCGCCCGCCCGCGGCCGCCGCCTCGACGTCCGCGCGGGTGATGACGCCGCCGGGGCCGCTGCCGGCCAGGGCGGTGAGGTCGACGCCGAGGTCCTTGGCCAGCTTGCGCACCGGCGGCTTGGCCAGCGGCCGGGCCCGCCCCCGACCCGGGGTGGCCACCAGCGCGGTCGCCGCCTCCTCGGCGGCGGCGTGCGCCTCGGCGGCGCGGCCCACCTCCAGCCCACCGTGCCGCACCGGCTTGGTGCGCGCGTCGGGCGCCGTGGTCAGCAGCGGGGTGCCGCGCGAGCCGTCGTCGGCCGACCCGGCCAGCGGGGTGGGCGCGGGCTGGGCGTGGACGGCCCGCCGCGGGCGCCGCCGGGCCTCGGTGGTGCGGGGGCCGTACCCGACGAGGACCGCGGTCCGCCCGCCGGGAGCGGCGCCCCCGATCAGGCCGGCGGCGGGCTCGGCGGTCCGGGCGGTGGGCTCGGCGGCGGCCTGGGTGGCCGGCCGGCCGCCGTCCCCCGCCGGGGCCGGGCCGCCGCCCCCGACGTCGATGGTGATGATCGGCGTGCCGACGTCGACGGTCTCACCGGCGTCGTGCAGCAGCGCGGTGACCGTGCCCGCCCACGGCGAGGGCAGCTCGACGGCGGCCTTCGCCGTCTCCACCTCGCACAGCGGCTGGTTGACCGTCACGGTGTCGCCGACGGCGACCAGCCACTGCAGGATCTCGCCCTCGGTCAGGCCCTCGCCGACGTCCGGGAGCTTGAACTGGCGCAGCTCGCCCATGCTCAGAACCCCATCGAACGGTCGACGGCGTCGAGCACGCGGTCGAGGTCGGGGAGGTACTCCTCCTCGAGCTTCGACGGCGGGTACGGGGTGTCGTAGCCCCCCACCCGCAGCACCGGCGCCTCCAGCGAGTGGAAGCAGGTCTCGGTGACGCGCGCGGCGATCTCCGCGCCGAGACCGAGGGTCACCGGGGCCTCGTGGACGACGACGCAGCGGCCGGTGCGGCGCACGCTGTCGTACACCGGGTCGAGGTCGAGCGGGGAGAGGGTGCGCAGGTCGACCACCTCCAGCGAGCGGCCCTCCTCCGCGGCCGCCTCCGCCGCCTGCAGCGCCGTCTTCACCATGGGCCCGTAGGCCAGCACGGTGACGTCGTCCCCGCCGCGCACGACGCGGGAGGCGAACAGCGGCTCCGGCGTGGCGTCCGGATCGACCTCGGCCTTCTCCCAGTACCGGCGCTTGGGTTCGAGGAACACGATCGGGTCGGGGTGGGTGATCGCCTGCTGGATGCCCCAGTAGGCGTCGACCGGGTTGCTCACCGCGACCACCTTGAGGCCGGGGGTGTGCGCGAAGTACGCCTCCGGGCTCTCGCTGTGGTGCTCGACCGCGCCGATGCCGCCGCCGAAGGGGATGCGGATGACGATCGGCATGGCCAGCTTCCCGCGGGAGCGGGCGTGGATCTTGGCCACCTGGGTGACGATCTGGTTGTAGGCGGGGAAGACGAACCCGTCGAACTGGATCTCGCACACCGGCCGGTAGCCGCGCATGGCCAGGCCGACGGCGGTGCCCAGGATGCCGGCCTCGGCCAGCGGGGTGTCGACGACGCGGGCCTCCCCGAAGTCCTTCTGCAGGCCGTCGGTGATGCGGAAGACCCCGCCGAGGCGGCCGATGTCCTCACCCATGAGCACGACCTTGGCGTCGTCCTCCATCGCCCTGCGCAGGCCGAGGTTGAGCGCCTTGCCGATGGTGAGCGTCTGCGCGGTCACTCGTGGCCTCCCTCGAAGCTCGCCTGGTAGGCCTCGAACTCCGCCTGCTGGGCGGCCAGGTGCGGGGTCTGCTCGGCGTAGACCTGGTCGAAGATGGCCGACCCCCGCGGGTCGGGCATCTCGACGGTGCCGCGGCGGATCCGCACGGCCAGCTCGTCGGCCTCGGCCTCGACCGAGTCGAAGAAGGCGGGGTCGGCCGCACCACTCCGGGACAGGTACGCCTTGAGCCGGGCGATCGGGTCGCGCAGCTTCCACTCCTCCAGCTCGCTGGCCAGGCGGTAGCGGGTGGGGTCGTCGGAGGTGGTGTGCGCGCCCATGCGGTAGGTGAAGGCCTCGATGAACGTGGGGCCCTGGCCCTCCCGGGCCGCGGCGAGCGCCGCCCGAGTCACCGCCAGGACGGCGAGCACGTCGTTGCCGTCGACCCGGACGCCGGGGAACCCGAAGCCGGCGGCCCGCTGGTAGAGCGGCACCCGCGACTGGCGCTCCAGGGGCACGCTGATCGCGTACTGGTTGTTCTGGCAGAAGAAGACGACGGGCGCCGAGAAGCTGGCCGCCCAGATCATCGCCTCGTTGACCTCGCCCTGGCTGGTGGCGCCGTCGCCCAGGAAGGCGATCGTCGCGCTCTCCGCGCCGTCGCGCTGGAGCCCCATCGCGTAGCCGGTGGCGTGCAGGGTCTGCGCACCGATGACGACGGTGTAGAGGTTGAACCCGGTGGCGACGGGGTCCCAGCCGCCGTTGTCGACCCCGCGGAACAGGCTGACGACGTCCAGCGGGTCGACGCCGCGGGTCCAGGCCACCCCGTGCTCGCGGTAGGTGGGGAAGGCCATGTCGTCGGGCTGCAGCGCGCGGCCGGCGCCGATCTGGGCGGCCTCCTGGCCGAGCAGCGAGGCCCAGATGCCCAGCTCCCCCTGCCGCTGCAGCGCCGTGGCCTCGACGTCCCACCGACGGACCAGCACCAGGTCGCGGTAGAGGCCGCACACCTCGTCCGGCGGAAGGTCCAGCGAGTACTCGGGGTGCTCGACCCGCTCACCCTCCGGCGTCAGGAGCTGCACCAGGTCGGGCTGCTGCGGCAGGTGGGGCGCCTCGGCCCCGGGGACGGGGTCGACCACCTCGGTGGTCGCGCTCGACACGCTCACGCACTCACTCCTCCGTCGACCGGGCTGCCGGGGTCGCCGGCCGCGCTCGGTGGTGGACGTCTCGTGGCACCGGGGTGTGGCGCCACTCACACATCGTGGCACGTCCCCCGCCCCGGCGAGAAGATCACCGCTCCGCCGGGATGCGCAAGGGGCGTCCCACGTGGTGCGCAGATTGCTCGGTACTAGGACGTCCTCGCATGTCAGACTGAGCACCGTGCCGGCCCTCGACGCCACCGACGCCCGCCTGCTGCGGGCCCTCACCGAGGACCCCCGTGCCACGGTGATGGCGCTGTCGCAGAAGCTCGGCCTGGCACGCAACACCGTGCAGGCGCGGCTGGCCCGGCTCGAGGGCAGCGGCGCCCTGGCCCCCTTCGACGCCCGGGTGCTCCCCGAGGCGCTGGGCTACCGGCTCGGCGCCTACGTCACCGTGCAGGTGGTGCAGCGCAGCCTGGCCGACGTCGGGGAGGCGCTCGCCCACATCCCCGAGGTGCTCGAGGTGACGGCGCTGTCCGGGGTCGCCGACCTCCTGGTGCGGGTGGTGGCCACCGACGCCGACGACCTGTGGCGGATCACCGAGCGGGTGCTGGCCATCCCCGGCGTCCAGCGCACCGACACCGCCCTCGCCCTGCGCCGGCTGGTCGACCACCGGATGGGCCCTCTGCTCGACCGGGCCGCCGGCGCCGACTGAGCTCCGTACAGGAACCATGCGCGGCCCCGCAAGGGGGCACTCGAGATCCGGGGACAGCCGCCTGACCTGGGGATTCAGGTCGCCCGAGCCCTCTGGCAGCGGTAGACTTCGAACACCTGATCGACCTTTGGTGGGAGGTGTTCGTGGACGAGTTGACCACGGTCCTGGACGCCCTCGCGGACGCCGACCTGCACGCGCTGGGTGACGGCGATCTGCTGGACCGGACCGCGGTCCTGCTCGCCGCGCGCAACCGGTTGGACGCCGAACTGATCCGCACCGTCCGCGTGGCCGACGTGCGGCAGGCCGCGGAGCACGACGGGTTGAAGACGATGCCCTCGTGGTTGCGGGGGCACACCCGGCTCTCTCCCCGCGCCGCCGCCCAGCTGGTGCGCGCCGGGCGGGCAGTGGAGCACCTGCCCACGCTGGCGGAGGCATTCGCTGCGGGACAGGTCAGCGCCGAGCAGGTCACGGCCATCGCGCCCGTCGCCACCGCCGAGCGGCGGGCCGCCGCCGACGCGGAGGGCGTGGACCTCGCCGAGGTCGACGCCGCCCTGACCTCGGCGGCGCGGACGCTGCCCTCCCAGAAGCTGACCCTGGCCGTCGCGCACTACCTGGCCCGGCTCGACCCGGACGGCGTCGAACCCGACCCGACCGAGGGCCGGTCGGTCGTGATCGCCACGCACACCGACGGCAGCCTCACCGCCCGAGTCCAGCTCGACGCCGTCGGTGGGGAGAAGTTCCAGGCCGCTCTCGAAGCGGTCGCCGCCGCCAGCCGGTGTACCGGTGACCTGCGCTCACGCGCCCAGACCCTCGGCGATGCGCTGGTGCAGCTGTGCGACGACCAGCTGTCCGCCGGGGGCCTGCCGGTGCTCCGCACGGTGAAGCCGCACGTCGCGGTCACCGTCGACCTCGACGACCTCGTCGGACCGGCCACCGGCCCCGGCACCGCCGACCTCGGGTTCGGCGCCCGGATCTCCGCCGCCCGGGCCCGCTGGATCGCCTGCGACGCGAGCGTCTCCCGGATCGTGATGGCCCCCGACGGCCTGCCCCTGGACCTGGGCAGGAGCCACCGGGTGGTGCCGCCGCACCTGCGCAAGGCCGTCGAGGCTCGCGACCGCGGGTGCGTGTTCACCGGCTGCGAGGCGCCGACCCACTGGTGCGACGTCCACCACCTCATCGAGTGGGTCAACGGCGGCGAGACCTCACTGGACAACTCCGCACTGCTGTGCGAACGGCACCACACCCAGGTCCACCACGGCTTCCGGGTCGAGCGACCACCCGACGGACGCTGGCGCACCTGGCGCCCCGACGGCACCGAGATCCTCCCGCCTCACGAACGGCTCGCCGCCGCCTGACGAGCCAGAGCCGCGTACAGCCGCGCCTCCGGGCGGCGCCGCCCGCACGGCGATCCCCGACCGGGGTGAGCTGAGGGTGCGGCGGAAGCGGTCGACGACGGCTACCGCGGCCGCCGCACCCGCACGGGCCCGCGAGCGGTGCCGACCTCCACGACCGTGCCGCCCTGGGTGACCTCGGCCCGGCCGGCGGCGGCCAGGCGCCCCGCGGCGGCCCGGGCGGCGGGCATGAGGTCGCGCCAGCCGGCGGGGTCGACGGCGCGGGCGGCCTCCGAGGGGCAGATCGAGGCACCGGCCCGCCGGTCGTCGAGCAGCGCCTCGATCGTCTGCTCCAGGTGCGCGTCGACGTCGTCCACACCGCACAGGGTGCGGGCCGGCCAGCGCCCGCGCCACTGGCCGTCGAGGGCGGTCCGCGGGACGCTGCCGCGGTGCGCCGCACGACGACCTGCCTGCTCACGGCCCTGGTGCTGCTGGCGGCCGGGTGGGTGCTGGCCGGCCCGGCGTCGGCCTGCAGCTGCACCGGGGAGCCCCTGGCCCGGCAGGTCGACCGGGCCGATGCCGTCTTCACCGGCCGCCTGCTGTCCCGCGAGGTGCACGGCGGGGCGAGCAGCTCCGCCCCCGCCCTCCACGTCTTCGCCGTCGACGTGGTGTGGAAGGGCAGCGTGGCCGCGGAGCAGGGCGTGGTGTCGGCGGCGTCCGGGGCCAGCTGCGGGCTGGAGCTCGACGGCGACGGACCGTTCCTCGTCCTCGCCATGGGCGCTTCCGACCCCGGCGAGGACCCGATGTCCGCCGACCTCTGCGGGGGCACGACCACCTGGACGCCGGAGACGGAGGCCGCGGTGCGCGCCGCGCTCGGCGACCCGGCACCGGCCGCCCCCCGGCAGGGCAGCGCCGGCACCGGTGCCGACGGCGGCGGGTCCCCGTGGGGCTGGCTCGCCCTGGCCGCGGCGGGAGCCGGGGGACTCGGCCTCGCCGGCGCAGCGCTCCTGCGCCACCGGGGAGCCCCCCGGTACGACGACTACCCGGGCGGGGGCCGGGGGTAGGGGCCGCGGACCGTCGCACCCCGAGGAGATCCGTGTCCCCCGCTGACCGCGCCCTGCTCCAGGACCTGCTCGCCGCCTACGGACCCGGTGGTCAGGAGGACGAGGTCAGGGACGTCTGCCGGCGGGTCCTCGAGCCACTCGCCGACGAGCTCACCGTGGACGCCGCCGGCAACCTCGTCGCCCTGCTGCGCGGCACGGGCGAGCAGGACGCCCCCGTCGTGCGCGTCATGGCGCACATGGACGAGCTCGCCATGATCGTCAAGCGGGTCGAGCCCGACGGCACCCTGCGGCTGTCGCAGCTGGGCACCATGTACCCGGGCAACTTCGGCCTCGGTCCGCTCACCGTGCTGGGCGACGCCGAGCGGTTCACCGCCGTCCTGCTGCTCGGGTCGGAGCACACCACCCAGGAGACCCCCCGGGTCTGGCAGACCAAGCCCGACGGCGGCGACCAGGCCATGGAGTGGAACGACGTGTACGTGTTCACCGGCCGCGACGTCGACGCCCTCGGGGCGGCCGGGGTGCACCCGGGCACGCGCGTCTGCGTGCACTCCAGCCGCCGCACGCTGGTGGAGTTCGGCGACTTCGTCGGCTCCTACTTCCTCGACGACCGCACCGCCCTCACCGCCCTCGTCGGCGCCGCGCGGCTGCTGCGGGAGCAGGGCCGGCGTCCGGCGGCCGACGTGTACCTGGTCTGCACCGTGGGCGAGGAGATGGGCGGCATCGGCGCCGCGCACGCCAGCCGCACGCTCCCCGGCGACGTCACCCTGGCCCTGGACATCGGCCCCGCGGAGGCGGAGTACCAGGTGCCGGTCGACTCGGGCCCGGTCGTCGCCTACGCCGACGACGCCGTCGTCTACGACAAGGCCATCAGCGACCGGCTCATGACGCTGGGACACGAGCTCGACCTCGCTCCGCGCGCCGCGGTCTGGGAGTCCTTCGACTCCGACGCCTCCCAGGCCCGCAGCAGCGGGCAGACCGCCCGGGCCGCCCTGCTGTCGCTGCCGACCCTGAGCACCCACGGCTACGAGGTGCAGCACACCGAGACCGTGGGGCGCTGCGCCCGCCTGCTCGCCGAGTTCCTCGTCCGCCCGGTGGCCGGCTGACCCCGCGGCGCCGTCCGGCCGGGTGTGCCCACCGGTCCCCCGGGTAGGGCGCACCCATGGCGAGGCGCACCCCGGTGGGGACGATCGGCAAGGGCCGGCGCGGCATCAGCGTGCTCGGCTGGGCACTGCGCGGCGCCGCCGCCGGCGCGGCGGGCAGCACCGCTCTCAACGCCGTCACCTACCTGGACATGGCCGTCCGCGGCCGCGGCAGCAGCTCCACCCCGGAGCAGACCGTGGAGACCCTGGCCGAGAAGGCGCACGTGCCCATCCCGGGGGACGACGAGACGCGGCAGAACCGGGTGCAGGGGCTCGGCCCGCTGACCGGGCTGGTCGCCGGGATCGGCGTCGGCGTGCTCGTGGGCCTGGCGCGGGCGGCGGGCTTCCGGTCGCAGCCGGTGGTCGGCACCCTGCTCACCACGGCGGGCGTCCTGGTCGCCGCCAACGGGCCGATGACCGCGCTCGGCATCACCGACCCGCGCACCTGGTCGGCCACCGACTGGGCCAGCGACCTGGTGCCGCACCTGGTCTACGGCGCGGTGGTCAAGACGACGATGGACGCCTTCGACAGGCCGTAGCCCGCGGGCGGCTCAGTGCCGCCAGCCGCCCTCGTCCACCCCACCCGGCACGGGGCCCGTCGGGTCGTAGGGGGTGCGGGTGAACACGAAGGTGCCGAGGTCCAGGTGGTCGGCGGCGATGGTCAGCGGCTCACCGGCGTAGTAGCCGTCCAGGCCGACCCAGGTGCCGTCGTCCCGCCGGGCGAAGCGGCTGGCCCGCCCCGCCCGCCCCGGCATGGGCCCGAGGTGCAGCAGCCCGCCGGGCAGCGCCCGCAGCACGTGCGGGGCCGGGCCCCAGAACCAGACGCCGAGGTCCTCCAGCGGCACCGGGGACGGCGCCGGCTCCCAGGGGTCGACGATCCGCGGCTCGGCCGCGCGCAGGTCGGCCAGCAGGCCGAACACCACCGGCTCCGGACCGCTGGTGGCGTTGGCCAGGGAGACCGCGCCGGTCCGCTCCTCGCGGTCGACGAACACCCCGGCGAGGAAGCCGGGCATCGACCCGCCGTGCCCGACGAGGGTGCGCCCCTCGACCCGCACGACCTGCAGCCCGAGCCCGTAGGCCGACCAGCCCGGCGCCGAGGAGTCCACGCCGGCCGGCACGGTCATCTCCTCCAGCGTGGCCGGGTCGAGCACCTCGCCGGTGTCGCCGAGGAGGAACACCGCGAACCGGGCGAGGTCGTCCAGCGAGGCCCACAGCTGCCCCGCGGCCGCCATCACCCCCGCATGGTGCTCGGGCTCGGGGAGGACGACGTCGGCCCACGGGTGCACCGCGTGACCCTCCGCGGCCGGGGCCACCGGCCGGGGGGTCGTGCGGGTCATGCCCAGCGGGGCCAGCACCTCGTCGTGGACGACGTCGTCCCACGGGCGCCCCCGCAGCCGGGCCACCAGCTCACCGAGCAGCCCGAAGCCGAGGTTGGAGTAGTGGAACCGGCGCGCGGCGCCCAGGACGGCGTGCTCCTCGGCCAGCCCGAGCTCCTCCAGCGACCCGCCGGGTGTGCGCTCCCACCAGCCGCCCGGGCTCTCCGCGGCGGCGCCTCCGAGGTGGGCGAGCAGCTGGCCGACGGTGCGCTCCCCCACCGGCGTCCCCGGCACGTGCAGCTCCAGCGGGTCGTCGAGCGACAGCCGGCCCTCGTCGCGCAGCCGCAGCACCGCGACGGCAGTCACGGTCTTGCTGATCGACCCCAGCCGGTACTGCACGTCGGTGTGCGGCTCCGGGACGTCGCCGCGCCCGGCCGACCAGGCCAGCCCGTCGTCCCGGACGACCCCGGCGACCAGGCTGGGCGCCCGCCCGTCGCGCTGTACCCGCGCGACGCGGGCGAGGAGGGTGCGGGCGGTGGAGGGCAGGACCGGTTCGGGCACGTCCGCGAACCTAGACGCGGGCCGGGGGGGCCGTCGTCAGGAGGTCGGGACGGGCTCGGGCAGGGGCAGCCGCTCGGTGCGGGTCGCCCAGCGGTCGAACCACAGGGTGGCCAGCGGCGGCACCGACGCGGCGAGCGCGAACACCGTGGTCGGCGCGTTCCACCGGAGCACGCGCGCCGCCAGGAGCGTGACCAGCACGTAGGCCACGAAGATGCCGCCGTGGATGGGGCCGAAGATCTGCACGCCCCGCTCGGAGGAGGCGAGCACCCACTTCACGAACATGCCGAACAGCAGGCCCACCCAGGAACAGGCCTCGGCGAGGGCGACGGCACGGAAGACGAGGGCGACGGCGCGGGCGTTCATCGCCCCCCATCCTCCCCGATGCCCGACCCGGGGTACGCCGCCCCCCGCGGGGGGGCGCCGACCGCGGGGGCTGTGGACCGGCCCGAGCTCCTCGGGCCGGCGGACGTCCCGCGTGGACGGCAGTGTCTCCCGGTCGAGGACGGCGGTGGCCGGTGGGACCGGCACGGCCGGGTGCTGGCAGGGTCGGCGCCCGTGCGGGGACTGGCGCGGCGGGAGTTCTGCCTCGTGCTGCTGCGGCGGATGGCCGACCTGCGTCCCGACCTGGTCGCCGAGGCGCTGCCCCGGCTGGGGGCCACCCGAGCCGAGGCGCACGCCGCGCACACCCGCTGGCAGGCGCTGCAGCACTCGCCGCGGGCTCCCCGGGGGCTGGCGCTGCGCACCGCCGTCCTGGGCCCGCCGGAGGAGCTGGAGGACCGCCGGTTCGGCGACCTCGACGTCCAGGTCCGCCGCTGGCCGGTGCCGTTGTGGCCACATCTGTACTGGGAGGTGCTGTCCGGCCCGGGCGGGTCGGTGCTCGCGGAGCACCTGGCGCGGGCGCCGGGCTCACCGGTGCCGCCGGCGTCCGCGACCCGGTTGCTGGTGTGGCAGCACGTGCTCGACGACGTGGTGGGCCTGCCGGGGGCGCGCAGCGTCGACCCCGGCGTGGTGACCCGCTGGGAGGTGGAGCTGCCCGGCGGGGTCCGGGCCCGGTTCGTGTGGGGACTGCTGCAGGAGGTCAGCCGGCGATGCGGTTGAACCGCGGCGTGGCGCCCATGGCATCGACGCTGGCGACCTTCACGACGTCGCCGGAGGTCGGCGCGTGCACCATCTGGCCGTTGCCGAGGTAGATGCCGATGTGGCTGACCGGGCTGTAGAACGCGACCAGGTCACCGGGGCGGGCCTCGGCGCGGGACACCTGGGTGCCCATGGCCGACTGCGAGCGGCTGGAGTGCGGCAGGCTGATGCCGGCGGCCTTGAACGCGTACTGGACCAGCCCCGAGCAGTCGAAGGAGCCAGGCCCCGCCGCGGCCCAGACGTAGGGCTTGCCGCGCTGGGCCATCGCCGCGTCGATCGCGGCCTGCACGGCCCCGCTGCCGGCCACCACCGGCGCGGCGGCCGGGGCCGGCGCCGAGCGCTCGGCGCGGCTGGCCCGCTCGGCCCCGCCGCCGTGGGCGGTCGCGGCCGCCTCGAGGGCCGCCCGCCGCTCGTCGGCCGACAGCCGGGCGTAGTCGGCCTGGTAGGCGTTGATCTGCGCCTGCAGGTCGGCCTGCTGGGCGGCCACGGCGTCGTACTGGGCCTGGGCCTCGACCGCCGCGGCGTCGGCCACCGCCTGGGCCTGCGCGGCGACCTCGCCGGCGGCCACGGCCTGGTCCAGCAGCCCGTTCTGGTGCCCCGCGACGGTCTCCAGCAGCGTGACCCGGTTGACGAACTCGTCGGCGGAGTCGCTGGTCATCAGCGCCTGGAGCGAACCCATGCTGTCGCCGGTGAATGCGCTGCGGGCGATGCCCCGGACCTGCTGCTGGGCCGCGGTCGCCGCGCCCCTGGCCTCGGCCACCGCCGCGGCGGCGGCCTGGGCCGTGGCCTGCTGGGCGGCGAGCGCCTCGCGCGCCTCGTTGAAGTCCTCGGTGACGACCTCGAGCTCGTGCCCGCGGGCGGCGACCAGGGCGGCGGCCTCCTGCGCGGTGGCCGGTTCCTCCGCGCCGGCCGAGGACGGCCCGAGGGTGAGACCGAGGGCGCCGGCGACGGCCAGGACGACGGCAGCGCGGCGGGCGGTGCGAGGGGACGCCATGGTGCGGCGGCACTCCGTTTCTTCCACGGCCGCCTACCGGGTCAGCTGACGGGTTCGGGCGGGAAGGCGCCCGGCGCGTCCGGCCACGGGGCCGTGCGCGCTCCACCCCAGTGGTGCGGTGGGTCCCCGGTCCGGCCACCCCCGGGAGGAGGGCGCCGGTTCGACGGCGTCCGCGGAGTGTCACCCAGGTTGGTGACGGAGCGCCCCGCCGGACGCACACACCGTAAGGGCCGTGACGCTGCCGTGACAATTACCCGGATGTGATTTGGTGGACTCTCGACTCAACCCGCCGCGCGGGCGGGACGCGTGGGTCCGGTGGGACGGGTGGGGTTTGGCGAGCGGTCCGCGCGAGCACGTGCAGCGCATGGACCTCAGACGACCCCTGGCCGCCCTCCTCCTCGTCGGGGTGCTCGCCGGGTGCAGCAGCACCGAGACCGGCGGGAACACCGACGTCAACCGCAACGAGCAGGACTGCGGCACCGCGGAGCAGGCACCCGGACAGGGTTGCGAGGAGAGCGAGGACGCTCCCGGCGAGGGCAGCTGACCGGTGCCGGCACCCGCCTCGGCCCACCCGGGCGCGAGCACGGCAGCGAGGAGCGCAGCACCCCGCGGGAGGGGACGGTGACACCGGACGGACGGGGTGCGTACGACGCCGTCGTCGTCGGGGGCGGGCACAACGGGCTCGTGGCCGCGGCCTACCTGGCCCGGGCCGGCTGGTCGGTACTGGTGCTCGAGCGCCGGGAGCGGGTCGGCGGCGCCGCGGTCAGCGAGCAGGTGTTCCCCGGCGTCGACGTCCGGCTGTCGGCCTACTCGTACCTGGTCAGCCTCCTGCCCGACCGGATCGTCGCCGACCTCGGCCTGGAGGTCACCCTCGCCGACCGCGCGGTGGCCTCCTACACCGCCGTCCCGGGCGGGGCCGGCCTGCTGGTGGAGCGGGACGAGGGGCCGGCCACGGCGGCCTCGTTCCGCGCGCTGACGGGGTCCGACGCCGAGCTGGCCGGCTGGCAGCGCTTCTACGCACGGGTGGCCACGCTGGCCGAGGACCTCGCCCCCACCCTCACCGAGCCGCTGCTGTCCCCCCGGGAGCTGGCCGGCCGGCTGTGCGACCGGCGGCTGTGGGAGGACCTGCAGGCCCGGCCCCTCGCCGACCTCGTCGCCGACGAGCTGCACTCCGACGTGGTCCGCGGGGTGGCGCTCACAGACGGGCTCATCGGCACGTTCGCCGACGTGCACGACGCCGCCTCACCGGCCGGCCGCTGCTTCCTCTACCACGTGGTCGGCAACGGCACGGGGCGCTGGCGGGTGCCGGTGGGCGGCATGGGTGCGGTCACCGGCGCCATGGCCGCGGCCGCCCGCGGAGCCGGCGCCGAGCTGGTCACCCGCGCCACGGTGACCGCGCTGGAGCCGGGCGCCGACGGCGTCACCGTGCACTGGACCGACGACGACGGCGTCGAACGGGCGGTGGACGCCGGGTACGTGGTCGGCGGCGCCGCGCCCGCGGTGCTCGACCGGCTGACCGGCGCAGCACCCCGACCCACCGCCGACGGGGCCCAGCTCAAGGTCAACATGGTGCTGGCGCGGCTGCCCCGCCTGCGCTCGGGCGTGGACCCCGCCGTCGCCTTCGCCGGCACCTTCCACGTCGACGAGGCCGCGGGCCAGCTCGACGCGGCCCACGCGCAGGCCGCCGCGGGGCTGCTGCCCGACGTCATCCCGTTCGAGGTGTACTGCCACTCGCTGTCCGACCCCTCGATCCTGGGGCCGGCCGAGCGGGCGGCGGGCTACCAGACGCTCACCCTGTTCGGCCTGCACACGCCGGCGGCGCTGTTCCGCAGCGACCCGGTCGGCACCCGCCGGGAGGCGGTGCGGCGGGTCGTCGACCAGCTCGACGCGCACCTGGCCGAGCCGCTGCTGGACTGCCTGGCCCGCGACGGCGACGGCGAGATCTGCCTGCAGGCGGCGTCCCCGCTGGACGTCGAGGAGTCCCTGGCGATGCCCGGCGGCCACATCTTCCACGGCGACCTGGCCTGGCCGGTGGCCGCGACCCCCGACGAGGTGGGCACCTGGGGCGTCGCGACCGCGCACCCGCGGGTGGTCGCCGCCTCCTCCGGGGGCACGGTCCGCGGCGGGGCGGTCAGCGGCCTGGGGGGCTACGCCGCGGCCCGCGCCCTGCTGGACCGGCCCTGACCCGCCGCTGGACGGCGTCCCGGCTGCGGCGGGAGGCGTCGTCCCTGCTCCGCAGCGCGGAACGGCAGCTGCGCGGCCGGGACCTCGCGCTGATCGCCGCGGGGCTGACCTTCTACGCGGGCATCGCCGTGGTGCCGCTGCTGCTGGTGGCCTTCCGCCTGACCGCGCTGCTCAGCTCGCCGGAGACCGTCCGGGAGCTGAGCGACCGGCTCGGCGACCTGTTGCCGCCGCAGCTGGGGGCACCGGAGGCGCTGCGGGCGCTGGCCCGGGCGGGCGTGGGCATGGGCGTGCTCGACGTCGTCCTGGCGCTGCTGCCGCTGTCGCTCTACGGGGAGGGGCTGCGGCGGGCGCTGCTGCGGTTCACCCCCCGCCGCGACACGCTGACCGGCTGGCGGGGCCGGCTGCTCGCCATGCCGCTGGTCGTGGCCACCCCGCTGCTGCTGTACCCGCTGCTGCGGGCCGCCGCCGCGATGGCCGACCTCACCGACCGCGGCAACTGGCTGGGCAGCTTCGCGGTCGGCTACTACTCGGTGCTGTTCGCGCTCACCGTGCCGCTGCTGTGGGGGTTCGGCGTCGTCGCGGCCGGCCGGCTGCGCTGGCCCGCCCTCGTGGCCGGTGCGCTGTTCACCGCCGCCTGCCTGTCGGGCTTCCTGCAGGGCTTCGTGCTCTTCCTGGCCCTGCCGCTGGCCCTCGGGGCACCCTTCGGCGGCCTGACCGTCGTCGGCGCGGTGGTGGCGATCAGCCTTTGGCTGTTCCTGCTGCACCTCGTGCTGATCGGGGGCTGGCTGCTGACCCAGGCCCTGGACGAGCGCGTGCGGGCCGGTCAGGCCGGAGCCGGCTCACCGGGCGCGGGCGCCGGGGGCGCGGGTTCGGCCGGCGCGGGGGCCGGGGGTGCGGGCTCGGCCGGCTGGGGAGCCGGAGGCGCTGCGGGCGGTGGCGGCTCACCCGGTGGCGGCCCTCCTGGTGGCGGCGCCGGTGCGCCCGGCGGCGGGCCCGCGGGCGCCGGTGGCGGCTCGGGGGCGCGCTCGACGTAGTCGGCACCGTTGCTCACCAGGATCGACACGACCTGCCCCTGGACGGCCCGGCCGCCGCGCGGCGGGCTGGTGCCGAGCAGGACGCCGGCCGGACGGGCGCTGTCGACCCGCACGGTGGTGTGCTCGAACCCGGCGTCGGTCAGCGCCGCCTGGCAGGCCCGCACCGAGCCGCACCCGGGCACCGGGCGGGTGTTGCCGTTCTGCACCACGTCGTCGGCGGGCGGGAACTCCCTGCTGCCCCGGGCCTCGAGGACCGGCGCCATCGCGTCGTGCCACACGGTGGCGGCCTTGCCACCGCCGAACCCGCCGACGTTCTGCTTCCGCTTGGGGTTGAACACCATCACGCTCGCGGCGACGTCGGGGGTGTAGCCGACGAAGGCGATGGAGTCGTTGTCCTGCGCGGTGCCGGTCTTGCCGGCGATCTGGTGGCCGGGCACGTGGGCGCGGGCGCCGGTCTGACCGGGGTTCCCGGGTGCGACGTCCTTGACCAGCATGTGGTTGAGCGTGTTGGCCACCCCCGGCGGGATGGCCTCGGGGGTGCACCGGTCGCCCACCGCGATCGGCTCGCCGTCGGAGTGCGTGGCCGGCTCCCCGTGCTGGTCGAGGACGGCGGTCACCGGGACGACGTCGCACTGGGTGCCGCTGGCGGCCAGCGTCGAGTACGCGCTGGCCAGGCCCAGCGGGCTGGTGGCCTCCGCGCCGAAGGTGAACGACCCCCGGTTCTCGTCGATGACCTGCTGCGGCAGCGCGGGGTCGCTGAACTGGAACAGGCCCATGCGCTCGGCCATCCGCACCGGCTCCTCGACGCTGCCGAGGGCGTCCTCGAGGGCGAGGAAGTAGGTGTTGGACGACTGGTACAGCGCGGTCGTGAGGTCCAGCGTGGACCGGTAGCTGCCGGCGTTCTCCACGTCGTAGCGCCCGGCCCCGTCGCGGTAGACGCGGGAGACGTAGGGGTCGCCCGTGGTCAGCGTGTAGTAGCTGGAGTACCCGCGGGCCAGCGCGGCGGCGGCGGTGAAGACCTTGTAGGTCGAGCCCGACCCCTTGCTCGGGGCCACGTTGAGGTTGAACGACTCCTGGGCGGGGTCCTCCTTGTCGTAGCCGAACACGCGGTTGACGCTCATCGCCAGCAGGTGCCCGGTGCCGGGCTCGACGGCGGTGAACATGCCGGCCAGCGAGTTGCCCATCGACAGGGTGTCCAGGACGGCGGCGTCGCCGGCGCGCTGCAGCTCGACGTCCAGGGTGGTCTGGATGACGTAGCCGTTGTTCTCCAGGTCCTCCTGGGTGAGGCCGAGCTGCTGGACCAGGTACCGCTGCACGAAGTCGCAGACGAAGGGCCCCACGCTGGCCTCGACACAGCCGCGCCGGGGGGCGGGGGCCGGCGCCAGGCCCAGCGGCGCGGCCTGCGCCGCGGTGGCCTGCTCGACGGTGACGTAGCCCTGCTCGGCCATGCGGGAGAGGACCTCGTTGCGCCGCTCGGTGGCCGCTTCCGGGTTGGTGAACGGGTCGTCGGCGGTGGGGCTCTGCGCGAGGCCGGCCAGGAGGGCGGCCTGCGGCAGGTCCAGCGCGGCGGCGTCGATGCCGAAGAAGGCCCGCGCGGCCGGCTGCACGCCGTAGGCGTTCTGCCCGAAGTACACGATGTTGAGGTAGCGGGTGAGGATGTCGTCCTTGGAGTAGGCGTCCTCCAGCGCGAGGGCCAGGCGTGCCTCACGCAGTTTGCGGCCGAGGGTCTGCTCGGTCGCCGCCCGGCGCTCCTCCGACGTGGTCGCGGTCTGCAGCAGCGTCTGCTTGACCAGCTGCTGGGTGAGCGTCGACCCGCCTTCCTGCACGCCGCCGGCGGCGAGGTTGGTGACCAGCGCGCGCAGCGTGCCCTGGACGTCGAGGCCGTGGTGGTCGTAGAAGCGGGCGTCCTCTATCGCCACCATCGCCTGCTTCATGACCTCGGCGATCTGGTCGGGCGCGACGGGGGCCCGGTTCTCGTCGTAGAAGTACGTGATGGGCTCGCCGTTGGCGGCCAGCAGCACGGTGTTGGGCGCGGGCGGGTCGATCGTCAGCTCGGTGGGCAGGTCACCGAGCAGCCCCGTCGAGCGCTGTGCGGCCACGGCGGGCCCGCCGACCCACGGGAAGAGGAGTGCGGCGACCAGTGCCCCGGCCGCGAGGACGGTGCCGGCCAGCTTGAGCAGCGTCCTGACCCGTGCGTCCGTGCGCAGGTCCATGGGCCCCCTTCCGTGGAACGCCCCACTGGAACAGAGAACGTGTTCGGCCACAACCACCCGCGCCGTACGCGCCCGGCCTCGATGCCGAAGCGTGAGGAGGCGGTCACCCCGCGAGGGCAGCCGGCAGGTCGCCCCGGTGGAGCACCACCAGCGTGCTCACCGCCCGGGTGAGGACGACGTAGAGCCGGTGCAGCCCGCGCGGCTCCGCGGCGACGACGGCGGCCGGGTCCACGACGACGACCGCGTCGAACTCCAGCCCCTTGGCCAGCGTCGCCGGCACGACCGCGACCGGGGCGGCCTCGCCGTCCTCCGTCAGCACCCGGGCGGGCAGCCCCGCCGCCGCCAGGACGTCGGCCAGCTCCGCGACGTCGGCGTCGGCAGCGAGGACGCCGACCGACCCGGGCACCGCCCGCAGCTCCCGGACGACGTCGACCAGCGGTCCGGCGAACGTGGCCACGGGGCGGACCGCCAGGGCACCGTCGCCGCGCCGCACCGCGGTGGCCGGGGCCAGGCCGGGAGCCATGACGGGGAGCAGCCGGTTGGCGTAGTCGAGGACCTCGCCGGGCACCCGGTAGCCGCGGGTGAGCGGCCGGACGACGGTGTCGGGCCGGCCCAGGCCGGCCAGCGTCTGCCCCCAGTCGGCCGCCGACCACGGGCTGGTGGCCTGGGCGAGGTCGCCGAGCACGGTCAGCGAGCCGGCCGCCAGCCGGCGGGCCACGGCCCGGCACTCCATCGGCGAGAGGTCCTGCGCCTCGTCGACCACCACGTGCCCGTAGCCGGCCGTGCGCTCGAGCAGCCCGGCCACCTCGTCGACGAGCACCGCGTCGGCCGCGGTCCACGGGGCGGTGCGCGGCGACCGGGGGACGGCCGCCCAGCGCAGCCGGGCCTGCTCGTCGTCGTCGAGCAGGCCGCGGGCGGCCCGGGCGAGGAGGGCGGGGTCGGTGTAGAGCGCGCGGACCAGCTCGGCGGCGTCGCGGGCCGGCCAGACCGCGTCGCAGGAGGCGCGCACCTCCGGGCTGCGGGCGGCGCGCCGGGTCTCGGCGTCGGTCGGGCTGCTCCCGGCCTCCTCGGCCTGGCGGCGGGCGTCCTCCGCCAGGACCATCGCCAGCCGCTCGCGCCCGGCGGCGTAGTGCAGCAGGCGCTGGTCGTCACCGGCGCGGCCGCGGCGGCGCAGGTCGTCGACGGCGCGCTTGAACCGCGCGACCGGCACCCGGTACCGCCGCCCGCCGAGCGGGACCTGCACGTCGTCGGCGGGCTTGGCGATGGCGCCCCACAGCGCCCGGTGCAGCACCTCGGCCATCCGCGCGTCGCCCTTGAGGACGGCGACCTCCGGGGCGTCCACGGCCCGCACCGGCACCCGCGCGGTGAGCTCGGCGACCGTCGTCTGCTCGACGTCGACCTCGCCGAGCGTGGGCAGCACCTGCTCGACGTAACGCAGGAACGCCCGGTTGGGGCCCACGACGAGGACGCCGGTCCGGGCCAGCTGCCCGCCGTGGGTGTAGAGCAGGTAGGCGGCGCGGTGCAGGCCGACCGCGGTCTTGCCGGTGCCCGGCGCGCCCTGCACGCAGACGGACTCGGCCAGCGGCGCCCGCACGATCGCGTCCTGCTCCGGCTGGATCGTGGCCACGATGTCGCGCATCGGGCCGCTGCGGGGCCGCTCGATCTCCTCCCGCAGCAGGCGGCTCTCGTGCGCCTGCCCGGGGTCGCCGAGCGCCTCGTCCTCGTAGCCGGTGAGCTCCCCACCGGAGAACCCGAACCGGCGGCGGCGCGCGAGCCCCTGCGGATCGGCGGCGCTGGCCTGGTAGAACGGCCGGCTCATCGGCGCGCGCCAGTCGATGACGACCGGCGTCCCGGACGCGTCCCGGACGTGCCGGCGGCCGATGTGGAAGGTCTCGGCCGGGCCGCCCGCGGGGGCGGCGTCCGTGCGGCCGAAGAAGGCGGGCACGCCCGGGTCCGCGGCCAGCGCGCGCAGGCGCTCGGCGCGGGCGGCGCCGAGCCGCTCGGAGGCCCAGGCGTCGACGCCGGCGTCTCCGACGGCGCCGGCCGCCGCACGCATCCGGGTCAGGCAGTCGGCCGCGTGCGCCAGGTGGGCGCGCTCGGCGAGGAGGACGGGATCGGGGACGGTGGTCTCGGGAGCGGCGGGAGACACGGTCGGAGGACGTTACGCCGATCCGTCCCCGGGCTCCAGGATGTGCACCCGCACCGCCCGGAACTGCTCCGGGGTCGCCAGCAGCACGGCCTTGGTGGGCTCGCCCACCTCCAGCGGCGGTTCCCGGCGCAGCGGCGCGAGGGCGCGGAGCCGGGGGTCGGCCAGGACGGCGTCGACCAGGCCGCGGTCGCCGCCGGGGAACAGCGCGGTCACCTCCGCCGCGTGCGGCAGGAGCACCCGGACGGCGGTGTCCGCGGCCGCCGCGACCACGGCGTCGGTCTGGTGACCGCGGCGGCGGGCGAACCGCTGCTGGCTCCAGCCACCGGCGGCGGTGCGGCCCTGCACCTGGCGCGCGTCGACCTTGGACACGACGAGGTCCGCGCCGTCGAAGACGCCCACCGCCCAGCGCCCGCGGCGGACCAGCAGGACGGCGGCCCGGTGCGGCTGCCGGACGCCGGCGGTGAACGCGGTGAGCAGGGCCGGACCCGGCCGCCAGTCGAACGGCGCCCGCAGGGTGAGGGTGGTGCCGTCGGCGCAGGTGATCCGCACGGCGCCGTCGGCGTCCCGCTCCACCCGGTCGAAGGTGCCGTGCCGCTCGGCGACGCCGTCCAGCCAGCGGCCCAGCCGCTCCGGGGCAACGCCGAGGGTGCGGCCACCCCCGGCGGCGGGTCGGGCGCGGGTCATCCGGAGCCGGCGTCGTCGTCCCTCGTGGTGGGCAGCCCCGCCGCCCGCCAGGCCTGGTAGCCGCCGACGACGTCCGTGGCGCGGGAGAGGCCGAGGTCGCGCAGCGAGGCCGCGGCGAGGCTGGAGGAGTAGCCCTCGTTGCAGAGGACGACGACCTCCACGTCGTAGCCGGTGGCCTCGGGCAGCCGGGCGTCGCTGGCCGGGTCGAACCGCCACTCGAGCACGTTGCGCTCGACGACGAGCGCCCCGGGCACCTCGCCGTCGGCCTCCCGCTGGGCGGCCGGCCGGGTGTCGACGAGCAGGGCGCCCGCGGCCATGCGGGCGGCGGCCTCCTCGGGCTCGAGCCGGTGGAGCCCGGTGCGGACGTCGGCCAGGACCTCGTCGATGGTGCGTGCCCCGGCGGGGCGGTCGGGGGTGGTCACCGGCCCATCATCGGGCCATCGCCGGCTCGGCGGCGTGCTCGGCCGGCACGTGCAGCACCCGCTGGGCGGCGCAGACGGTCACCGCGGCGACGGCGGCGGCGATGGTGGCCACGAGGAAGGAGGCGTTGGCACCGACGGAGTCGACGATCTTGCCCGCCAGCGAGGTGCCCACGGCGACCCCGAGGGCCAGGGCCGTGCCGATCCAGGTGAAGGCCTCGGTGGTCGCCGAGCGCGGCACGAGGAGCTCGGCGAGGGTGAACGAGCTGATCAGCGAGGGGGAGACGGCGACCCCGGCGACCACCACGAACGGGATCATCAGCCAGATGTCCTCGATGAGCAGCAGCGGGATGCTCAGCACGGTCAGCAGGACGAGCGAGGCGGCCAGGCGCAGCCGCAGCGGCTGACGCCAGTGGATCGCCCCCCACCCGATGCCGCTGGCCATCGACCCGAGGGCGAGGGCGGCGATCAGGACGCCGGACAGCGACTTGGCGTCCACCTCGTCGGCGAAGGCGACCAGTGCGATCTCCAGGGTGCCCAGGATGGCGCCCACCGCCGCGCCCACCACGAACAGCACGCGGATGCCGGCGCTGCGGATCGCCGCCGGCCCGGTGCGCGCCGCGTGCCCGTGCGGCGGGGGCTCGGTGGCGCCCTGCGCGGCGAACAGCAGGCTGCCGACGACGGCGAGGGTGAACGCGGTGACCACACCGGAGGTGGCGTGCCCGGTCGTCGACAGGAAGGTGACCAGCACCGGTCCGACGATGAAGACGAACTCGTCCAGGACCGACTCCATCGCCAGCGCGGTCGGCAGCCGGTGCGTGCCGCGCAGCAGGTGCGTCCAGCGCACCCGGATCATCGAGGAGACCGGCGGGATGCACGCGCCGGCCACCCCGGCGGAGATGAAGACGGTCCACAGCGGCCAGTCCTGCTTGACCGCCGGCAGGAACACGCAACCGGCGGCGACGAAGACCACCACGACCGGCAGCAGCGTGCGGCGCTGCCCGTGGGTGTCGGCCCAGCGGCCGATGAGCGGTCCGGAGATCGCGGTGGTGACCGCGCCGGTGGCGGCGACCACGCCGCCGAGACCGTAGGAACCGGTCTCCGACGCGATCAGCAGGACCGAGCCCAGACCCACCATCGACAGTGGCAGCCGCCCGACGAACGCGGCCAGGACCATCGGCAGCGCGTGCGGGGTGCGGAGCACGGAGAGGTAGGGGTTGGGCACGGGTGCAGGACCTGTCGTCTCAGGTGGCGGTCGGTCGGGACTACGTGCGGTCACGCTAACCGACCGACCGGGCGGTGGCCGGTCGGCGGGCATCGGCCCAGGTCGGCCCGGCCGCGGGAACGGAACAGGCCCCGCACCGGTCGCCGTTGACCGGTGCGGGGCCTGGGCCCTCCAGGGAGGCGCCCCTCAGGAGAGGCGGTGCTCCAGGATGGCGAGCTCGTCCCACATGGTGCTGGGCAGCTTGTCGCCGAACTTCTCGAACCACTCGGTGATCTGCGGGATCTCCGCGCGCCACTCGTCGGCGTCGACGGCGAGGGCCTTGCGGAGCTGCTCCTCGCCCAGGTCCAGACCCGAGACGTCCAGCGAGTCGGCGGTCGGGACGTGCCCGATCGGCGTCTCGACGGCGGCCGCGGTGCCCTCGAGGCGCTCGACGACCCACTTGAGGACCCGGCTGTTCTCCCCGAAGCCCGGCCACAGGAAGCCGCCGTCCTCGTCACGCCGGAACCAGTTGACGTAGAAGATCTTCGGCAGCCGGGCGGCGTCGCCGGCCTTGCCGGTCTCGACCCAGTGCCGGAAGTAGTCGCCGGCGTTGTAGCCGATGAACGGCAGCATGGCGAACGGGTCGCGGCGGACGACGCCGACCGCGCCGGTGGCCGCGGCGGTGGTCTCCGAGGAGAGCGTGGCCCCCATGAAGACGCCGTGGTTCCAGTCGCGGGCCTCGGTGACCAGCGGGACGGTCGTCTTGCGGCGGCCGCCGAACAGGATCGCGGAGATCGGCACGCCCTGCGGGTCGGAGTACTCCGGGGCCAGGATCGGGCACTGGGTGATCGGGGTGCAGAACCGCGAGTTCGGGTGCGACGAGGGCTCGTCGCTGTCCGGCGTCCAGTCCCGGCCCTTCCAGTCGGTGAGGTGGGCGGGGGCCTCGTCGGTCATGCCCTCCCACCAGACGTCACCGTCGTCGGTCAGGGCGACGTTGGTGAAGACCGAGTTGCCCTTCTCGATGGTGCGCATGGCGTTGGGGTTGGTGTCCCAGCCGGTGCCCGGCGCGACGCCGAACAGGCCGAACTCGGGGTTGACGGCGTAGAGCCGGCCGTCCTCGCCGAAGCGCATCCAGGCGATGTCGTCGCCGAGGGTCTCGACCGTCCAGCCCGGGATGGTCGGCTCGAGCATCGCCAGGTTGGTCTTGCCGCAGGCCGAGGGGAAGGCCGCGGCGACGTAGTACGTCTTCTGCTCGGGGCTGGTCAGCTTGAGGATCAGCATGTGCTCGGCCAGCCAGCCCTCGTCGCGGGCCATGACCGAGGCGATCCGCAGCGAGTAGCACTTCTTGCCCAGCAGCGCGTTGCCGCCGTACCCGGAGCCGTAGGACCAGATGGCCCGCTCCTCGGGGAACTGCACGATGTACTTCGTGGAGCTGCACGGCCACGGCACGTCGGCCTGGCCGGGCTCCAGCGGGGCGCCGAGGGAGTGCATCGCCGGCACGAAGGGGCGGTCCTCGCCCATCGCCTCGAGGATGGGCGTGCCGATGCGGGCCATGACCCGCATCGAGACGACGACGTACTCCGAGTCGGTGAGCTCGACGCCGAACATGGGGTTCTCGGCCTCGACCGGGCCCATGCAGAACGGGATGACGTACATCGTCCGGCCGCGCATGCACCCGCGGTACAGCTCGGTCATGATCGACTTCATCTCGTCGGGGGCCATCCAGTTGTTGGTCGGCCCCGCGTCGGCCTCGTCGACCGAGCAGATGAAGGTGCGGTCCTCGACGCGCGCGACGTCACTGGGGTCCGAGGCGCACCAGAAGGAGTTGGGCTTGCGCTCCAGCCGGGTGAAGGTGCCGGCGTCGACCAGCTTCTGGGTGAGGCGCTCCCACTCCTCGTCGGTCCCGTCCACCCAGACGACCTGGTCGGGGGTGGTCAGCTCCGCCATCTCCTGCACCCAGGCCAGCAGCCGGGTGTGGGTGGTGGGGGCGGTGTCGAGACCGGGGGTGGCCACAGAAGTCAAGACGTCTCCATCCGTCGGGTACGCGGGGGCAGGGGGCCGCCGACGTGGGTGCTGCTCAGCTGGTCCGGCCCGCCGCACGCCTCGGGCGCCGGCACGGGGACCGTGTGCCGAACGCTACCGGCGCACGCCCGGCCTGTAACCGTGAGAGAGATTACGTATAAGACGTCTACCCGGTGGGACGGAAGGCCCTGGTGGGGCCGGTCCCACCCGGTCGGGGGACGGCGCTCAGCCGGCTCCGCCGCGGCCGTAGAGCGGCCCGACCTCGGCCCAGAAGGGCTCCCACTCCCCCGGGCCGGCCGTCCCGGCGACCTCCGCGTCGAGCCTGTCGAGGTACCAGTGCCACCCGCCGAGGACGTCCCCGGCCGCCATCCCGGGCGCGAGGGCCTGGCTGAACACCAGCGTGGTCGTGTCGCCGTCGGAGGACAGGTCCAGCTCCAGCCGCCACCCCAGCTCCTCCGCGGTCCACTCGACGACCAGCCGCCGGGGCGGGTCGCACTCGACGATGCGCACCGCCGCCCCGGTGTGCTCGCCCTCCTCGAAGGCCATCGTGAAGGTGCCGGTCCCGCCCGGACCGCGCTCGCCCTCGTACCGCCCGATCCACCGGGCCAGCCGGTCGGGCTCGGTGATCGCCGCCCAGACGTCGTCCACCGGGTCGGGCCAGGAGCGGCGGAACTCCAGCCGCTGCCGGCCGTCGGCACCGGGGCGGACGACGCCGCGGCGGGCGTGCGCGTCGTGCTGGGTCATGTCGGGCCTCCGCCCTGCCGTGCCCGCCGGCCGCGGGCGATCTCGGTGTCCAGTGCGTCGAGCCGCTGGGCCCACAGGTCGCGGTAGGGCTCCAGCCACTCGTCGAGCTCCCGCAGCGGGCGCGGGTCGAGCGCGTAGAGCCGCCGGCGACCCTCGACACGGCTGCGGACCAGCCCCGCCTCCCGCAGCACCCGCAGGTGCCGGCTGATCGCCGGCCGGCTCACCGGGAAGCGGCCGGCCAGCTCCCCGGCGGCCAGCTCCCCCTGCGCCAGCAGGGCGACCAGCTGCCGGCGGGTGGGGTCGGCGAGCGCCGCGAGCGCCTCCACCCGCCATGCGTAACACACGCGTTACGCGTTCGCGAGGGGTTGACGCGCGGCGCCGGCGGGCAGGGCCGACCCATGACCGTCACCGACCCCGACGTCCCCGACCCGCTCAACGACCCCCGCACCCTGCAGGCCGACCCCGGCGCCTACGGCCAGGGGGAGGACCTCGCCTCGGGCGAGGACGACGCCGCCGTCAGCGGCGAGGAGGAGCTCGCCGAGGAGGAGCTGGCCGCGGGGGCCACCCCGGCCGACGACGCCGGCGGCGGGGACGTCACCCGTGGCGCCGCCGGCGGGATCGGCGCGGCGGACGACTGAGACGGAGCGGTCCGTTTCGGCACGCGCAGGTGGGGAAGTGTGAGGCCCCCCACAGTTCCGAGACGAGGAGGCTGCCATGGCCACCGGCGAGACCGGCTTCGAGGACGTCACCTACGACCTGATCTCGGTGCAGTACCACTCGCTCAAGGCCGGTCACGACTACGGCCAGTACGTGCGCGATGCGGAGAACGCCGGGCTCGACGACATCGCGGGCTTCTTCCGCGAGGTGATGGAGCAGGACTCCGCGCGGGCCCGGCGCTGCCACGAGTTCCTGCGCCGGCTCTCGGGCACCGAGCAGGGCGGGCCGGCCACCCAGTAGGAGGAGCGCCGCTCCTCCCCGGGCACCGCCGCGGACGGCTCCGGGGCGGTTCCCGCGGCTGTCCGGGGACGGAGCCGCCAAGATGGGCGGCGTGATCCGGACGCCGCTGACCCGCTGGTTCGACCTCGCCGCACCGGTCGTCGGCGCCCCGATGGCCGGTGTGGCCGGAGGGGCGCTGGCCCGGGCGGTCTCCCTGGGCGGCGGTCTCGGGATGATCGGCGTGGGCAACGCGACGACGCCGGAGTTCGTCGCCGAGCAGGCCGCGATCCCGGCCGCCGACGACCTGCCGTTCGGCATCGGGCTGATGGCGTGGGTGCTCGAGACCCGGCCGGAACTGCTCGACGCGACGATCGCCGCGCGTCCCGCGCTGGTGTCGGTCTCCTTCGGCGACCCGGCACCGGCCGTCGGGCCGCTGCACGACGCCGGGATCGCCGTGGCCACCCAGGTCAACACCGCCACCGACGTCTCCCGCGCCCAGGACGCCGGCGTCGACGTGCTGGTCGCCCAGGGCACCGAGGCCGGCGGGCACACCGGCCACCGCGCGACCCTCCCGCTGCTGCAGGAGGTGCTGGCGCTCACCGACCGGCCGGTGCTGGCCGCCGGCGGGATCGCGACCGGCGCCGGGGTGGCCGCGGCCCTGGCCGCCGGCGCCGCCGGGGTCTGGATCGGCACGCCGCTGCTGGCCTGCCCGGAGGCGCTCAACTCACCCGCGGCGCGCGCCCGGGTCACCGCGGCCGCCGGCGAGGACACCGTGCTCACCCGGGCCTTCGACGTGGCGCAGGGGCTGGCCTGGCCGGAGCGCTGGCCCGGCCGCGCCCTGGTCAACGCGTTCAGCCGCACCTGGCACGGCCGGGAGGCGGAGCTGCCCGGTCACCCGGACTGCGCACGCGTCGTCGAGGCCCGCAAGACCGGGGACCTGGACGCCGCACCCCTCTACGCCGGGGAGTCGGTCGGCCTGGTGACCGCCGAACGGCCCGCGGCCGACGTCGTCCGGCAGCTGGCCGAGGACGCCGAGCGGCGGCTGCGCGCGGTGGTCGGGCTGCTGGACTAGACGGCGCAGCTCTCGTCGGTGCAGCCGTCGGCGGCGGGCACCGTGACCAGCGGGTGGGCGTCGGCCCAGGCCCGCTCGAGCACCTGCAGCAGCAGCTCCGCCGGCTGGGCGCCGGCCGCGCCGTACTTCCGGTCGACGACGAAGAAGGGGACACCGGTCGCGCCGAGGGCCTGGGCCATCCGCGCGTCCTGGGCGACGGCGGGGCGGAAACGGGAGTCGCCGAGCGCGGTCCGCACCTCGGCCTCGTCGAGGCCGACCTCCACGGCGAGCGGGACGAGCGCGTCGACGTCGAACACCGACCGCCCCTCCTCGAAGTGGGCGTGCAGCAGGCGCTCCTGCATCTGTCCCTGCAGGCCGTGCTCGGCGGCGAGGTGGATGAGCTCGTGGGCCAGCCGGGTGTTGCCGCTGACGCCGTCGGCCAGGGAATACTGCAGGCCCTCGGCGGCGGCGGTCTCCTCGACGTGCCGCATCGAGGCCCGCATCTCCTCCTCGCTGCGGCCGTACTTGGCCGCCAGCGCGGGCAGCGTCGGGTGCGTCTCCCCCTCGGGCGCGGTCGGGTCGAGCTGGTAGGAGCGCCAGACCACCTCGACCTGGTCCCGGTGGGGGAACCGCGCGAGCGCGGTCTCCAGCCGGCGCTTGCCGATGTAGCACCACGGACAGACGACGTCGGACCAGACCTCGATGCGCACGTCGCCGACCAACCGCGCGCCCGCCGCGGTCATTCCGCCCGGTGCGCCTGGGCCTGGGCCCGCCCGTCGCCGGGTGTCGGGTCGAGGAAGACGTACCGCACGCCCTCGTGCCGGGCGACCAGCCGGCGCTCGGCCTCGTCGGAGGCGCGCTCGACGTCGGCGACGGTCGCGTCGTCGGCGAAGTCCACCTTGGCCGAGACGATGAGCTGGCCGGGACCGATCACGGTGGTGAGCAGGAACGGGACGGCGGTGACCTGCGGGAGCGCGGCGATCTCCGCCCGCAGCTCCTCCTGGATGCGCGGCGACACCGACTGGCCGATGAGCAGCGAGACGTTGGACCGGGCCAGCGCGCCGGCCACGAGCAGCAGGAGCACCCCGATGGCGATCGCGGCGACGCCGTCCCAGACCGGGTCGCCGGTGACCTGCTCCAGGAACAGGCCCAGGGCCGCGAGGACCAGCCCGACCAGCGCGGCGCTGTCCTCGAAGGTCACCGCCTTCACCGTGGTGTCGGTGGTCTGGGCGAGGTAGCGGCGGGGCGTCGTCCGCCACCGGCGGGCCGAGCTGCGCACCTGGCGGACGGCCTTGAGCCACGAGGCGCCCTCCAGCAGGAAGGCGACCGCGAGGACGACGTAGGCGATCAGCGGGTCGCCCTGCTCCTCGCCCCCGACGATGGTCGAGACGCCCTGCCAGAAGGAGAAGCCGGCGCCGAGGGTGAAGGTGGCCAGGCAGGCCAGCAGGGCCCAGAAGTAGGTCTCCCGGCCGTAGCCGACCGGGTGCCGCGCGTCCGGCGCCCGCGTGCCGCGCTTGAGCGCGACGAACAGCAGCACCTCGGTGATCGTGTCGGCCAGCGAGTGCGCCGCCTCCGACATCATCGCCGAGGAGTGGCTGACCAGGCCGCCGACGAGCTTGGCGACGGCGATGCCGAGGTTGGCCAGCCCGGCGACGACGACGGTGCCGGTGGACTCCCCACCCGTGCCCTCGGGGGCCTCCTCCGCGAGGACGTGCCCGGGAGCGGGTGCCGGCTGTGTCATGGCTGCGCGGGTGCCCCGCGCAGCCGGTGCCCATGCCTGGGGCGTCGCCCGGTGACGCTGCCGGTCACCGGGCGACGCCGCTCAGCGGACGCCGACCAGGTCGACGACGAAGACCAGCGTGGCGCCGGGCTTGATGACGCCGCCGGCGCCGCGGTCGCCGTAGGCCTTGTGCGGCGGGATGGTGAGCCGGCGACGGCCGCCCACCTTCATGCCGGCCATGCCCTCGTCCCAGCCCTGGATGACCATGCCGACGCCCAGCCGGAACTCCAGCGGGTCGCCGCGGTCCCAGGAGGCGTCGAACTGCTCGCCGCCGTCGTGGGTGACACCGACGTAGTGGGCGCTCACCAGGTCACCGGCCTTGGCCTCCGGGCCGTCGCCGACGACGAGGTCCTCGATCACCAGGTCGTCGGGCGCCGGGCCGGTCGGCGGCTCGACGTCGGGGCGGGTCAGCTCGGCCACGGGGGTCTCCTCGGGACGGGGCGCCGGGCCGGTGCCCGACGGGTCGACCCCATCCAAACAGCGGTGCCCCCGGGACGCCGACCGGCCCCTCGGCTCACACCGGGTCGAGGAGCTCGTCCACCGGCGGCCGCCGGGCGGGAGCGACAGCGACGTCGAGCGGGTGGGCGACCTCGTCGGCCGGCATCCGCGCCGCGAGCACCGCCACGGCCGCCAGGAGCGGCGGTGCCAGCCCGGCCACCAGGAACGTCGCCGCCGACCCGATCAGCTCGCTGACCGGGCCGGCCAGCGCCATGGACAGCGGCATGAGGCTGAGGGAGACGAAGAAGTCCAGGCTGGACACCCGCCCGAGCAGCGCCGACGGCACCCGCCGCTGCAGCAGCGTGCCCCAGATGACGGTCCCGGCCTCGAAGGCCGCACCGACCAGCGCCCCCGCCGCGATCATCAGCGGGAGGCTCGTGGACAGCCCGAAGACCACCATCGGCACGCACCCCAGGCCCCACAGCCCGACCATCACGGTCAGGTACCGCCGGGGCAGCCGCAGCGACGCCACGACCAGGGAGCCGACCGCCCCGCCGACCCCGAAGGCGGCCAGCACGTAGGCGTGCTGCGTGGGGCCGCCGCCGGCGTCCCGGATGGCGAAGGGGACCAGGACCTCCAGCGGCCCCAGGAGCGCCAGCACCATCAGCGAGGCGAACAGCAGCGTGGCCAGCAGCCAGGGGGTGCGCAGCATGTAGACGAAGCCCTCGCGCAGGTCGGCCAGCACCCCGGTGCGCGGGGCGCCGGCGTCCGCCCGCCGGACGGGGGTGACCGGCAGCGCGAGGACGTGCACCGCGGCGAGCAGCGAGACCGCCGCGGTGGCGGTCAGCGCCGCCCCGGGCGACAGCGCGGCGACGAGGAACCCGGCGGCCGCCGGGCCGGCCGCGTTCTGCAGCAGGGGACGGACGGCGCCCTCCAGCCCGTTGGCCGCCAGCAGGTCGCCCTCCGGCACGAGCGCGGGCAGCTGCGCGGAGTAGGCGGGGTAGTACAGGCCCGTGGCCAGCCCCACGGCCAGGGCGGCCACGGCCAGCTGCCACAGCGTCAGCCGGCCGGCCAGCGACAGGACGGCGACCACGCCGACCGCCGCCGCCTGGACCAGCGCCACCGCGAGCAGCAGGTACCACTGCGGGACCCGGTCGGCGAGCACCCCGCCGAACAGGGTGCTGGCCAGCATCCCGCCGGCCGACAGGCCGGTGACCAGCGAGAGGGCGGCCGGGCCGCCGCCGAGGGCCACCACCTGCCAGACCGCGGCGACCGCCCACAGCCCGGCGGCCAGCAGCGACAGCGCCATCGAGGCGGCCAGCAGCCGGTAGTCGCGGTGCCGCAGCGGCGACAGTGCGCGCGGCAGCGCTGCCATGAGAGGGCCTCCTCGTCGGATCCGGTGCCCCGATGGTCCGCGACGGGTACGACAGGACGCACCCGATTTGCCGGGCCGCGCCCCGGGGAGGCCCCCGCCGCCCGCGGCCCCGCTACGGTCCGGCGGCGTGATCGACCACCTGGGACTGCAGGCCGCGGACGTCGCCGCCGCCGTGGCGTTCTACACGCGGGTCTTCGACCCGATCGGCCTCCGCGAGGCGATGCGCTACGACACCCCCGACGGGCCGGTCGTCGGGTTCGCCGGCCCCGACGGGCACCCGCAGCTGTGGCTCAGCCCGCTGGCCGAGGGCACCGACCGCCCGGTGCACCTGGCGCTGCGGGCCCCGTCGCGGGCGGCCGTGGACGAGGTGTTCGCCCTGGCGCGGGAGGCCGGCGCGGAGGTGCTGCACGAGCCGCGGGTGTGGCCGGAGTACCACCCCGGCTACTACGGCGCGTTCTTCCGCGACCCCGACGGCAACAACGTGGAGGCGGTGCACCACACCCCCGTGTCGGGCCCCCCGCAGGACTGACCGGGAGCCGGGGCGGCGCGGCTCACCGCCCGCCGGCGACGTCCAGCACGCTGCCGGTGCAGTAGCCGGCGTCGTCACCGAGCAGCCACAGCACGGCGGCGGCCACCTCCTCGGGCAGGCCGGCCCGGCCCATCGGCACCGTCGGGCCCAGCCGCGCGACCCGGTCGGGCTGCCCCCCGGCGGCGTGGATCTCCGTCTCGACGATCCCCGGGCGCACGACGTTCACCCGCACGCCCTCGCCGGCCACCTCGCGGGCCAGCCCGAGGCCGAGGGTGTCCACGGCGCCCTTGCTCGCGGCGTAGTCCACGTACTCGCCGGGGGACCCCAGCCGGCTGGCGGCCGAGGAGACCAGCACGACCGACCCCCCGGGCCCGCCGTGCCGGGTGGACATCCGGCGCACGGCCTCCCGGCAGCACAGGACGGTGCCCAGCACGTTGACGGCCAGCACGCGCCGGACCCGCTCGGCGGTCAGCTCGTCGACCCGTGCCCGCGGGGCCACGATGCCGGCGTTGGCCACCAGCCCGGTCACCGGGCCCAGACGCTCGGCGGCGGCGAAGGCGGCCAGGACGTCGTCCTCGACCGAGACGTCGGCGCGCGTGGCGGTGGCGACCCCGCCGTCGGCCCGGATGGCGCCCACGACGGCGGCGGCCGCGGCCTCGTCGTCCCGGTAGGTCAGCGCGACCGACCACCCGGCCGCCGCGGCGGCACGCGCGGTCGCCGCACCGATGCCGCGGCTCCCGCCGGTCACCAGCACGACACCGGGAGGCACGGCTGGGAACGTAGCGCGACCGGGTGCGGGCCGCTGCCCGCCGTGCTGGGCTGGGCGCATGCCCGAGCAGCCCCCGTGGTGGACCCGTGCCGTCGTCTACCAGGTCTACCCGCGCTCGTTCATGGACTCCGACGGCGACGGCATCGGCGACCTCGGCGGCATCCTGCAGCGGCTGGACCACCTGGCCGACCTCGGCGTCGACGTCCTGTGGCTGTCCCCCGTCTACCCCTCACCGCAGGCCGACAACGGCTACGACATCAGCGACTACCAGGACATCGACCCGCTGTTCGGGGACCTCGCACGGTTCGACGAGCTCGTCACCGCGCTGCACGCGCGCGGGATGCGGCTGGTCATGGACCTGGTGGTCAACCACACCAGCGACCAGCACCCGTGGTTCCGGGAGTCCCGGTCGTCGAGGGACTCCCCCAAGCGCGACTGGTACTGGTGGCGGCCCCCGCGGGCGGGGATGACGGCCGGCGCGCCGGGTGCGGAGCCGACCAACTGGCACTCGTTCTTCTCCGGGTCCACCTGGGAGTACGACGAGGCCAGCGGCGAGTACTTCCTGCACCTGTTCGACCGCCGACAGCCGGACCTGAACTGGGAGAACCCCGAGGTCCGGCAGGCGGTGTACGCGATGATGCGGTGGTGGCTCGACCGCGGGGTCGACGGCTTCCGCATGGACGTCATCAACATGATCAGCAAGGACGTCGACGCGGACGGCCACCTGCACGACGGCCCACCACTGCCCGGCCTGCCCTACGGCGACGGCTCGGCGTCCTACCTGTGCGGGCCGCGGATCCACGAGTTCCTGCAGGAGATGCACCGTGAGGTCGTCGCCGGGCGGTCGGAGGCGCTGCTGACGGTCGGGGAGATGCCCGGTGTGACGGTCGAGCAGGCCCGGCTGTTCACCGACCCGGCGCGGGCCGAGGTGGACATGGTGTTCCAGTTCGAGCACGTGGGGCTGGACTTCGACGGGTCCAAGTGGAACCCCCGGCCGCTGCGGCTGCGCGACCTCAAGGCCTCGCTCGGGCGGTGGCAGGCCGGGCTGGCCGACGTCGGCTGGAACTCCCTCTACTGGGACAACCACGACCAGCCGCGGGCGGTCTCCCGCTTCGGGGACGACTCCCCGCGGTACCGGCGGGACTCCGCGACCTGCCTGGCCACGCTGCTGCACCTGCACCGCGGGACGCCCTACGTCTACCAGGGCGAGGAGCTCGGGATGGCCAACGCCCCGTTCGCGTCCCTCGACGACTTCCGCGACGTGGAGTCGCTCAACCACTTCGCGCAGGCCGTCGCGCACGGCGATGACCCCGAGCGGGTGCTGGCGGCCATGCGGCGGATGGGCCGGGACAACGCGCGGACGCCGGTCCAGTGGGACGACTCGCCGTCCGCCGGCTTCACCACCGGGACGCCGTGGATCGCGGTGAACCCCGACACCACCGAGTGGAACGCCGCCGCCCAGCGCACCGACCCGCGGTCGGTGCTCGCCCACCACCGGCGGCTGATCGCGCTGCGGCACGAGTCGGCGGTGGTCGCGCTGGGCGACTTCACGATGCTCCTGCCGGAGCACGACGAGGTGTACGCCTTCACCCGGTCCCTGGACGGGGAGACGCTGCTCGTCGTCTGCAACGTGGGCGGGCGGGAGCACCGGCTGGGCGAGCTGCTGCCCGAGGCGGTCGGCGCGGAGCTCGTGCTGGGCAACCTGGCCGGGGGCGACCCCGCCGTCCTCCGCCCGTGGGAGGCGAGGGTGCTGCGGCTGCCGTAGGGGTCCCTCAGGGCGCGGCGGGCGCTCCCCCGGCGCTCCGCCGGGCGGGGCGGTCCAGCGGGTGGGCCAGCTCGTCGGCCGGCAGCCGGGCGGCCAGCAGCACCACCGCGGCCAGCAGCGGAGCCAGCACCCGCGGCAGGCCGGCCACGGCCCTCCCGGCGCGTCCGGCCCCGTCAGCGGACGCCGCGCTCCCGCGCCAGGGCGAGATAGTGCTCCACCGCGGCCGGGTCGTCGACGGCGCCGACGTTGAGCGCCCGGGCCGGGTCGACGCCCTGGAACAGCCGCTTGAGCGGCACCTCCAGCCGCTTGCCGGTGCGGGTGTGCGGCACCGCGGGGACGGCGATCACCTCGTCGGGCACGTGGCGCGGGCTGGCCTGGCGGCGGATGGCCTCCCGGATCCGCCCGGTGAGCTCCTCGTCGAGCTCCGCGCCCTCGGCCAGCTTGACGAACAGCGGCATCCAGTAGCCGCCGTCCCGCTGCTCCACGCCGAGCACGACGCAGTCGAGCACCTCGGGGATCGACTCCACGGCGGCGTAGATGTCCGCCGTGCCCATGCGCACCCCGCCGCGGTTGAGCGTCGAGTCCGACCGGCCGGTGATCAGGCAGGTGCCGCGGTCGGTGACCTCCATCCAGTCCCCGTGCCGCCAGACGCCCGGCCACGGCTCGAAGTACGACTCGCGGTAGCGCTCGCCGTCCGGGTCGTTCCAGAAGTACAGCGGCATCGACGGCATCGGCTCGGTGATGACCAGCTCCCCCAGCTCACCCACCACCGGCTGCCCCTGCTCGTCCCAGGCGGCCGCCGCGACGCCCAGCATCGGCCGCTGCAGCTCCCCGGCGGTCACCGGCAGGAGCGGCGAGCTGCCGACGAACCCGGTGGCGACGTCCGTGCCGCCCGACAGCGAGCCGAGGAAGACCTCGGGCCCCACCGCGTCGTACACCCACCTGAAGGCCGACGCCGGCAGCGGCGAGCCGGTCGACCCGACGTACCGCAGCGCCGACAGGTCGTGGGTCTCCCCCGGCCGGATGCCGGCCTTCTCGCAGGCGGTCAGGTAGCCGGCGCTGGTGCCCAGGTAGGTGAGCCGGGTGCGCGCGGCGAGGGCGAACTGGGCGTCGACCGACGGGTACGCGGGGGCGCCGTCGTGGACGACCACCGTCGCGCCGCACAGGAGCGCCGAGGTGGCGATGTTCCACATGATCCAGGCGGTGGAGGCGTACCAGTAGAAGCGGTCGCCGGGGCGGACGTCCCCGTGCAGGGCCAGCTGCTTGTGCTCCTCGAGGGTGACCCCGCCGTGGCCGTGCACGATGCCCTTGGGCAGGCCGGTGGTGCCCGACGAGTAGACGATCCACAGCGGGTGGTCGAACGGGACCTGCTCGAAGCGCGGCTCCTGCTCCTCGGCGACCGCCTCCGCCCACGGCACGGCGCCGGCCGGCACCTCGCCGGGGAACAGCCGGGGGACGGCGATGGTGGTGCGGACGCTGGGCAGCGCGCCGCGCAGCTCGGCGACGACGTCGCGCCGGTCGTACTCCCTGCCGTTGAACCGGTACCCGTCGACGGCGACCAGCACGGTGGGCTCGATCTGCGCGAACCGGTCGAGGACGGCGCGGGTGCCGAAGTCCGGCGCGCAGGAGGACCACACCGCGCCGACGGCCGCCGTCCCGAGGAAGGCGACGACCGCCTCGGGGACGTTGGGCAGGTAGCCGGCGACCCGGTCACCGCGCTGCACGCCCAGCCGGCGCAGCGTGGCGGCGAACGCGCCGACCCGCGCGCGCAGCTGCGCCCAGCTGGTCTCCTCCGGCTCGCGGTCCTCCGCGACGGCGATCAGCGCCGGGGAGTCGGCGGGCACGGTGCCGTCGGCGCCGGCGCGCAGCGCCTGCTCGGCGTAGTTGAGCGTGGTGCCGGGGAACCAGACGGCGCCGGGCATCTCGCGCCGGAGCAGCACCCGGTCGTCCGGGACGTCGGGCAGCACGCCGGTCCAGCCGGCCACGTCGGCCCAGAACTGGTCGAGGTGCTCGACCGACCAGCGCCAGATCGTGTCGTAGTCCGGCGGGTCGCCGAGGTCCAGGCCGCGCCGCTGCGCCACCCAGCCGGCGAACTCGGCGATCCGGGTGCCGCGCATCGACTCCGGGGTCGGGCGCCAGAGGACGGTCGGCTCGTTCGTGGTGCTCCCAGTCACACCGGCACCCTGCCATCCCCCGCGCGCTGCGCCAGAGGGGTGCACCGCGCAAGATTGACCCGATGAGCCAGCCCGAGCCCGGCAGCGAGGAGCGCAACGTCCTCGGCGGGCCGCTGCAACCCTGCGGCACCGAGCCGATGACCGGCTTCTACCGCACCGGCGTCTGCAGCAGCGGCCCGGAGGACGTCGGCAGCCACACGGTGTGCGCCGTCGTGTCGGCCGAGTTCCTGCAGGTGCAGCGCGAGCTGGGCAACGACCTGAGCACGCCGCGACCCGAGTACGGCTTCCCCGGCCTGCGCCCCGGCGACCGGTGGTGCGTCGTCGCCGCCCGCTGGCTGCAGGCCTACCAGGCGGGCGCGGCCACCGGCGTCGTCCTGGCCGCCACCCACGCCCGCGCCCTCGAGGTCGTCCCCCTCGAGGCGCTGCGCCAGCACGCCGTCGACGTCCCCGACGACCTCAGCGGCCTCGACTAGCGACCACTGCCCACCCGACGACGAGGAGCGACATGAGCGACCTGCTGGACCTGCCGGTGACCACCCTCCAGGGCGAGGCCACCACCCTCGGCGCGCTCGCCGGCGGAGGCGCGGCCCTGGTGGTGAACGTGGCCAGCCGCTGCGGGCTCACCCCGCAGTACAGCCAGCTCGAGGCGCTCCAGCAGGAGTACGGCGGGCGCGGCCTGACCGTGGTCGGCGCGCCGTGCAACCAGTTCATGGGGCAGGAGCCGGGGACGGCCGAGGAGATCCAGGCTTCTGCTCCACCACCTACGGCGTCACCTTCCCGATGACCGAGAAGCTGGAGGTCAACGGCCCCGGCGCGCACCCGCTGTTCCAGCGGCTGGCCGAGGCGCCCGACGCCACTGGGGAGGCCGGCGAGGTGCGCTGGAACTTCGAGAAGTGGCTGGTCGGCGCCGACGGCGAGGTCGTGGCCCGCTTCCGGCCGCAGACCCAGCCCGACTCCCCCGAGGTGCGGCACGCCATCGAGCAGGCGCTGCCCCGGTGACCCGCGACACCGACCTGCACTTCTGGTTCGACCCGGTCTGCCCCTTCGCCTGGCTGACCAGCCAGTGGGTGCGCACCGTGGCCGCCCGGCGCGCGTACACCGTGCAGTGGCGGCTGATCTCGCTGCGGCTGCTCAACCGGCACGTCGACTACGACGCCCAGTTCCCGCCCGACTACGAGGCCGGGCACACCGCGGGGCTGCGGCTGCTGCGGGTCGCCGCGCGGGCGCGCGACGAGCGCGGCCCCGAGGTGCTCGACCCGCTCTACGCCGCCATGGGCGCCCGGATCTTCGAGTCCGACCGGGTCCCGGACGGCGCGCACCGCGGGCGGGCGGAGTTCGTCGAGCCGATCCTCACCGCCGCCGGGCTGCCGACCGACCTCGCCGACGCCCTGGACGACGAGTCGTGGGACGCCGTCGTCCAGGCCGACACCGACGAGGCGCTGCGCCTGGCCGGCAAGGACGTCGGGACGCCGATCCTGCAGTTCCGGCCCCCGGACGGCGCCGCGTTCTTCGGCCCGGTGATCAGCCGGGTGCCCGACCCCGAGGACGCCGTCGCGCTGTGGGACCACGTGGTGGCCCTCGCCGCCTTCCCGGGGTTCGCCGAGTTCAAGCGCAGCCTGCGGGAGCGCCCGCAGCTGCCGGCCTTCGGCGTCCGGCCGGGTGAGGTGGGCGTGCAGGAGGACTGGCACGGGGGCAGCCGACGCCAGCACCGCTGACCGCGGCACGCTCCGGAGGTGCACCGGCCGGCTGAGGGAAGGCTAACCTGTGTCGGCAGACGGCCCGGTCGAAGCGGGTGGTCCCCCGTCCCTCGTCCCTGGAGCCGCTGGTGTCCTCGACGACCGACGCCGCTCCCCGGCTCCCCGGAGCGGTGGCGCCGCCCCGGACGCGCGGCCTGCTGCGCGGCCGTGGCCCGCGGTTCCTCGCCGCCGTCGCCCTCGTCGTCCTGGTCCTCGCCGCCGCCGCGCTGAGCATCGCCGTCGGCACCCGCACCATCGGCCTGGGCACGGTCTGGCAGGCCCTGACCGACCCCTCCCTCGGCGGCGAGGAGGCGGTGATCGTGCGGGAGCTGCGGCTGCCCCGCACCGTCCTCGGCCTGATGGTCGGCCTGGCGCTCGGCGTCGCCGGCGCGCTGACCCAGGGCCACACCCGCAACCCGCTGGGCGACCCCGGCCTGCTCGGGGTGACCGCCGGCGCCTCCCTCGGCGTCGTCCTGGCCATCTGGGCCCTGGGCCTCACCACCCCGGCCGGGTACGTGTGGTTCGGCTTCGCCGGGGCACTGGTCGGCACCGTCCTGGTGTTCTCCCTCGGCTCCGTCGGGCGCGGGGGCGCCACCCCGGTGACCCTCGCCCTGGCCGGCGCCGCGCTGTCGGCGCTGCTCTACGCGCTGGTCCGCGCCATCCTGGTGAGCGACTCCGACAGCCTCGACAGCTTCCGGTTCTGGGTGGTCGGGGCGCTGGCCGGCCGCGGGGCCGACATCGCCTGGCAGGTCGCCCCGTTCATCGCCGCCGGACTGGTCCTCGCACTGCTCAACGCACCGGCGCTGGACCTGCTCGGTCTCGGTGAGGACGTCGCCCGCGGCCTGGGCCAGCGCGTGTGGCTGGCCCGCCTGGTCGGGCTGGGCGCGGTCACCCTGCTGTGCGGGGCCGCCACCGCGGCCTGCGGTCCGATCGCCTTCGTCGGGCTGGTCGTCCCGCACGTCGTCCGGGCGCTCACCGGGCCCGCGCACCGCTGGCTGGTCCCGCTCTCCGGGCTGCTCGGGGCGGCGTTCCTGCTGCTGGCCGACGTCCTGGGCCGGGTCGTGGCCCGCCCGGGCGAGCTGCAGGTCGGCATCGTGCTCGCCCTGGTCGGCGCGCCGTTCTTCATCGCCCTGATCCGCCGCCGCCGGCTGGCGGGCCCGTGAGCACGACCACCCCGGACCGCGTCGCCGTGCCGCGGGAGACCGTCGTCCGCGTCGGCCCGGTCTCGGGCCGGGTGCGCTGGCGCCAGCTGGTGGTGCCGGTGGCCGCCGCGGTCGTCGTCGTCCTGCTGGGGGCGGTGAGCCTGGGCCGCGGCGACTTCCCCATCGGCGTCGTCGACGTGCTGGAGACCCTCGTCGGCCTGGGCGAGCAGACCCAGCAGTTCATCGTCCTGGAGCTGCGCGCGCCGCGGATCGTCGTCGGCGCGCTCGTCGGCCTCGCGTTCGGCATCGCCGGGGCGCTGTTCCAGACCTTCGCCCGCAACCCGCTGGCCTCCCCCGACGTCCTCGGCATCACCCAGGGCGCCTCCGTGGGGGCGGTGGCGGCGATCGTGCTGGGCGGCACGTCGGGCGGCGGGACGCTGCTGGGCGGCCTCGGCGTCCCGCTGGCCGCCCTGCTCGGCGCGCTGGTCACCGGCGTCCTGCTGTTCGTCCTGGCCTGGCGCCGCGGCGTCGACGGCTTCCGGCTGGTGCTCGTGGGCATCGCGCTGTGGGCGGTCGCCTCGGCGCTCACCGACTGGCTGCTCACCCGCGCGGAGATCTTCGACGCCGCCTCGGCCTACGTCTGGATCACCGGCTCGCTCAACGCCCGGACCTGGGACCAGGCCGTTCCGCTGGCCCTCGCCCTGGCCGTACTGGTCCCGCTGGCGCTGGCCGCCAGCCGCGCGCTGGCGGTGCTGCAGTTCGGCGACGACACCGCCCGCGGGCTCGGCGTCCGCCTCCCGCTGGCCCAGGCCGCGGTGGTCCTCGTCGCGGTCGCGCTCACCGCCGCCGCCGTCGCCGCGGCCGGGCCGATCTCCTACGTGGCCCTGGTGGTCCCGCAGATCGCCGTCCGCCTCACCGGGGGCTCCCGGCCACCGCTGCTGGCCTCCGGGCTGCTCGGCGCCGCGCTGGTGATCGGCGCGGACCTGCTCACCCGCACCGTCCTGCCCCAGGCCCTGCCCGTCGGGATCCTCACCGCCGTCGTCGGTGCCCCCTACCTGCTCTGGCTCCTCGTCCGCGGAAGGCGGCGATCCACGCTGTGACGACCACCGTGCACCCCCAGGCCCCCACCGGGACCCGGCCGGTCCGCCTCGCCGCCGAGTCGGTCAGCCTCGGCTACGACGACCGGGTGGTCGTCCGCGACCTCGACCTGGAGCTCACCGACGGCTCGTTCACCGCGATCGTGGGCCCGAACGGCTGCGGCAAGTCCACCCTGCTGCGCGCCCTGGGGCGGCTGCTGCGGCCCAGCCAGGGCCAGGTGCTGCTCGACGGCGCCGCCATCTCCCGGACGCCGACCCGCGAGGTGGCCAAGGTGCTCGGGCTGCTGCCGCAGACGCCGGTGGCGCCGGAGGGACTCACCGTCGCCGACCTCGTGGCCCGCGGCCGCCACCCGCACCAGTCGTGGCTCAGGCAGTGGTCGGTCGGGGACGAGGCCGCGGTCGCCGAGGCGCTGGCCTGGACCGACATGTCCGAGCTGGCCGAGCGCCCGGTCGACGCCCTCTCCGGCGGGCAGCGCCAGCGGGCGTGGATCTCGATGGCGCTGGCCCAGGGCACCGACCTGCTGCTGCTGGACGAGCCGACGACCTACCTGGACCTGTCGCACCAGATCGACGTCCTGGAGCTGGTGAGCCGGCTGCACACCGAGCGGGGCCGCACCGTCGTCGTCGTGCTGCACGACCTCAACCTGGCCGCCCGCTACGCGCAGCGGCTGGTCGCCATGAAGGACGGCGTCCTGGTCGCCTCGGGGACGCCGGCCGAGGTGCTCACCGAGCAGCTGCTGGCCGACGTGTTCGACCTGGAGGCGCGGATCGTGCCCGACCCGGTGGCCGGGACGCCGATGGTCGTGCCGGTCCGCCGGCTGCGGTGAAGCGAGGGCCGCGCCCCCGGGGAGCGCGGCCCTCGATCCGCCCCGTGCGGCCCCCGACCGGGCCACGGGGTCTCCTCAGGAGGCGATGCCCTGCCGCCAGTAGCCCATGAACGCCACCGCGCCGCGCGGGACGCCGAGGTCACCGACCAGGTGCCGGCGCAGCTGCTTGACCACCCCCGCCTCGCCGGCGAGCCAGGCGTAGCAACCCGAGGCGGCCGTGCCGTCCCCGCGCCCGCCCTCAGGCACCTCCCACAGCAGCTCCGCGTCGACGTCGACGTCCTCCGGGGCCTCCGCCGGGGTCGCCACCACGCCGAGCTCGCACAGCGCGGCGTGCACCGCCGGCACCAGCAGGGAGCCCCGCGGCGCACCGGAGCGCGGCAGCCAGCGCACGTCCACGCCCGCCGGGAGGGCCAGGTTCATCGCGTCGGCCTCGGCCGGCACCTCCAGCAGGGCCACCACGCGGCGGTCCGTCCCGTCGAGGGACTCCAGGATCGAGCAGACCGCGGGGACGGCGGTCTCGTCGCCGGCCAGCAGCAACGTGGTGGCCGCGGCGGGCGGGGACCACTCCACGCCCCACATCCGGCCGCGCCCGGGCCGGTCGGGGCCGAGCAGCACGATCCGGTCGCCGGGCGCGGCCGCGGCGGCCCAGCGCGCGGCGGGGCCCGCGTGCCCGTCCGCCACGCCGTGCAGCACGAGGTCGACGTCGAGCTCGGCGAGCTCCGGTCGCGCGGCGCGCACCGTGTAGGTGCGGACCCACGGCCGCTGCTCCTCGGGCATCGCGCAGTACTCGGCGTACCAGTCCGACCCGCGCTCGACCAGGCGGCGCATGCCGGCCGGGTCCCGGGCGAGCACGAGCTTGATCCGCTGGTCGTCCCCGGCGACACCGAAACCGGCCAGGTCGGGGCCGGTCAGCGTGACGCGCACGAAGCTGGGCCCCAGCCGGCGGACGGCGGCCACCGTGGCCTCGAAGAAGGCCCACTCGGGGGCGGCCTCGACCGCGGTCTCGACGGTGACGGTCATGCGTCGTCCCCACTCTCTCCCGGCGCCCCGACCCTTGCGGACGGCAGCACAGGTGAGGCTAACCTAAGCCGCCGCTCGGGGGAACCACCCCCCGCGACGACCTGCGAGGAGACCCCGTTGCACCGCACGCCGCGCCGCCTGATCGGCGCCGCCCTCACCGTGGCCGCCCTGCTCGCGGCCGCCGGCTGCTCCGACGACCCCGCCGGCACCAGCGCCTCGGGGGATGGCGGCTGGGAGTTCACCGACGACCTCGGGAACACCGTCGAGCTGGACCGGACGCCGACCCGCATCGCCGGCCTCAACGACGTCATCGCCTCGCTGTGGAACTACGGCGTCGAGCCGGTGGCCGGCTTCGGGCAGACCTCCGCCGCGGACGACGTCGCCTTCGACGGCAAGGACCTCACCGACCTGACGATCCTGGGCGAGAGCTACGGGCAGATCGACCTCGAGCAGCTGGCCGCGGCCGACCCCGACCTCATCGTCACCGCGGTCTACCCGACCGACGCCGCGGGCACGATCGACGAGACCCAGCCGCTGTACGGCTTCGAGTCGGTCGAGCAGCAGGAGCAGGTCGCCCAGATCGCCCCGATCGTCGCGATCGCCTACCGCGGCTCGGCCGCCGACGTCATCGAGCGGACCGTCGAGCTCGCCGAGTCCCTCGGTGCCGACAGCGCCGTGGTCGACCAGGCCCGCGCGGACTTCGAGGCGGCCTCGCAGACCCTCTCCACGGCCGCCGCGAGCGGGGTCACCGTGCTGCCGGTCTACGCCACCCCGAGCGACGGGTGGTGGATGGGCATCGCCGCCGACGACCCGTCGCTGCACCTGTACGAGGACCTCGGCGTGCAGTTCGTCGACGTCCGCGAGGGCGAGGACTACTTCTGGCACTCGGTCGGCTGGGAGGAGGTCCCCCGGTTCCGCAGCGACGTGATCCTCTACTCGCTGCGGTTCAGCATGACCCCGGAGGAGTACGCGGCGCAGCCGACCGCCGCCCTGCTGCCCGCGGTGCAGGCCGGCCAGCTGTACCCGTGGAAGTACATCGGGATGGACCACGTGGCCCAGGCCGCCTACATGGAGGAGCTGGCCGGCTACCTCACCCAGGCCCGGAAGCTCACCTGAGGGCAACCCCTCCACCGGTCGAGATCCCGTGATCTCGCACGCCCGGCACGTCCGGAACGTGTGAGACCACGGGATCTCGACACCGCCCGGCCCGCCTCAGGACGGCGCGACGGTCTCCGGCACCGCCGCCGTCGTGGGCGCCGACCGCGCGGTCTGGGCCAGGCCGATCCCCACCAGGACGACGATCCCGCCGAGCACCTGCCAGCCCGAGAGCACCTGCTCCACCCACAGCCAGGCCACCACCGACGCCAGCACCGGCTCGACGGTGGCGACGAGGCCCGCGGTCGTCGGCGCCAGGTGCCGCAGCGCCGCGATGGACAGCCAGAACGGCACCATCGCCCCGAGCACGACGATCCACGCGACCAGCACCCACAGCGGCAGCTCCAGCGCGCCGACCGACACCGGCACCCGCTCGGCGAGCACCCCGGCGTCGAACTCCCACCACGGCGCGGCCACCGACCAGAACAGCCCGGCGGCGACGAAGCTCCAGCAGGTCAGGCCCACCGGGTCCCGGGTCACCGTGCCGCGCTCCCCCATCAGGTAGTAGGTGGCCAGGCACAGGGCCGCGGCGAGCCCGGCGGCCACCCCGAGCGGGTCCAGGGAGCCGCCGCCCTGCCACACCTCGGCCACGAAGACCAGGCCGGACAGCGACAGCAGCAGGGCCACCCACAGCCGGCTGCGCACCTGCTCGCGGCGGACCAGCCACACGTAGAGGGCGATGAACACCGGCGCGGTCATCTCGAAGACCAGCGCGATGCCGACCGGCAGCCGGCCGATGGCCACGTAGTAGAGGAACTGGGTCAGGGCGACCCCCACCACCCCGAAGACGGCGAGGAAGGGCACCTCCCGCCAGGTGATCCGCAGCCGCCCGGGGGACACCACCGCCAGGACGACGAGCAGACCCACGGCCGCGCCGACGCAACGCAGCGCGGTCAGCCGGGTGGGCGGGATGCCGGCCTGGAGGGCCAGGGTCGAGACGGTGCCGTTGACGGCGAAGAACCCCGCGGCGGCGACGGTGGCGGCGTATCCGAGGGCGGGGCGCGGCATGGCGAGAACGTAGTCCCCGTAGCGCCCCGTGCCACCTACCTCCCCGGGCGCCGGTGGCTCAGGCGCGGCGGACGGCGACGAAGCGCTGGCGCACCCGGAACCCGGCGCCGTCGTCCTCCTCGGCCCGCCAGCGGAACCCGTCGGCGCCGACCTCGGAGAAGACCCAGCGCAGCCGGGTGCCGTCACGCTCGCCGGCCAGGACCAGTCCGTCCGGGGACGGCGTGGCGGTGAACGGGATGACCCAGCCGCGTGCCGGGCCGTGCCAGGTGGACCGGTAGCGGCCGAGCGCCTCGTCCCAGAACCGCAGGCTCATGCCCCACTCGCCGTCGGGAGCACCGCGGGCGCGAGCGGCCCGGGACGGGCTGATCCAGACGTCGGCCAGCGCCCGCCCGTCCAGGGCCCAGGCGAAGTGCCACTCGCCGTCCCGCTCCGTCTCCGAGCCGTCGGCCGCGACGTCGGTGACGCGCAGCTCCCAGCTGCCGACCAGCGGCGCGAAGACCGCCAGCCGGTCGGCCAGCTCGGGCCGGGGCGCCGCTGCGGTGAGCACCCCGGCCAGGGCCTCGGCAGCGTTCACTGCACCGCGGAGGGGTCCATCCAGACGACCTCCCAGACGTGCCCGTCGGGGTCGGTGAAGCTGGCGCCGTACATGGAGCCGTGGTCCTGGGGCGGCAGCCACGGCTTCCCGCCGTGTGCCAGGGCCCGCTCGACCAGCTGGTCGACCTCCTCGCGGCTGCCCGCCGACAGGCCGTTGAGCACGGTGGTGGACTGCGTGGGGTCGCCCACCTCGCCGGTCACGAAGTCGGCGAACCGGTCGCGGGTCAGCAGCATGACCACGATGTTCTCGTCGACGACGACCGAGGCCGTCCGCTCGTCGGAGAACTGCTCGTTGAAGGAGAACCCCAGGCCGCCGTAGAACGCCTTGGCGGCGGCGAGGTCCCGCACGGGGAGGTTCACGAAGATCATGCGCACGGTCGTCGGTCCCGTCGTCCGGGGGCCCGGTCGGCCCCGTCACAGGTGAGACGGGGCCGGCCGGCAGGACTCATCGCCCGCCGCGGTCGGGGACCGGGGAGCCGACGTCCGGGACGTGCCGGTCCCCGCCGTCCACCGGGTGGGCGACGGCCTGCACCGGGCCGTCGGGCACCCCGTCACCGTCGGTGTCCGGGGCCGGCTCGACCACCAGCACGAAGTCCTCGCCGTGCCGGGTGATGCCCTCCACGACGGCCTGCTCGACCGCCTCCACCGCGACCGTGCGCCGCAGCACCATCGGGTCGGTCCGCACGTCCTTGGCCAGCGACACGGCCAGGCCCACCATCACCAGGGCGAAGGGCAGCGCGGCGATGATCGTCAGGTTCTGCAGGCCGGTCAGCGCCTCGTCGCCGCCGACCAGCAGCATGATCGCGGCGACCGCGCCCATGACGACGCCCCAGAACACGACCGTCGAGCGGCTCGGGGACAGCGTGCCCCGCTCCGACAGTGAGCCCATGACGACCGACGCCGCGTCGGCGCCCGACACGAAGAAGATCGCGACCAGCACCATGACCAGCACGGTCATCACGGTGGCCAGCGGGAAGGTGTCGAGCACGCCGAACAGCTGCCCCTCCGTCGTCCCCTGGCCGGCGACGTCGGCGCCCCCGCGCTGGGCGGCGATGCCGGCGCCACCGAAGACGGCGAACCAGACCAGGCTCACGACGCTGGGCACCAGCAGGACGCCGGTGACGAACTGGCGGATCGTGCGCCCCCGGCTGATCCGGGCGATGAACAGCCCCACGAACGGCGTCCAGCTGATCCACCACGCCCAGTAGAAGACCGTCCAGCCGCGCAGCCACTCGGCCATCGCGTCGCCACCGGCGGCCTCGGTGCGGGCGGCCATCTGCCCCAGGTCGCTGACGTAGTTGCCGATCGTCGAGGGCAGCAGGTTGAGGATGAACACCGTCGGGCCGACGGCGAAGACGAACACGGCCAGGATGACGGCCAGGACCATGTTCGTGTTGGCCAGCCACTGGATGCCCTTGGCGATGCCGGAGACCGCCGAGGCGACGAACGCCGCGGTCAGGACGGCGATGACCACCACGAGCAGGCCGTTGCCGAGGTCCCCGGCCCAGCCCAGGATCTCCATGCCGCTGCCGATCTGCAGGGCACCGAGGCCGAGGGAGGCCGCCGACCCGAACAGCGTCGCGAAGATCGCCAGGACGTCGATCGTCCGGCCGGCCCAGCCCTCGGTGCGGTGGGTGCCGAACAGCGGGGCGAACGCGGCGCTGATCAGCTGCCGGCGGCCCCGGCGGAAGGTGCCGTAGGCGATGGCGAGCCCGACGACGGCGTAGATCGCCCACGGGTGCAGCGACCAGTGGAACAGCGTCGTGGCCATCGCCGTCTGCACCGCCTCGGGTGTCTCGGCGGTCACGGTGCGCGGCGGCGGGGAGACGTAGTGGCTCAGCGGCTCGCTGACGCCGAAGAACATCAGCCCGATGCCCATGCCGGCGCTGAACATCATCGCCACCCAGGAGACCGTCCGGAACTCCGGCGCCTCGTCGTCCCGGCCGAGCGGGATCCGCCCGTACCGGCTGGCGGCCAGCCACAGCACGAAGACGACGAACGCCGAGGCGAGCAGGACGAACAGCCAGCCGAGGTTGGTCTCCACCCACTCCAGTGCGGTGCCGCTGACCGAGCCGAGCCCCTCCGGCGAGGCGAAGCCCCAGGCGACGAACGCCAGGGCGACGACGGCGGAGACGCCGAAGACGACGCGGTCGACCGAGCCCCCGCGGTCGGCCGGCGACGGCGGCGGCGGGGCGACGGCGGGGTGCGCCACGCCCCCGGTGGACGGCGGGCCTGCAGGTGTGTTCGTCACGGTTGCGTGCGGCGCCGGGGACCGGCGCTCCTCCCTCTCGATCGACGACGGGTGCGTGCCCGCTCCCGGGACGGGAGGGGACGACGCCCCTCCACCGTCCGGAGCCGGCCGGCCGGATGCAACCCGCCGTGATCTGGGCGAGACGACCGCGGAACGCCCGCCGGTGGCTGTGTGCCCGCCGCACGGCGGGGGCACACCTGCGGCGTGGCGCCGCCGTCCCCCTCGCCCGAGTCGCGGCCGTCGTGGTCCCCCCGGCGCCGGAAACTGCTGGTCGGACTGGGGGTGGGCCTGGTCGCCGGCACCCTCTGCTCGCTGCTGCTGCCGGCCCGCTACGGCATCCCCGCACTGTTCCTGGCCGGCCTCTGCGGGTTCCTCCTCGTGGTCGCGGTCGTGGTGTTCGTCACCTACCCCGGGCCCGGCACCCTCGGCCAGGTGCTGCGCACACCACCACTGGCGGGGGCGGTGCTGGTCGTGGCGGTGCTGCTGGTGCTGGCCGACCCCGCGGGGTCGCTGCGCTGGCTGTGGGTGGTGGCCGCCGTCCTCGCGGCCGCGTGGACGGCGTTCGCGGTCTGGGACACCCGCCGGTCGGGCCTGTGACGGCCGGCGTCGGCGGTCCTCCGCGGGTGGTCCGCCTCCTCTGCGGGCGCGATCGCACCGGCAGAGGCCGGAACTCGCCGGCAGGGCCGGCGGCAGACTGGGCGGCATGGACCTGCCCGGCGCCCTGTACGAGCCCGTGGACGGCGGCTACCGCGCCACCGCGCTGACGATCGGGCCCTGGGACCCCGGGCTGCAGCACGCGGGGCCGCCGGCGGCGCTGCTGGCCCGCGAGGCGGAGGCGGCCGGCGGGATCGCCGACGGGCAGACGGTCCGGCTGGCCTACGACATCCTCGGCCCCGTGCCGGTGGGCCCGGTCGCCGTCGCGGCGCGGGTGCTGCGCCCCGGCCGGCGGGTCGAGCTCGTCGAGGCCCGGCTCACCGCCGGCGACGACCGGCCGCTCATGCGGCTGACCGCCTGGCGGGTGCGCACCCGCGCCACCGAGGGGACGCCCGAGCCCGCCGTCCCCCTGCCCGGGCCGGAGGAGAGCCGGCCGGAGACCGCCGACTTCTTCACCACCGACGTCGCCTACCACCGGGCGCTGGAGTGGCGGTTCGCGCACGGCTCGTTCAACGCGCCCGGCCCGGCCGCCGCCTGGACCCGCCCGCTGTGCAGCCTGGTGGACGGCGAGCCGATGACGCCGCTGCAGCACCTGCTGGTCATGACCGACGCGGCCAGCGGCGTCTCCGCCGTCCTCGACTGGACGACGGACACCTTCGCCAACGTCGACCTCGGCCTCTCCCTGGTGCGCCCCCCGGCCGGCGGGTGGCTGGGCATGGACGCGGCCACCACCATCGGCCCGGCCGGCGCCGGCCAGTGCTTCGCCGACCTCTACGACGCCGGCGGGCGCGTCGGCCGCTCCGCGCAGTCGCTCTTCGTCGAGCCGCGCTGACCGCCGGTCACGGCTGGCGTTCCCGGGCGGCGACGACGACGCTGGGGGGCGATGGAACCACTCGACGCACTCCTGGACTGGCTCTCCGGCCGCGGGCTGGAGATCGTGCTCATCGTCATCGGCTCGGTGCTGCTGGCCCGGCTCGTGGCGTGGGTGGGCACGAAGATCACCGACAGCATCGACGCCCGCTCCACCGGCGGCGACGTCCTGGTCCGGTCCGAGGCGGCCAAGCACCGGCACTCCCTGACCCAGGTGATCACCTGGACCCTCGTCGTGCTCATCTACGCGATCGCCGCCTTCTTCGTGCTCGACCGCGCCGGCATCCCGATCGGCGGGCTGGTGGCGCCGGCGACCGTCCTCGGCGTCGGCCTGGGTTTCGGCGCCCAGCGGATCGTCGGCGACGTCCTGGCCGGGTTCTTCATCATCACCGAGCGGCAGTACGGCTTCGGGGACGTCGTCTCCATCCAGGTGGTCGGCGGCGGCGACGAGGCCACCGGCACCGTCGAGGACGTCACGCTGCGCATCACCCGGCTGCGCTCGCCCAACGGCGAGGTCATCACGCTGCCGAACGGGCAGATCGTCAAGGTGGTCAACCTGTCCCGCGACTGGGCCCGCGCCGTGGTCGACATCCCGGTCCCCACCACCATGGACGTCAGCCGCGTCAACGACCTGCTCCACGAGGTCGGCGAGCAGGCCTTCGCCGACCCGGCGATGCGTCCGCTGCTGCTCGACGAGCCCAGCGTCATGGGCGTGGAGACCCTCGACCTGGAGCAGGTGAACGTCCGCATGGTGGCCCGCACGCTGCCCGGCAAGCAGTTCGAGGTCGGCCGCGACCTGCGTGCCCGCGTCGTCCTGGCGTTCCGCCGGGCGGGTCTGGGCGTGCCCTCGCCGACCTCGCACGTGGCCGCCGAGGACCTCTCCGCCTCCGCGGACGGTGCCCGGTGAGCCCCCGCCACGGCGAGGAGCACCCGACCCGTGAGCTGCCCACGGCCCGGCCGTCGGTGCGGACCGCGCCGCCGTCGGGGCTGCGCCGGTTCTGGGTGGCGGTGCCCCGCCACCTCGGCCGCGCCCGCACCTCGACCGTCGTCCTGACGATCCTGTTCCTCGCCGTCGGCACGCTGTACCTGTACGTGCGGCCCCCGGTGACCGGGGTGGGGACCGTCCAGCAGCCCGCCGGCAGCACCGAGCCCGCACCGGCGCCCGCTCCGACCGAGCCGGTCGAGCCCACGCAGGCCCCCGAGACCACGGAGCCGACGGGCACGACCGACGCGACGCCGACCCCCAGCCGCAGCACCGCGCCGACGACGACCGCGTCGCGGGACACCGACGCGACGACGCCGCCGACCACGACCGGTGCCGACGAGCCGGCCGACAGCACCCCGGCCGAGCCGACGACGACCCGCCCGCCGGCCTCCGAACCGCCCGCCCCCACCACCTCCGCGGAGCCGTGACGGGCGCCACGCACGGCGGTCACCCGGCACCTCGCCGCGCCGGCCCCGCGGTCCGCAGGGCAGGATCAGCACCCCGCGCCTCGGCGGACGAGGCGCCCGTGGAGGGAGACACCCCGTGGCCATCCGATCCCTGACCCGGCGTGGACGGGTCGCCGTCGCGGCCGCCGCCGGCCTGACCCTCGTGCTCGCCGGCTGCGGGGACGACTCCGGCGGCGACGCGGGCAGCGGTGGCGGGGGCGGCGGCGCCGCGGCGAGCACCGAGCCGCTGCCCAGCGTCGAGGTCGACCAGGCGCTCGCCGACCGCGTGCCCCCGGCGATCGCCGAGGACGGCGTGATCAGCGTCGGCAGCGACACCAGCTACGCGCCCAACGAGTTCATCGCCGAGGACGGCGAGACGATCATCGGCTTCGACGTCGACCTGTTCACCCTCGTCGCGCAGAAGCTGGGCCTGGAGGCGCAGTTCCAGACGGCCGCCTTCGACTCGATCATCGCCGGCGTGGGGTCGGGGCGGTACGAGGCGGGCGTCTCGTCGTTCACGATCAACCCCGAGCGCCTGCAGCAGGCCAACATGGTCAGCTACTACGAGGCCGGGACCCAGTGGGCCACCAAGGCCGGCAACCCCGACGGCGTCGACCCCGACGACGCCTGCGGGCTGACCATCGCCGTCCAGAAGGCCACCGTGCAGGTCGACGACATCACCGCCCGCTCGGAGGCCTGCGAGGCCGCCGGCGAGGAGCCCATCACGATCAACCAGTACGACCTGCAGAGCGACGCCACCGCGGCGATCGTCTCCGGCGCCGCGGTCGCGGGCCTGGCCGACTCCCCGATCATGGCCTACGCCGTGCAGCAGACCAACGGCCAGCTGGAGCTGCTCGGCGACATCTACGACGCCGCTCCCTACGGCTACGTGGTCGCCCAGGACCAGGCCGACTTCGCCCAGGCGCTCGCCGACGCCGTCCAGGCCCTCATCGACGACGGCACCTACACCGAGGTGCTGTCCCGCTGGGGCGTGGAGGACGGCGCCATCGACGCCCCGACGGTGAACCCCACCGTCGGCTGACCGGAGCGCTCCCCCATGGCCGCTGAGGCCCCCGACACGACCACCCGGCCGGCACCGCCCGAGCAGATCAGGGCGGTGCCGGTCCGGCACCCGGGCCGCTGGATCGCCGCCGTCGTCATCGCGGTGCTGGTGGCGATGTTCGTCCACATGCTGGTCACCAACCCGGTGTTCCAGTGGGGCTTCATGCTCGACAACATGTTCACCCCCGCGGTGCTCCGCGGGGCGCGGACGACGCTGGTGATGACCGTCCTCGCGATGGTGCTCGGCGTCCTGCTGGGCATCGTGCTGGCGGTCATGCGGCTCTCGCCCAACCCGATCGTCTCGGGCGCGGCCTGGGCCTACATCTGGGTCTTCCGGGCGGTCCCCCGGATCGTCCTGCTGTTCTTCATCGCCAACCTCGGCGCGCTGTACGCGACCTACGACCTCGGCATCCCGTTCGACCGGCAGCTGATGGACCTGTTCGGGTTCGAGGGCGACCTGCGCTTCCTCGGCCTGGACGGCAACCAGATCTTCGCCGGCTTCACCGCCGGGCTGCTCGGCCTGGCGCTGTCCGAGGGCGCCTACATGGCCGAGATCGTGCGGGCCGGGATCCAGTCGGTCGACCCGGGCCAGGCCGAGGCGGCCAGCGCGCTGGGCCTGAGCCGCGGCAAGACGATGCGCCGGATCGTGCTGCCGCAGGCGATGCGGGTGATCATCCCGCCGACCGGCAACGAGACGATCGCGATGCTCAAGGACACCTCGCTGCTGCTGGCCGTGCCGGTGACCAGCGAGCTGAACTTCCAGCTGCGGGCGATCGGCAGCCGGACGTTCCAGATCATCCCGATGGCCGTGGCCTCGATCCTCTGGTACCTCGCGCTGACCAGCCTGCTGATGGTGGGCCAGTACTTCCTGGAGAAGCGGTTCAGCCGCGGCTTCGGCGCGCGGGAGACCCGGGCGCAGCGGGCGGCGCGGCGGGCGCGTGAGGTGGGGAGCTCGAAGTGACCGCGAACGGGCAGCCGATGGTCAAGGCCGAGGGCGTGCGGAAGTCCTTCGGCCACGTGGACGTGCTCAAGGGCATCGACCTCGAGGTCCGGTCGGGCGAGGTGGTCTGCGTCATCGGCCCGTCCGGCTCGGGCAAGTCGACGTTCCTGCGCTGCATCAACCACCTGGAGAAGATCGACTCCGGGCGGCTGTGGGTCGACGGCTCCCTGGTCGGCTACCGGGAACGGGGCGGCAAGCTCTACGAGCTGCGCGACCGCGAGGTGGCCGCGCAGCGCCGCGACATCGGCATGGTGTTCCAGCGGTTCAACCTGTTCCCGCACAAGACGGCGCTGGAGAACGTCATGGAGGCGCCGACGCAGGTGAAGGGCGTGCGCAAGGAGGTCGCCCGTGCCCGCGGCACCGAGCTGCTGGAGCGGGTGGGCCTCGGCGAGCGGGTGCACAACTACCCGAACCAGCTCTCCGGTGGCCAGCAGCAGCGGGTCGCGATCGCGCGGGCGCTGGCGATGGAGCCCAAGCTGATGCTCTTCGACGAGCCCACCTCGGCGCTGGACCCCGAGCTGGTCGGCGAGGTCCTCGACGTCATGCGGGGCCTGGCCGAGTCGGGCATGACGATGGTCGTCGTCACGCACGAGATGGGCTTCGCCCGCGAGGTCGGCGACACCCTGGTCTTCATGGACGACGGCGTCGTGCTGGAGGCCGGCGACCCGAAGCAGGTGCTGTCCGACCCGCAGCACCCGCGCTGCCAGGCGTTCCTGTCCAAGGTCCTCTGACCACAGGGGCGACGTGGCCACGGAGGGCGCCAAGACCGGGGCCTTCGTGGCCACTTCGGCCGTCAGGAGGACGTGACCACCGCGATGCCCGGCGCCCGGCCGACCCCGGCCAGGGCGGCGGGGGCGTCGTCCAGGGACAGGTGGCGGGTGACCAGGCGCTGCGGGGCCAGCCGGCCGGCGGCGATGAGGCCGAGCAGCTCCGGATAGGCGTGCGCGGCCATGCCGTGGCTGCCGAGCACCTGCAGCTCCCGCGCGATGACCAGCTCCATCGGCACGGCCGGGCGGCCCTGCGCCGGCGGCAGCAGCCCGACCTGCACGTGCCGGCCGCGCGGGCGCAGGCAGCGGACCGAGTCCTCGCAGGTGGCCGCCGCGCCGACGGCGTCCAGCGAGACGTGCGCCCCGCCCCCGGTCAGCTCCGCCACCCGCTCGGGCACCCCACCCGCCGCGCCGCCGTCCACCGCGGGGGGGGGGGGGGGGGGGGGGGGGGGGGCGGGGGGGGGGGGGGGGGGGGGGGGGGGGGCGGGCCGGGCGCCCGCGGCCCCGGCGCCCTGCCCGGCGGCGAGCCCC